>NZ_CP013343.1 GCF_001610975.1 Sphingopyxis terrae subsp. terrae NBRC 15098 | reverse complement strand
GCGCTTGCCAGCCATAATTCGTCAGGATAGCGCCGGGGGGAAGGTTGTTCCTAGCCTCATCATTCCGTCGCTTCATTTCCGCTTCTATTGTCTGCTTGGCGCGCTCGCATCTCGCTGCGCTTGGGTAGTCGATGGCTGTTACCCCGCCCTCACTCGATGCCACGATAAGTTTGTATGGGCTTGCTTGTTGCGCCGCTGCGGCTGTCGCCCAAGTGACCGATGCCGAAACCATCGCCGCCCAAACCACTCCAACCCTAAACGCGATCATATGCTGTTCCTCCCTCACTATCTGCCAGTCAGCTTTTGCCACCACGTCCGGCGGTGAAAGGCAATGTCTGCATGGGCGCGGTCTAGCTGGCGTTGCAAAGCCTCTATCTCTGCGGCCAACGCCATCTCCCGCGCCTCGCTAGCTGCCAGTGCCACCCTATCCGCCTGGGCTTCTAGCAGCTGATCGGTGAGCGCCTGGATGCGCTTCTGGGCTTCTGTGTAGAGGGTGAACAGTTCGCCATCGCGTTCGGGTTCACGCGTTCGCCCTTTCTTGCGTTCGGGATGTTCGGGTTCGTCGCCCCCGACGCGTTCGCCTACCAGTTCCTGATCATTCTCTGGGATCAGGACCGTCACCTTGTCCGATGGGTGATTGCCTGGGATAATCTGCCAATCGCCTTTTTTGGCCTTTCGCTTGGCTTTCATTCGAGCCGCGTCAGCTGATACGCCCAGCGCCGTCGCCAATTCCTTATAGGTGAAGCGGGACCATTCAGGCTCCGCCTTAGCCTTTGGCGTGACATTTTGCGGCATACCGTTACCCCCCGACGCGTTCGGGGCATTATGCGGCCAGACTAGGTGAACGCCTAGACGAACGTTTGCGCCACGTCGCCCCCGACGCGTTCACCTACTTTGGCCTACTTTAGACGGCTATTTTTCGCTATTTTAGCGAACGTCGCCATTGTGCAGGGTGCCGACCGCCCCTTTAAGGCGTCCAAAAATCGATTTTAAGCCCCGCTGCGGGCCATCTTGATATTTCGGCTCTATAGGGGCTGAATTGCCTCATCGTCGCTGTGCGGCTCCTCCTAGGGCATTTTACGGGCATCTCGTTGCTGGGGCGGGTTTCAGCCTTAACATTCCTTAACTGTTAAATCAGTTACAGGCTTGCTCAGATTGTTTGGTGGGTCCTACCCAGGGCTGCCCTGATCAGCGTGCGCTTATTGACCGCAAAATTAGCCAATGACTGTAACCGCGCAGGCTGTGACAGTTTCTAGTTACAGTCAGTCTGCAGGGCCGGTGGCTGGGCGCAACATGGAGAAAGACGCCCCTTGATAGCCCATTGGGCCGACATCGCAGTCATTGCTAACAATGGAGGGGCTTCCCGCGTGCGCGTATTGGCCAAGTCTCCTGGGCTTCCGGAATTGCCCGGTAAAAAACGGGGGGCTTCCCGTTGCCGTCTTAGGCTCTTTTGGCGTGGTATTTATCGCGAGCCTTTTTGCTGATGTTCTGGGATTGGCTGGCGCGTCTGCCGTAGATGGGATGGCTGTATTCGGGTTCGATGCCGAACAGTTCCGCAAAGGGCTTGTCGCTACCTGTCAGTCGGGGGGCTGCCTGGTCAGGGCTGATGGCTTTCAGGTGGTAGCGCAAAGCCCCCTTTAATTGGCGTTGATATGAACCATGATCATATTTGCTGGCAGTCCCGACCTCATAGCCCCGCGGACCGACCCGCTGGTTATGCAGGGTGCGTTTGTCTTTTTGTGACATACCGGCTTTCAGCAACCAGCTGGTCCGGCCCTTTTTGAAAAACTCTTTCTGATGCTGGGGCGGGCAGTGCAATAAAATGTGGACATGGATCCCCGTTCCTATGGCTTGCTCGATCACCCAAATGAACGTCATCTGGACGCCCCTATTGCGAAGCCATTGGCCGGCCGCTTTTAGCCAGTAGTGAATAGCGTCCTGGGGGCGGTAGATGTCGGGCAGTTCGCCGCGCTCAAAATGGATGGCGACCGCTTGATTGAGAGGAAGCCCGATTGTGTGCGCGTGAGTAGCCGCCTCCACCAAATCAAGAGCCTTTTCAGCTGGGAGATACTCTTTCCAGTGATGGCGGCTGTTCGGGACATGCTGGCGCGGCGCACTACGTATATAAGTGCGCCGTTTCGACGTGCGGTTACGCGCAGCCTTGCGGCTGGGGGCGGGAGATGCAGGTTTCTGCGGCTTTGCGCTTGAGAGCGCCTTGGGAGTGTGAGCCATCCCCTAATCATTTATCGTAAGTTTTAGAACACAGCAAGAACAGACGTTGGAATCCCTCTGTTTCTGCGGCTTTGCGCTACCGGAAAATCTACATGGTGAGACTATAGGTAGATGGGGGGGGGCGATGGTCCGGTGATGGGGGGGGCGATGGTCCGATACAGGGGGGGGCGATGGTCCGGCCCTTACGCCTCGCGAAAAATGCGGTGCCGCTTACTGTAACCGGCTTTCCAGTTCATTTGCCTGCCTCTCCAATTCATCTACGCGGCTTTCCAGTTCATTGACGCGGTAAATGGCATTGCGGGCGTTCACGTCCGCAACATCTAGCCTGTCCTCCCACGCGGGCTTGCAGCTTCCCAACATCAGACCGGCGATGATCACCAGTTCGTAGGGCAAGCGTTTCGGTATGTTCATGGCATCCTCCTTAATCGTCTCGCCGCAGTTTTAGGGATTGGTGGCGGCGATGCGTCCAATTGGATGCCGCCCGTAACAATAGTCACGCGGGCCTCCGGATAGGCTGCCAGAACGGGTTTCAGCTGCTTCGCAAACTCCCGTTTGAAATATTTTCGGTTATTATATTCCTGCCCAAACTGCTCCGCGAGCGCCGCCCAGGATATGGTCACGCCTCCACGCCTAACCCTACAAAGCCTATGCGCCAGCCAGCTGTATATATCCAACGCCAGCGCCGATGACGTCAGCTGGGCAAGGGCTTCATGGCGAAGCGGGACCGCTGTTCGCAGGATGGCTTCAAAGAACGGGGCGGATAATTCGACCGATGTAGGCCATAGGGCTGTTTGGCTGCCAGTGTCGCTTATCCAAGCCTCGAATTGCTGGAAGGGCTTGGCATCAACCGTCTGGGCGAATTTCTTGCCGTCTCGATCTACCAGCCGCCCTAGGCGCATATGGCAAGCCGCGAGCGCCGTCATTTGCTTGCGCGCCCTGTTGCGGGCCGCCTGGTTGTTTCCCACCCCTAGGGCTTCCAGAAAAGCATAGACGCTATCGCCTACGTCAATGACGGGGCATTGGGTCCGGACCGCCTCGCTGGTTATGTGGATCAGGGCAAGGCGTGGAATTGTGCCGTAGGGAATAGGCTGGGTCTGCCAACCTTGGCCGTCAAAGGTTTTCCCTGCCTCGATCTGCAATGAAACGTTGCCTGATTGGCGTTCAAAGGTCTGCCCTTCAAAGCGTGATCGAGGCAAGCCAACGTGACAAAATACAGCTGGCAGATAGTCGGGATTGCCAGCGTCAACGGACCTTTTGGCTTCAACCGTCAACGCCAGGACGTTGGCTGGCAGGGCGTCAAACAGGCTGCCAGCGCCGTCGCGGGACGTCATGCCGCCAACCGTAGTTCGATGTT
This sequence comes from Sphingopyxis terrae subsp. terrae NBRC 15098, assembly GCF_001610975.1. NCBI lineage: Bacteria > Pseudomonadati > Pseudomonadota > Alphaproteobacteria > Sphingomonadales > Sphingopyxidaceae > Sphingopyxis > Sphingopyxis terrae. The sequence continues at coordinate 742 of NZ_CP013343.1, read as the reverse complement.
ACGGACCGTTGCCGCTTGCCAGCTGCCGCCTCGCGCTGTCGGGATGCCGCGAGCGTTTAATGCCGCTGCCACCTCCCGGTAGGTCTTACAGCCGTTCGACCGCGCCGCCTCGATATGGGGGGCAATTTGCTTGGCAAAGGTTTCAGCGTTGGCTTGTGTCGCGGCCTTCGCTGCCTCTGTCGCCTCCGCAATGTTCGGATTGCCTAGCTTAACCCCCTTGGCCTTAGCCGCTGCCAGCGCCGCCTTGGTTCGTTCGCTAATCAGGTTTCGCTCTTTCTCTGCCAGCGCCGCGTAAAGGTGAAGCATGAAGCTATCAGCGTTCGCGCCCAGCTCGGCCACCATAAACGGGATGCGCTGCCCCATTAGGCCGCTGATAAAGTGAACGTCACGGCTAAGGCGATCGAGCTTGGCCACGACGATAGCGCAGCCTTCTTTTTTCGCCGCTGCCAGTGCAGCTGCCAGAACGGGGCGACGATCAAGGGCGTCCGCCCCTTTCCCGCTCTCCACTTCCTGAAACGTTGCAATCAGGGTGATGCCTTCCGCCTGGGCGAAGCGTTCAACGGCTTCCCGCTGTGCGTCCAGGCCCAAGCCTGATTTGCCCTGCCCACTAGTGGAAACCCGGTAATAGGCGACGGCGGTTTTCATGGCTTAAATCCCCAAACGGCGATGCTGTATAAATCTCATATCACCGTTTGGATTATTTACAAACCATTTGTAACTCATCCGGGAATGCAGATTGCTC
>NZ_CP013342.1:3845000-3979087 GCF_001610975.1 Sphingopyxis terrae subsp. terrae NBRC 15098 | reverse complement strand
CCGAAGGGCTACGAGGTCATCTGCCTCGTGCTTGAGGACGATGCGGAAATCGCAGTCGAAACGAGCCTGGCCGAAAACTTCCATCGCCTCGCGATGAACCCAGCCGATGAAGCGCAGGCTTTCGCTGCCCTTATTGATGCTGGTGCCTCGACGGAAGATGTCGCGCGCCGCTTCGGGCTGACGGTCCGCTTCGTCGAAGGCCGTCTGCGTCTCGCGATTCTCGCGCCTGTCGTCTTCGATGCTCTGGCATCCGGTGAAATCACTCTCGATCTCGCCAAAGCTTTCGGCGCGACCTCCGATCAAGAAATTCAGGCTCGCGTCTATGAGCAAGCGTCTTCGGGCTATTATGCGCCCAGCGTCGACAGTATCCGACGCATGGTGCTCTCCGGCACGGTTCGCGGCAGCGATGCTCGGGCCCGTCTTGTCGGTCGCGAAGCCTATATCGCTGCAGGTGGCCGGATCGAACGCGAACTCTTCGACGACGATGACAGCGAGTCCTGGGTCGATGTCGCGCTTCTCGAAACGCTCGCCGTGCAAGAGATGGAGAAGCGCGCCAAGGCGCTCGCAGCAGAGCAGGGTCTTGCCTGGGTCAAGCCGACGCTTGACGCCTATGCCAGTCACGATCTCGTCGAAGGCCTCATTCGACTTCCAGCCGAGCCGGCTCCGTTGACTGACGCCGAACTGGCCCGCCTTGATGAGCTCGATGCCTCGTACGACGAGCATGCTGCCATTCTTGAAGACGAAGACAGCGCCGAAGAAGCAATTGCTGCGGCCGAGGCGACGATCGAAGCGATCGAGCGCGAATGCCAGGACATTCGGGCAAAGCCCCCGGAGCTGGCACCCGAACTGAAGGCCGATGCCGGAATGATCCTCGTTCTCTCGCGCGACGGCACACCGGTTCTCCAGCCGGTGTTCTATGGCGAGCGCGACATCGAAGTCGTTGGTGACGAAGATGTCGTCGAAGTCGTTGCGAGTGTCGGCAGTGATGGCAAACGCCGTGCAGCGCTTTCCAAGCGCCTGGTCGACGAACTTGCGATGCAACGTCGTGACGTGCTCGCGCTCCACGTAGCCTCGGATCCCGGCCTTTCGCTTGACATCATGGTCTTCACCCTCGCGGATGCCGACACCCACGACTGGCGGTCGCGCGCGGCCACGACCCTGCGTGGCGGCGTCCCTGCGGGTCCGATTGTCGGGTTCGAAGCGAAGGATGCGCCGGCAAGCGCATCCCTTGCGGACCTGCGCTCTGGTCTCGATGAGAGCTGGCGATCTGGCGAGGACGCTTCGTCGCGCTTCAAGATGTTTCGGGCACTCGCTGATGAAAGCCGCGCAGCATGGCTCGGCTTCGTCGTCGCTCGCACGCTCGAGGCGAGCCTCAACATGGCAGGCGAACGTCAGATCACGTTCCAGGATCATCTGGGCAGCACGATCGGCATCGACATGGCGCAATGGTGGCGTCCGACCGCGGCAAACTACTTCGACCGCGTCTCGAAGCAGGTCATCCTTGATGCGCTCACCGATGTTGGCGGTTTGGAACTGTCCTCACGCTTTGCATCGGTGAAAAAGGGCGATCTTGCGATGAGCGCCGAGCGCGTCTTCGCGGGGACCTACATCACCGAGGTCGAAGTTCGGGAAAGGGCGCTCGCCTGGGTGCCCGAAGTCATGCGCTTTGCCGATCAGCCGGAAATTCCTGCCGATAACGAAGCGCAAAGCCCCGACGCGGATTTCGTCGCCAACGACGACAATCAGCCCCCGAGCGAGCTGGCCGCCTGACCTCCTCCTGACAGGAACGGCTGCTCGCCACCGTGAAGCGGTCCTCCGGCACATGCCGGGGGGCCGCTTCCTTCATGGAAAGAGAGCGGAGGGGGCTCCGGGATCTCCGGCACTGACCGACGGAACTGTCGTCAGGCCATTTCAGGAGATCCAACATGGCCTATCGCAAGGGACAAAGCGGCGGAGTGTCGCCTGCTACCCGTATCACCCAAGAAATCATCGCCCGCCTCGAGTCCGGCACGAAGCCGTGGATCAAGCCGTGGCGCGGTGTGCCGGTCGCGCGCCCATTGCGGGCGTGCGGCGTCCCTTATCGCGGCATGAATGTATTCTGGCTCTGGATGGTTGCCGACATGTGCGGTTACGCCTCGCCGTTCTGGATGACCTACAATCAGGCCAAAGAACTGGGCGCGCAGGTGCGCAAAGGTGAAAAATCCACCATCGCCATCTTCTACAAGAGCTACACCAAGGAAGTCGAAGCCCCCGACACCGGCGAAAAAACCGACGAAAGTCGTCGTGTGCTGAAGGCCTATCCGGTTTTCAATGCTGATCAGGTCGAAGGTCTGCCCGAGCGTTTCCATCCCGCCGCGACGCTTGAGGTGGTGGAGCCCGAGGGCCGTCAGGCTGAACTCGACTCATTCTTTGCCCGTATTCCGGCCGTACTGCGGCATCAGGGCGACGAAGCCTATTATGAGTCAGTGGCTGACCGGGTGACAATGCCGCCTGCGCATCTCTTCTCGGGCTTCGACCACTATTACGCGACGCTCGCGCACGAGCTGTCGCATTGGACCGGCCATGCCAGTCGCCTCGACCGCAATCTCAAGAATCGATTTGGTTCTGCAGCTTACGCTGCCGAGGAACTCATTGCCGAACTTTCGAGCGCTATGCTTGGCGCTGAACTCGGTCTGCCAGTCACCCACCTCGATAGCCATGCGAGCTATATCGAGCACTGGCTCAAGCTCCTGAAGCAGGATGACCGTGCCATTCTCACCGCTGCCGCGAAGGCTGAGGAAGCATCAAGGCTTTTGCTCAGACTCGGAGGACGGATCTCTGCCGATGATACCGACGAAGCGTCTGCCGACGCTGCGTTGGCCGCCTGAAGGAGGGTGTCATGGGCCGATCGGTCAGTTACCCCAGCGGGGCCATTGTCGCCTTCACCGTGCTCGAAGTTGAAGACGACGACGACTGGGACTTCGAATATGAGTGGCTCCGCGAAGATCTGCGCGAGCGCGCAGGGCAGGTATTCCCTTCCCTGATCGCCCACGACGGTTGGCGGGGCCGCGAAGACCGCATCCTCATGCGCAATGCCTATGCAGATTTCGGCGTGTCGGTTTACGCCGGCCTGGTTGCGGTGTGGATTGTCGAGCGTGACGATGGCGCCTATTGGGATGCCGATTGGCGCACGGCCAGATCGCCCAGAGCACAGCGCTGGCTGTCCCAGATCGCCTCGCGCTTTGAAGCGTTGTTCGGCGACTTCGTCTGCCTCGGTCACATGTCGAACGGTGAGGGCGTCTACGCAAAACGGGTGGCCTGAATGCGCCAGTCACTTTGATCGTGGCGAGGTGCCTGTCCTCCCTGACGAAACTTGCTTTTGCACTCATGGCCTGAAGCCATGCGAGAAAGGCCCTGGGCCAGCCGCCAGTCTGCCGCAACCCGGCTTGCGCAGGCCCGAGTTGGCCCGGCCCTGTGGGCCGTTGGCCTGCCCGCGCCAGCCTGCCCAAGCGGGTTTCCCCTGTCGGGTGCGGAGACTGCCTCAAGCTGGCCCTGACGGGCTCTCGCTGGCGCAGCCATGAGCGGGTGCGTCAGCCTCACGCCAGTCAGGAGGACAATACCCATGCACTCATCATTTTCTGACCAACTTGCCGGCCTCGATCTTTCCGGTTTTTCGATTGGTCCTGCCCCTGTTTTCACCAATGACTTTCCGGTCCACGAGGCGGTCGTCCAGACTCTCGAAGCGGTCTGGTCCGATCTCTTTGCAATGGTCACGGGGACTGCGCTGGAGGCCGATGCCGAGGACCTCGGCTGGGCGTTCGTCAACATGTTTCACCGTTCCGCGACCCGCAAATCGACCGCAGTCGACCGCGCAACCGACGAAGTCCGAGCGCTCCTCGCTACTGCCGATGGATCCGAAATTCACACCCATGAACTCGAGACCCAGGTTGAGCGGGCACAGTGTGCCGAAGGGGCCATGATCGCTCTCGAAGAGATGCGTGAAGTGGCCGCTGCCCTCTATCTCAACGAATTCGGCTCCTCGTGGAAGCCCGTGTCGAGTTCGCGCTTCAATCACAGCGCCATGCTAACTTCCGCGCTTGTCGAGGGCCGCGAGTTCGTCCGAGCCCGGTCCGAAGCCAAGCGCCGCGCCGCCATGCCAGAAGGTACGCCGGTGATCTTTGCCGGTGGCCGCACACGCCATCCAAACGAGCAGGATGCGCTCACTTTCGCCAACAACGTCTGGGCTACTCTGGACAAGGTTCACGACCGGGTCCCTGACATGGTTCTTGTCCACGGCGGTGATACCAAGGGCGTTGACCGTCTGGCATCTTCATGGGCGGAACGACGCAACATCCCGCAAATCAGCTTCTCCCTTGACATGCGCCTGGGGGCACGCGCAGGCTTCAAGCGCAACGAGCGCATGCTCTCGCTTGACCCTCGTTATGTCGTCGCCTTTCCCGGAAACGGGGTCCTGGAGCGCCTCGTCATCGAAGCCAAATCCCGTCGGATTACCGTCGTTGATCGCCGCGGTCCGCTTGGAACTTTTCCCAAGCGCGCGGCTCAGGATGCCGACTGATGCGTCCGGCATCGCGCCAGCGCCATCGGCGCTGGCGCAGGCCGTCAGAGGAAAGAGATCGCCTGCTATCGTGGGCAAGACGATCGGTCCTTGCCCCCACATTGCAGGAGAAATCTGATGACTGATTTTCAGGCGATCATGGCGGATTTTGCTGTCCGCCAGGCCGAGCGCGCGGCGCAGGCACAAAGTGAAATCCAACGGCTCAAGGCAGCTATCATTGCCCCGCTGCGCAATGCCGAAATTGCCCGCGTAGAAATCCGTTTCGATGGGTGCGGCGACAGCGGTGCGGTCGAAGAATGCGTCTTCTCTGACGCCGACGGGGCGAGTGTTCCGTGTCCCGAAGTGACGATCGACTGTGCTGGAGAAGGCGGCGACCAGAGCCTCAATTCCGCCCTCGAGCAACTGACTTACCTTGCTCTCGAACGCCATCATCCCGGATGGGAAATCAATGATGGTGCTTGCGGCGAACTGGTCATCGACGTGGCTACGCCGAGTTTCGTTCTGGACTGCCAGCTGCGTTACACGGCGGCCGACGACCATTCGACTGATCTCTAGGAGAAGTGCGATGGCTCATTGCTATTATCACGCCCTATCGTCGGTTCGGAAATGGGGAGGGGTGGTGGACGATTACCTCCCGCTCCACCAATGGTTTGACCAGTCAAAGGCGATCTTTGCTGATCCGCGGCACCGGGCCCTTCGGCACCATGCCGAAGGCATCTTCATGCTCGAAACCCTGTTCGGGCCTACTATCGTCAACGCCGATAGCCGTGTTGTGCCCGTTCGCCTTGTAGGCGAACAGCACGTCCGCGAGGACTTGGGTACGATTCCTTCCTTTGCGGATTGGGGGCGCCTAATCACGCCCCAAGACTGGATGTTGCGGGGTCATCGTCTGGAAGAGCCTATGCCGCTTGGCACTGTGGAGACTGCTGCTGGCGGTGCGTTTTCAGGGGGTCTTTCGTCCGCTTCGGGAGGAGCGTCCGTAGTCGAGATATGATGTCGCCTTCGAGGCAGGCGAGGTCAGGGGTACGTGGCATCCCGATAATACGAAAAGTCATGGCTTGGCCTGTGCAAGGCACTCGGGACCAACCCGGCCTGTAAGCAAACCTTTCCTGAAGCATCCCCGTCGAGACGCGCAACCCCGATCTGGTCCGGCCGAGTTGCCGGGCTGCGCCCGGCTGCCCGCACCACCCGAACCAGATCGAGGTTTCCCTTCGGTGCGCTTCGCCGTGGCCGCTTCCTAGTCGGGTTTGCAGCCGGGATGGACCCGGAATGCTCGATCAGGAGAAAGACCATGACCAATCTCGTAATCCTCGTTGGCCGCATCGCCCGCGATCCCGAAACCCGTACGACCCAAGGCGGCACCAACATCACCTCGATCTCGGTCGTCACCGACCGTCCCGCCCGCAAGGACGGCAAGACCTACAAGGACGAAAACGGCTACACCGCCAAGGACAGCGAATTCCACCGCGTGACCTGCTTCAACGGGCTCGGCCAGAACGTCGCCAAGTACTGCACCAAGGGCCAGCTCGTGACGGTCGAGGGGCGCATCCACTATACGCAGTGGGAAGACCAGGACGGCACCAAGCGCTACGGCTGCGAGATCATCGCCGACAAGGTGGACTTCCTCACCAAAGGCCGGGCGTCGAACAATGAGGGTGCGCCCGACATCGACGAGGACTGAGTTCCTCCCGCATATGACAAGGCTCCGATGGTTCGCGCCATCGGGGCCTTTTTTTGTGCTCGCTGCTTGGACGGCGGGGCGGGGCATCGAGCCCGCACCCCGCCGCGGTTGAAGTGTCAGGCGGGGGAGAGCCGCTTGAGGGCATCGTCGATCCCGATGGTGAGCGATTCGCGGATGAGCTGCTTCAGTTGCGCCGGTTCGATCGTCTCGGCTCCGCATTCGAGAAGAACCTTGCCCAGTTCGGCGGCCGCTTCATCACGGAGCCTGGCCTCCTGTGCATCGAGTTCTTCGCGCTGCTCGCGCAGTTTTTTGAGCGCATTACGCGCGCTCGGTTTGGACCTGGCCATCAGATTGTCCTTTCGCTGGCCGTTGGTCCCCTCCACGCGCGACAGTGCCAGCATGGGGCCATGTAGGAAAACGGTTTTTGCCGCGATGCCAGTGCTTTTCACGCTGACGTTGGAGAGGTCTCTCTCGCAGAAAGTCCAAGTGTGATGCGGGCTTTGGGGCCGCGTCAAGGACGACGGGGCCCCACCATTTTTACCGGGCAAGCCCGGCAAAAATCGTTTCCCCCATCGCCGCTTCGCGGCCGCGCTATGCGCGGTCCCTGACCCGACCCGTCACCCACATCCTCGCAGCTCCTGATGCGACGCATCGAACATCAGGAGGAAAGATCATGTACGCTTCACTGAATATCGCGCAGGGTTCATTCCAGGCAGATCAGGCAGCCTTCGTTGCCGCACTCGACAAGGCTCATGCCCGGTCCCTTCACAGCTACTTTACCCAATATGTCCTGACCGATGGTGAGGCAGGTTACATCGCGGTCGATGAGGGCGATTACGGCGCACTGCCCAAGGCCATGCTGGACCGGGTCATCGACACAGTGCCTGGAAAGCTGAGCGATGAATTCTGAGGCTACACACAAGGAGGAAGTCCGTCAGGACTTCCTCCTTTCTTTTTGCTCGGGTCCCGTATTGTCGCTCCCGTAGGCATCGCGCGAGCATTCCCTGCAGCATCAGTCCTCGGCGTTAGACGCATCGAATTCCTCCAGCCGATCGGGCATGTCGAGTACCTTCATGGCCGCTGCTGAAATAGCCTCTGCCTTCGTCGGAAAGGCTTCCGCTGAACTGATCGACACGCCGCTCGAATAGGTCACGGTTGCCTGGAAACCATTGCCTTTGGGTGTCGCGCTCAGTGTTACGTCCGCCATAGCCATGCTCCCGGTGGGATGCCCGCGACACCATTCTTCCTGCCGGCGGACTCGATCGATCTTTAACACGATCGGCAATCGAGCGGCATCGTCTTCGTCCCTTGGTCTTGGGAATTCAAAACCGTCGATCCCGTGCAGGTCATGACACTGGAACCTACCCTCTAAGCTGGGGACGGAAGAGCACACCCTACGCGACAAATCGCAGGCGGTGGCCAGTAAAAAAGAGAATAAATACAGGGTTTTGATGGATTCTTGCAAAAATGGCTGCTTCTCAATCAGAAATGAATGGTCGCCAATTCGCCAATCGAATTTGATTGAAGGCAGCCAGAAAGGGCGCATTCCTGCGCATCTCGCATGTTCTTGACATGTTCTCGTTTCTGATTTAGACAATAACCGCCTTTCGCAGTGCGTTCCGGGCTCCTGACCACAAGGAGTCCGTGCATGACACGGCCAAAATCTCTCCAGGTACATGTCACCGTCGAGCTCGCTGAGCGGGTTCGTACTGCAGCAAAGCGGCGCGATATAAGCGTCAGCGAATGGATCCGGTCGCTGCTTTCGCAGGCATGCGAAAACGACGATCTTGCATCCAAGCTCGAAACATCGGTCGACCGCATCAGCCGCCAATCGGTGTTCACAATGGTCGGCGTTGATGCCCTTCTCGCAGGGCATGCCGATCACAGTCTGCGTGAGCGAGCCCATCAAGCCTACGCGCGCAAATGCAAGGAACTGGGGCTCTCCGCAAACGCCGGCGAGGGAGGTTCCGATGAAGCGTAACCTCGTCAACTTCACGCGCGGAAGTCAGCTGCTCGGACACTTCAGCTTCATGTTTGCAGCAGGTCTCAAGGGGCCGCTGATCATCGCCGCCATCGGCATTTCCTGGACTAGCTGGTGGACCATTTCGGCAGGGCTGAGCGATCACGAAGCCTACCTCGTCTGGATGCGAATTTATGCTGCCATCTACGGCTTCATGGAGTTCGACCCGGCCAAACAGGTCGCACTCGAAACGGGGTTTGGAGGAACCGTCCAGCTCCCCATCATCATGCTCGATGCCTATCCGCCGGTGATCAATGCCTGGGATCATCTGCTCGACTTGCTGGGCGATGCTCTGGTGCGTTCGGCCTTGCTTCTCGTGCCGGCCTTCGTGTTGTTCTACTGGTTCGCAGCGCGCTTCGGCAGTAGTTCAAAAGAGCGCAAACATGAGCGCGGGGCCATGCTCGTGACACTACCCGAACTGGTCGATGAGCTGCGCGGGCACAACCAGCGCGAGCGCGCCCGTGAGCTTTCGAGCGCTATGGGTTGGAAATGGCATCTGTGTTCGCCCAAAGAACTGTCTGCTGCATTTCCCTACCGGCCCTCGCATCTTGCGACGGTTGTTTACCCTTGGCGGCTCGAACAGAGCCACGCCATGCTCATCGGGACCACCGGCATGGGCAAGACAGTCGCCATGTCGGACATGATTGCCGAAGCCCGCGCCAAGGGACAGCGCTGCGTCGTCTTCGACCTCACCGGCGCTTTCATCGAACACTTCTACCAGGCCGACCGGGACATAATTCTGAACCCGCTCGACGCGCGCTGTCCCCAATGGAGCCTCTTCGACGAATGCCGCACCGAAGGTGAATTCTGGGCGGCAGCGGAAGCCCTCGTACCCCATGACGGGGGCGGGGAGGCGCAGTTCTGGGTCATCGCGGCGCGTGCCCTATTCGTCGAGTTCTGCCTCAAACTGGTCGCTGAAGGACGGGGCACCAATGCTGCGCTTGCCCGCGAACTGATGACCGCTGATCTCTCGCGGGTCCACGCCATGATGCGAGGCACGATCGCTGATCCCCTGACTGCTCCTGAAGCCGCGCGCATGGCGGAATCGATCCGGGCAGTGTTCAACGTGAACGCCAAGGCGCTGAAGCTCCTGCCCACTTCCGGGCGCCGCTTTTCGGTCCGCGACTGGATCGAGGAGGGCGCCCATGACGACGAAGGCACTAACGCCAAAAGAAGTGGCTCGATGGTCTTCATCTCCGCGCGCTACGTCGACATGAGCGTGTGCGCGCAGCTGCTCACGCTGTGGCTCGATACGGCGATGAACACGCTGATGACGATGCCTCGCACCAAGGACCTCAAATGCTGGTTCTTCATCGACGAGCTGGGCGCGCTTCACCGGCTCCCCGCTCTCGAGAAAGGCCTGCAGACAGCGCGCAATTTCGGCGGCGCAATCGTCACCGGCATCCATGCCTACGCCAAGCTCAAGGAGGTCTACGGTGAGAACATGGCGATGACGCTTGCATCGCTTGCCCGGACCAAATTGATCCTCGGTACGGCAGACCGCGAGACAGCTACCTGGTGTTCCGACTTCATCGGGCATCGCCAGGTTCGCGACATGGAAGAGGGCTACACCTATGGCTACAACAATGCTCGCGACGCCGTCAGCCTGACGCCGCGCAAGCATATCGAGCCTTTGCTGCTGCCCGACCAGTTGATGAACCTGCCGCGCCTGTCAGGCTTCATCAAATTCCCCGACGGCTTTCCTGCAGCGCCGGTCCGTCTGAAGCCGATAGACCGGGAAAGAATTGCACACGTTTTCGTCGGTCGGGCCAAGGATCGACAGCCGATCCGGCAAGTCGAAGGCAAGAGTAAAGGCGGCGTGACAGATACCAATCCGCCAGCAAATCAGAGCGAACATCCCTCGTCGAACGACGACGGAGCAGGCAAGCCTGTCGTCCCAAAGCAAGGTACCCTTCCGCTAGAGCCGGTAGTCGAGGCGGATGCCAAGCAATCACGCCAGCAGGCGGCGAAACGGGCAGAAAAGGACATTCCCGACGACCCCAGGAAGGTGTCAGGCAAGTCTGGTCATCGGCGAAAATCGCCGCCCGAAGCGCACAAGGCAACGCCGCGCAATTCCCGTCCGTTGCTGCCAACGAGTGCGGCGCTCCGCAAAGGCGATCATCCCGATGAGAAGGATCCACCGAATAGCGTGAAGGAGGGACGCCGAAGCGACTTGCCACGTGCCAATCCGCTTTCGGATAAGCCGCAAGCCGTCGATCGGACAGCCCAGCGCCAGCGAGAGGCAGAAGCCCGCAAGCTCATGCTCGAAGACGGCGTTCCCGAGCAGGATCAGCCATCGCACGAGGGTCCCGACCTCGGCGATTTTGAACTGTGACGCACGAGGCAGACGTCGCCTGGCGGAGTGAGACCTGATGCTCTCTGTAGCCAATGTCCGTGCCGCCGGCGGCGCTGCCAACTACTTTGCCGCCGACAATTACTATACCCGCGCCGATGCTGAGAGATCTGGTCAATGGCTTGGTAGAGGCGCGGAGACGCTTGGACTGCGAGGCGTTATCGAAGCCTCGCAGTTCGAGGCCGTGCTCAAGGGCATGCTGCCCGATGGAAGCCGTGTCGGGAGCGACAACAGGGCGCATCGCGCCGGCACCGACCTCACATTCTCGATCCCCAAGAGCTGGTCCATCCTTGCCCTCGTCGGCGGCGACAGGCGTATCCTCGATGCCTATGGCGCTGCCGTCCGCGAGACTCTGGCCTGGGCTGAGAAGAATCTCGCCGAAACCCGCATGGAGGTCCGAGGCAAGGAACGGGTGGTCGCGACGCGTAATCTCGTGATCGGGCTTTTCCAGCACGATACGAACCGCAATCAGGAGCCCAACGCGCACTTTCACGCCGTGGTTGCCAATGTAACCCAGGGGACTGATGGCAAATGGCGAGCGCTGAGGAATGACAAGATTTGGGAGCACAACACGCTGCTCAATGCCATGACCATGGCGCGCTTCCGCTTGGCCGTAGAAAAGCTCGGCTACCAGGTTGGGGAATACGGCAAGCATGGCAATTTCGAAGCGGTGGGCGTCCCAAAACCCGTGCGTGACGCCTTCAGTTCGCGCCGCACCGAGATTCTCGAGGCATACTCGACCATGGAGGCAAAAGGTCCGGCCGCATTGGATGCAGCCACATTGATGACCCGCGCGGACAAAGGGCCGGTGGCAGACCGCCAGGCTCTCGTGAACCAATGGCGCGAGGCAGCAGCACAGTTGGGCTTTGATCCGAGACTTGTCATTTCACAGGCCAATGCACGGGCCGCCACCGACATTGGCTCCGTCTCCAGAATTGGAAATTCAGTACGATCGATCGGCCAGCGCGCGCGCCTTTTGGCTGCGACCTTTGCGGAGCGTCTAGGGCTACGTCAGGGCGACCCGCTTGTGCCTTGCGACATGGGGCGTCGGACGCCCGAGCAGATCGCCGCCGTTCATGCGGTCGCATCGGCGATCAGGCACTTGGGCGAGCGCGAGGCGGCGTTCTCGCGGACCGAGATATATCGCTCAGCGCTAGGCTTTGCCTTGCCCACCACGCTCCCCGACATCGAACACCGCGTCGACCAATTACTTCGCCAGGGCTACCTGCAAAAAGGCAAGGGTGCAGATCGGCATCTGGTCACGACCCGCGATGCGATCGGGCTCGAGCAGCGCATCATCGCCGCCGTCGAAACCGGACGCGGGCATGGAACTGCCGTGGTCGCAGCTGATGTGGCCGGAGAGCGGCTACAGGCGCTATCTCAGCTCAAATATGGCCTGACGTTGAACCCTGGCCAGGAAGGGGCAGGGCGCCTGCTTCTCGCCTCGCATAACCGGATTGTCGCTATTCAAGGCGTAGCTGGCGCAGGCAAGAGTACCGTCCTCAAACCCGTGGCGGACATCTTGCGCGAGGAAGGCAAGTCCGTGCTCGGGCTAGCAGTCCAGAACACGCTCGTGCAGATGCTTGAACGTGACACCGGCATTCCCTCGATGACGGTCGCGCGCTTTCTACGCCAGCATCAGGGCCTTCTGGAAGGAGCAGACCAGGCGAGGCTTGCCGAAGCTCGCGCGTCCCTGCGCGGCACCACGGCGCTACTCGACGAAGCCTCGATGGTCGGCAATGCCGACAAGGAAAAGCTCGTGCGCCTCGCCAACCTGCTTCAGCTCGACCGCTTCGCCAGCATAGGGGACAGGAAGCAATTGGGCGCCGTTGATGCGGGCAAACCCTTCGACGTCATGCAGCAGGCAGGCGTCGAAACGGCCGCCATGAACACCAATCTCCGGGCCCGCGATAAGGCGTTGCGCGACGCTCAATATGCAGCGCAGGGCGGAAATATCGACGAGGCCTTGCGACATCTAGGCCCGCATGTCGTCGCGTCGGGAAATACTGCTGCCGTCGACGCTGCGGCGGCCTGGCTATCTCTTTCGCCTGCTGAGCGGGAGGTGACCGCGATTTATGCTTCGGGTCGCAACTTGCGCGGACAGGTGAATGAAGCCGTCCAAATCGGGCTCAAGGCCAATGGCGAATTGGGACCGGGTTCCTTGGGTCTCACTGTGCTGTCGCGCGTCAATCTGACGCGTGAGGAAATGCGCTATTCGCGCAGCTATGCGGCCGGCATGGTGCTCGAAGTCGACCGCCGGCAAAGGGGGCAGGGGCTGCAGAAGGGCCGCTATGATGTGATCGAAACCGATCCCACCCGCGAACGCGTGATGCTGCAGAACGAGCGGGGTAAGCGCTTTGAATTCCGGCCGGGCCAGATGCGACCGCAAGGTGAGCAGGATCCGCTGCGTCTGTTTGAGGTTCGCCCACTAGAAATCCACGATGGTGACCGCATTCGCTGGACGGCGACGGATCACAAGCGCGGACTGCTCAACGCTGATCAGGCGCGCATCTTGGCGGTTGATGCCAAGGGCGTCACGGTGAAAACCTCGCTTGGCGCCGAACACCGGCTGGGGCTGAGCGACCCCATGCTCGGGCGTCTCGATCTCGCCTACGCACTCAACGCGCACATGGCGCAGGGCCTGACCTCCGACCGCGGGATTGCCGTCATGGACAGCCGCGAACGCAATCTTGCCAACCAGCAGACATTCCTCGTCACGATAACCCGTCTGCGCGATGGTCTGACCCTGTTTGTCGACAATGCGGGCAAGCTCGAAGCAGCTGTTGAGCGCAATCCGGGAATGAAGCGCTCGGCGCTCGAAACGGTCAATCAGCTGCGCGATGCGGCAGCAATGGGCCAGGCGAAGGGCAAGGCGTCTGATCGTTCGCAAGAACCGGCTCGCGAGCCGCCCGAACTCGATCGCTCGATCACCAAGCCCTTCGAAATCGGGATCTGACACAGCGGATATCCGCATGGGTCCATATGGCACCGGTTGACTGTTAGTTCTGTCTTTGTTCTCATGTCGACCATGTCCCGAATCGCCGATGAGATCCTGTTTACGCACATCGAGGTCGCGCTTGCGGTTGCGTCCGAAGCAACGCTTGTCGGGCTCGGAGCTGACGACCCGCGAGCCCAGCGCAATGCTCGTGTCGATCTCGCGCGCCATCTGGTCGAGCGGATGCAGGGTTTGGAGATCGAAGGCGAGGGGGATGCCGGCAGGAGCTCGCAGCCCACTCTCTTTCCGGGCGATCTCTCGCCGATGGGCTGACCAGCATTGAGATGTGGCTGAGGTAATATTGGCTTATTGCAGGCGCGTCGGGTCATCCTTCCCCATCAGCTCTGCCACGCGTTTGGCGATGGCTTTCCAGATGGCGATGCCCGCCTCGTCCTCAATCAGTGCGAGCGCGCCGATCTGCTCGGCGACATGAAGGGGTGCATTCTCACCATGGGTCTGCAGGACCTGGTTGGCACAGGCCCAGAGTTCCCAATTGCTCAGCATTAGCCGAGACGTCCAACAAGGCCGAGGAAGAACGCGATCAGACCGTAGCCCACGACAACGCCCGCCAGGAGAAGTTCAACATTGAATTTGGAGCGAGGAGGGCGGGGTTGCCCTGCTGGCCAGATCTGATCGCAGATGAACTCGTTGAAGCCGGCGCGGCGTCCGCAGACTTCCACTTCGCGTCCGAGCAACCGGCGTGCTCCACGCCCGTCGTCGAGCTCCCACACCCCGCCGCCCGCATGGAGTTCCAGTCCGAAGGGGCCTTCGGCAAGACGGCCTGTCAGATAGAGTTCCGGGCCTAGCGGCACGCAGGCCCTTTCCAGTAGCGATCCCAACGCAGCACAGTGCGTGTCTGGATCATCGAGCAGGAGAGATCGGCTCCGTTCGGCAATCGGCACCAGGCAGCCGTCCGGTTGCCGCCTGCCGAACCTTCCGACCGGCATGTCAATCTCGGTCCACGAACCACGACGTGCCCTGTCGAGATGGTCCCGCGAGGGCCGCCAAGAAGATCGACGAGCGCGTCGCGCGCTTCGATAGCCGACGCGTCGGGGCAGGGCTGGTTGGTCCGGCATGTCCCGTCCATTTCGCGCGCGGCGATTCCTGCAATACGGACATGGGGGCCTTCGGCGCACCATATAGGCCCGTCGCCATCCCAGACATGCGTGGGTGTGCAGGTAAAGGTCTGGCCAGCAGCGACGATCGAGGCAGCGAGGAGGGCAAGCATTGGCGAGCTACCTAGCGTAGCGCGCGGCCGAACCAAAGCACGCGGCCGACGATATTGATCGTCCGCTTCTCCAGGCCGCGCCAACTTGGATAGGCCGGATTGTCGCTGAGCACTGAGACCCGCTTGCCTTGCGGCTCGATAGCGACCCGCTTGACGCTAAGCATGTCATCCATGCGCAGCACATAGATCCCGTCGCGCAGCCGCGACTGTCCATCGTTGAGATCGACCATGACTTCATCGCCGTCATGCAAGGTTGGCTCCATCGAATCCCCGTGCACGGCGATGATCGATAGGCTCGTCGCCTTGCTCGCGGTCAGGCGGCGCAGCCACTTCTCATCGAACCCGAACTGGGCGCATTTGGATTCCATTTCGGCCAAAGCGCCGTGCCCTGCCGAGGCTTCGACATCAAGAACGGGGACATGGACCAGTTCGACGACCGGGCCGGATCGCCGCTCGGGCGCACCGAGGATCTTCTCATCTACTCCGAAGAAGCGAGCGAGCACGGAGCGATCCTGCTCGTCCAGTTGCCGGGGACTGCCGCGGCGGATGTATTGCTGGATGTAGGCCGCGTTGCGTCCGAGAAGGCGGGAGATCGAGGAGTAATTACAGCCTCGTTGCTGGATCAGGTCGTCCAGGGCTTTGCGTGCATCTTCCATCGCTGCGGGTCCTATCGCATCCGTCTAGGAAATTCGATCCTAGACTCTAGGAAGCCTTCCTAATAAGAACATAACAAGAACACAAGTGGAAAGCGAGTCGAAGGCGATGGAGCTCCTGGACCAGATTGAGGGCTATTTGGCGCGAAGCGGTACGAAGGCCAGCATGTTTGGTAGGCATGCCGTTGGGGACCCACGGTTTGTTCAGGATCTTCGCGAGGGACGGCGGCCGAGGCGCAAGACGACGCAACGTGTCCTTAATTTTCTCGCGTCTACAGAGGGAGTTGCGTCCACCATCTCGGATCGTGTTGACGTGTTGGCGGATTAGATTCGCATTGCTTTAATTACATCCGTCCAGTAGGTGTGCCCATACAGAAACTGGTCATTCCAGTTTTTGTGGGGGCTACGGGGCATGGACGGCGAATCAGGATTACGAAGAGGGGTCGAGAGCAGGCTGGAATTCATCGAATTCCGGTTGTTCTGGGAAGGCCACGTAAACCGAAGCGACATCGTCGAGACATTCGGGGTTTCGATCAATCAGGCGTCAGCCGATCTCAACAGATATCTGGGTCTGGCCGGGACCAACATGGTCTACGACAAGAGCGCACGGACCTATGTGCGAAGCTCTTCCTTCAAGCCAATCTTCCATAAGCCTGACGCCGAGCGGTATCTCACCCAGATCCGGTCGATAGCTGACGGGATCATTACTCCTGACGATGCCTGGATCGGCAGCGTTCCGGGGTTTGCTTGCGCGCCAACACCTGCCCGCGGTGTGTCTGCTCCCATTCTCAGAGCGGTCGTGACCGCGATCAAGCGCAAGGAAGTACTCGAGGTCCTCTATCAGTCGATGTCCTCGCCTAATCCGTCCTGGCGCTGGATCGCGCCGCATGCCTTGGTCTTTGACGGGTTCAGATGGCACGCCCGGGCCCACTGCGTCCGTAGCGGGGAATTCAAAGACTTCGTCCTGTCCCGCATCGGAGAAACGCGGGCGAGCAAGGCTAGCGAGGGGACAGACTCGCGCGATCGTGATTGGCTCAGTGACATTGACCTCGTCATCGCACCCCATCCTGAACTGAGCGTCGGCCAACGAAAGGCGATCGAACTCGATTATGCAATGGAAGGGGGCAGGGCGACCATCCCGGTCAAGCGCGCGCTCTTATATTATGCGCTCAAGCGGCTTGGGCTCGACACCGACCCGTCGGCTCGGCGGCCCCAGGATCAGCAAATCGTTCTGCTGAATGCAGACGCGATCAACTCTGCAATGGGAGCTGAAACCTCCGCTCAGACACACGGAGCGCAGGATGCTTGAGCACCTTCAGCAATTGGTTGCCGATGCGGCGCAGCTCAACAGCAAGTTGGTCCTCGTCGTTGCGAATTCTGGAGGAGGCAAAACCGCTCTGCTCGCCGAATTCGCTAAGACCCACGATCTGCAGATCATAAATGTCGGTAGCGAACTCTCGAACCTGCTTCTTCCAATCCCGTCTTCGCAAAGAAGCTTCGAGGTGTTGGGCGTATTGAGGGACATGCTGTCGCATCACCGCGATCGCGGGGTAGTCGTACTCGACAATATCGAAGTCATGTTTGATGCAGAATTGAAGATAAATCCCTTCGATACAATCAAACGCTTGGCCCACGCTATGACAGTCGTCGTGGCGTGGCCGGGAAATTTCAAGGATGGCCGCCTGCTTTACGCAAAAGTGGGTCATCCCGATCACTGCGATGTCGCCGTAGATGGCGCAATCGTACTTGAGTTGAACTGAGCTTTGAGAGGAATTTTGGAGATGTCCATGCAGTATGGCGATCTCATTCAGTTTGAACCGATTGAATCGGTCATTCAGCTTCTGGACGCGAACCGTCCGGACGAAGCGAAGAAGCTCGTTTCGACCTACGTGATTTCCGACGATATGGCCGAGCGCATAGCAACGCAGATCGTCCCGCAGCTGTCGTTCGACGAAGCCGTCGATCACAAGGGACTTCTGGTCGTCGGCAACTACGGTACGGGTAAATCGCACCTCATGTCAGTGCTGTCGCTCGTCGCCGAGGACGCCGCCTACGTTCCCTTGATCCGTCATCCCAAAGTGGCTGAAGCCGCGGCAACGATCGCTGGAAAGTTCAAGGTCCACAGGATCGAAATCTCAAGCCAGATGTCCCTGCGCGACATCATCACGCAGCAGCTGGAGCTTTTCCTCGAAAAGAACGGTGTCAGTTTTTCCTTCCCGCCTGCGGACAAGGTCATCAACAACAAGGCGGCCTTTGAAGAGATGATGGCCGCGTTCGCGGACGTTCATCCGAACCAGGGCGTGCTCCTCGTTGTCGACGAATTCCTTGAGTATCTGCGGTCTCGCAAGGATCACGATCTGGTCCTCGATCTCTCGTTCCTCCGCGAGATTGGTGAAGTCGCAAAGCATCTGCGTTTTCGCTTCGTGGCCGGCGTTCAGGAAGCCATCTTCGACAGCAGCCGCTTCCAGCATGTTGCGGACAGCCTGCGCCGCGTGAAGGATCGCTTCACGCAGGTGCTTCTCGCACGCCAGGACGTGAGCTTTGTAGTCGCCGAACGTCTTCTCAAGAAGACCGCCGATCAGCAGGACAAGATCCGGACGTACCTCACGCCCTTTGCAAAGTTCTATGGCTCAATGAACGAGCGCATGGACGAGTACGTCAGGCTCTTTCCTGTGCATCCCGATTACATCGGAACCTTCGAGCGGCTTGTGTTCACCGAGAAGCGTGGCGCTCTCGTGACCTTGCGCGATCAAATCCAGGCGATCCTGAAGGATGAAGTTCCGAGCGATCGGCCAGGCCTGATCGGCTACGATAAATTCTGGGACACCGTCACGTCGAACTCCGTCCTTCGCGCGGACCCCAACATTGGTCCGGTGCTGAAGGTATCTGAAGTCCTCTCGGAGCGCGTGACGAAAGCTTTCACGCGTCCTGCTTACAAGCCGATGGCACTGCGCATCATCGATGGCTTGTCGGTGCATCGCTTAACGACCGGCGGCGACATCTACGTTCCAGTCGGCCCCACTGCCGAAGAGCTTCGCGACACGCTGTGTCTCTTCCAGCCAGGCATTGAGGACATGGGTGGGGAGCCGGAAGCCGACTTGCTTTCGCTCGTCCAGACGGTGCTTCGCGAAACGCTCAAGACGGTGAACGGGCAGTTCATTTCGAAAGCTCCCGACACCGAGCAGTACTACCTCGATCTCAAGAAGGACGTGGACTACGACGCTCAGATTGAGAAGCGCGCCGAAGCGCTTTCGGATGATGCGCTCGATCGCGCCTACTACAGCGCTGTACGGCAGCTAATGGAGCGGACCGACGAAACGAGCTACGTGACCGGTCACCAGATCTGGCAATACCAGATCGAGTGGCAGGACCGTCGCGTCGAGCGCAACGGTTACCTCTTCTTCGGGGCGCCTAACGACCGTCCAACAGCGCAACCCGAGCGCGATTTCTACATCTACTTTATCCAGCCTTATGATCCTCCGCGCTTCCGGGATGAGAGCAATGGTGACGAAGTCTTCTTTCGCCTGAAGGGCAGGGATGACGTGATCGATCGTCACCTCTCGTTTTATGCTGCGGCGCAGGACCTTGCGTCGACGGCGAGCGGCGGCGCGAAGTCGATTTACCTCGACAAGGCGAAGGATGCCCTCCGGGACATCAGCAAATGGCTGCAGGAAAAGCAGATGACGGCCTTCGAGGTTTCGTACCAAGGGAAGGCCAAGACCCTGCAGGATTGGGCCAAGGGGGTTTCGCTGCGGGATAAGGCGCGCCTCGGACCTGATGAGCGCATCAATTTCCGTGATGTGGTCAACGTTATCTCCGGTCTGGCGCTTAACAACCAATTTGCGGAAGACGCGCCGGAATATCCCGCCTTTTCAGCTCTGGTGACTGAAGCGAACCGCAAGCAGCTGGTCAGCAACGCATTGCGGGCACTGGCGGGCGGGAACCGCACGAAAGATGCCATCATTATTCTCGACGGCCTTGAAATGCTCGATGGCGACCGGATCGAGCCTACTCGCTCGCGCTATGCCAAGGATGTTCTCGAGAAATTGAAGGCCAAGGGCCATGGTCAGGTCCTTAACCGAAGCGAGCTGTTGAGCGGCGATGGAGACGTGGAGTTCTTCTCGCCAATCAAGTTCCGACTTGAGCCCGATCTCTTGATCACGGTGCTCGGAGCATTGGTCTACGCCGGCGATATCGTTCTCGCAGTCACGGGAGACAAGATCGATTCCGGCAAGATATCTCTGCTCGCTGAGCGCTCGCTGGATGACCTGAAGCAGTTCAAGCATGTCGAGGCTCCGAAGGAAATCAACGTCGCGATCCTTCGATCGCTATTTGAGTTGCTAGGCTTGCCGCCGGGGCTTGCTCAGCAAGCGACCCAGGGTTCCGACGAGCCGGTCAAACTGCTGCAGGAACAGGTTGGAAAGCTAACCCGCCGCGTTCTTGGCGCGACAACCGATATGTCCGGCAGGCTAAGCTTCTGGGGGCAGTCGCTCTTACGTGATGAGGAAATCGCCGACCGGCGAAGCAAACTCGAGAGTCTGAAGGCGTTCTCAGAAAGTTTGGCCCCCTACAACACGGTGGGCAAACTCAAGAACCTTCGGATCGGGTCTGAAGATATTGCTGCGCAGACCAAGAACCTCGAAACGCTGAAAGCCATCGAGGGCCTTCTCGACCTTGTGGCAGAGCTTGGCGCAACGGCCGGCTACCTTTCGCAGGCTGAGATGGTCCTGTCGCCTGATCATGCCTGGGTTAAACAGGCTCAGGATGCGCGCAAGCAGCTTCTCGAGAAGCTTGCTGCAGATAGCGGGGTTCAGAATGCCACCGATTATCGGCAGACCCTGGCCAAGCTAAAAAAAGACTACGTCACCGCCTACGTTGGGCAGCACAGCACCGCCCGACTGGGCCTTGCCGAGGACAAGACAAAGTCTTCGCTTCGCAAGGACTCTCGACTTGTCGCTTTGCGCGCGCTTGCCGGGATCTCGCTTATGCCAACCAGCCAGCTGACGACTTTCGAAGAGAAGCTGGACAAGCTCAAGAGCTGTCCATCATTGGTGGAATCCGATCTTTCCGCTGGACCTGTGTGTCCCTATTGCGGCTTCCGACCTGCGAATGAGCAAGGGGACTTGCTGCCTGCGGCTAATGTCTTGAAACAGCTCGATGACGAGCTTGACCGGCTAATGAATGGCTGGAGTCAGGCCCTTCTCGACAATCTCGAAGATCCGATCATCCAAGAGAATCTCGATCTCTTAAAGCCGGCAGTGCGAAGCCTTGTCGACGGGTATATTTCGTCGAAGGTTATTCCCGAACCGGTCACGCCGGACTTCGTTGCAGCCATTCAGGAGGCCCTGTCAGGACTCGAAAAAATCAATGTCAGTGGGGAAGATATCAGGCAGGCGCTTCTGCTTGGCGGCTCGCCAGCGACACCTGAAGATCTGCGCAAACGGTTCGAGGCGTTCTTGAGCGATCGCTGCAAAGGCAAGGACGCCACTAAGCTTCGCTTCGTGGTCGATTGAAATCGTCAAGGTTTTTAAGGATTATAAGATGAATAGGCACCTTAATCTGGAATCGGATGGTCAAAACAACGGATCTGAAGCCTTGGGCGAAGTCTTCGAATCTCGCGAGGAGAGGGACAGGTATTTTAGAAATAAATTGAAGGAATCCATTGAGAAGAGCGGGTTGGATTCGAGAGATGATTTTCCAAAGGCCAGCGTGAATGAGGTTGTTGGTCTTTCCAACCCACCTTTTTACACGGCTTGCCCTAACCCTTTTTTGCCAGAATTTGTTAAGATCTTCGGAAATGCAAATGATACACCAGCTTCAAGCCAACCCTACATAGGCGATCTGGTCGCCGATAGTCGGCATCCAGTCTATTCGTATCACCCCTATCATACCAAGGTGCCTCCGGCTGTCATAAAAACGCTTATTGAGCATTACACTCGTCCGGGCGACCTGGTACTAGATGCTTTCAGTGGTTCCGGGATGACCGGCGTTGCTGCGCGGGAATGTGGGCGCAACGCCATCGTGGTCGACCTGGCACCTATTGCCGGATTTATCTCAGCGATCGCAACCCAGAACAACCCGGGCTATGAGGCGGCTGAATTACTCCAGAATGCAATAGAATCCTCAAAAAGTGAATTCGGCTGGCTGTATAAAACGCGGACCGGGCATCGTGAGTTGGAAGTAAATTATTTTGTCTGGAGTGACCTTTTTACATGCCCTGAATGTGTTTTCGAGTTTCCGTTTTTCCCCCATGGCGTCATCCATCATGGAAACAAGGTCGAAACTCGAAAGTCATTCCCGTGCCCTTCGTGCGGTGCAGATCTGAATGTACGTAAGATCGAGAGAATTCTCACTTCCAGCGGCAAGAAAAAATCATTGGCGTGGGTCAATGCCGGATCTGGAAGAAATCGTATCAGCCGCGAGCCTAACAATTATGATCTGGATGTAATTTCGCGGATAGAAAGCCTTGACGTTTCAGTTTGGGTTCCAAGCGATGCGATTGACCCTGATGGCTATTCGGCCAAACTAGCGCAGTTAGGTGACAAGGGTATCACTGATGTCAGCCGCTTTCTTTCAAAAAGAAACACGATTGTGTTTGCGGATCTATGGAGCAGAATTGTCGAATGCGATGACGTCGCAATTCGCAACACTGCGTTGTCATGCCTGACTTCTATCTTCACTGTTATTTCTGAGCGCCAGGGTTATTTCGGCGGCGGCGGCGGCATGTCAGGAAATTTGTATATGCCAATCGTCCGCATGGAGAAAAACATTTACGACTCGCTCGAAAGAAAAGTCAAAAAATTGCTCCAGGCCGAAGCAGCAAAGCCAATATCAGGCGGCGCATGCATAGTAGGAACACAATCAGCAACGAGATTGGATGGAATTCCAGATGCGAGTGTAGACTACATTTATACGGATCCTCCATTCGGTGCTAACATCATTTATAGTGAAATGAACCTTATCCTAGAAGGCTGGCTTCGTGTCAGGACATCATCCGCTGATGAGGCGGTCATAGATGAAACGAAAAGCAAGCTTTTTGACGACTATGGGCGGTTGATGCGTAAGGCGTTTCAAGAATATTTCCGTGTCCTGAAGCCCGGTCACTGGATAAGTGTTGAGTTCCATAATACAAAGGCAAGCGTATGGAACCTCATCCAAACTAGCCTTTCTGAGGCAGGATTTGTTGTCGCCCAGGTTGGAAAACTAGATAAGGGTTCTACAACTATTTTAGCCGATATCCGACCTGGAGCAGTGGTCCAGGATTTGATTATTTCGGCTTACAAGCCTGATCGTGCTGTTGAACAAGCTATCACAGAGTCTGCTTCGAAGCCGGAAGGAGTCTGGCAGTTTGTAGATCAACATTTGAAGCACATCCCCATCGTAAATCCAAATAGCGATGGCTTGATATTTATCGCTGAAAGAAGCGCCCGTATTCTTTATGATAGAATGGTCGCATGGTTCATTCGCCAGAGTATCATGGTCCCCCTTTCGGCCCAAGAATTCTTTGAGGGATTGAGTGAGCGTTACGCTGAACGTGACGAAATGTATTTCCTACCTGGAGAGGTGCAGGAGTACGAGCGTGTGCGGGCTAAGTATGTGAGTCGACCGCAGCAAGAACTCTTCGTTTCTGATGAAAAATCGGCTATCGATTGGTTGGCCGCTTTTCTTAAAAAGAAGCCATCGACGTATCGAGAAATACATCCGGAATTTGTCAGTCAGTTAGGGGCGGGTTGGCGCAAGCATGAAGAGAAGCCCGAATTAAATGATCTTCTTCAGGACAACTTTTTGAACTACCAAGGCGCATCGGGCGTGCCCAGTCAAATTCATGCGTATCTCTCAAGCAATTATAAGGAATTGCGTGGCCTCGAGAAGGATGATGCTCGCCTGAAAGCAAAGGCGAAGGATCGTTGGTATGTGCCGGATCCAAGTAAGGCGAAGGATCTCGAGCAGAAGCGCGAACGATCGCTGCTGAAGGAGTTCGAGGGCTATAAATCGGCTCCAGGACGACGGCTCAAGGAGTTTCGTCTGGAGGTTCTTCGGGCTGGCTTCAAAACGGCGTGGGCCGGTAAGGACTACAAGACCATCATCGGTATTGCCCAAAAGATCCCCGATGAGGCCCTGCAGGAAGATGAGAAGCTCCTTCTCTGGTACGATCAGGCACTCACGCGCATGGAGGCTGATGCGTGACGCATGAGGGCCGCGGGCATGGCATCGGCGACTGGTGTTGGCATGCAAGGCATGCCGCACCGTGTCGTGTCGTGGATCGGGAGCAGATCTGGGGCGAGACCGCCTATCGGGTCTGGTTGCCCGGCAAGGACGCTGTTGTTCGCGCCCGTTCCAGTGATTTGAGTTCGCTGGAGTCCGTCCAGCCAACATCTGATGAAATTCTGCATACCGCAGCGGCAGCAAAGCTGCTGGACGCTCTCGAAGACAACCTGCTTCTGGCACCCATACAGTCCAGCGTGGTGCCCTTACCGCACCAGCTTTACGCCCTCAATCGCGTGATGAGCAGGGATAGAATTCGGTATCTGCTGGCTGATGAGGTCGGTCTCGGAAAGACGATCGAAGCTGGTCTCATCCTGCGTGAACTCAAGCTACGGGGGATGGCCAAGCGCATTCTCATCGTGGCCCCAAAGGGTCTGGTAAGGCAGTGGCAGGCCGAAATGCGTCTCCATTTCGGGGAACATGTTCATTATATTGAGCCATCCGAGCTTTCCGCGTTTCGCCAATGGCGCAGCGACGAAGAGAACCTCTGGCGTCTCCACGATCAGGTGATTTGCTCGCTCGATTCCGTGAAGCCACTCGAGGCAAGGCGTGGCTGGAGCTTGGAGCAGCTGAGCACATACAATCGAGAGCGTTTCGAAGACCTAATTTCAGCATCCTGGGATCTGGTCATCATCGATGAAGCGCACCGGATGGGTGGCAGCACCGATCAGGTTGCGCGGTATAAGCTGGGTGCGGCACTCTCGGAGGCAGCACCTTACTTGCTGTTGCTCTCAGCCACGCCGCACCAAGGCAAAACCGATCAGTTCCATCGCCTCATGCAGCTGCTCGATCGGGATTCCTTTCCGGATGAAACCAGCGTCTCGAGTGACCGCGTACGTCCATTCGTCGTCCGTACCGAGAAGCGCGTCGCGATCGATGCGGAGGGGCGTCCGCTATTCAAGCCGCGACTAACGCGTCTATATCCCGTTGCATGGAGCGATCGGCACGCGGCGCAGCAAAGGCTCTACGAGGCAGTTACTGACTACGTGCGCCATGGATACAACCAGGCGATGGCGGCGAAGCAGCGGCATATCGGCTTCCTGATGATCCTCATGCAGCGCCTCGTAACATCGAGCACCGCGGCAATCCGAACAACGCTCGAAAAGCGGCAGGCAATGCTTGAGCAACCGGACCTTCAACCATCCTTGTTCGAGACGGCAGACGTGGACGAGTGGTCTGAGCTTGATGGCCAAACGCAGGTGGATCTGGCCGTGCAGACGAGGGGCTGGGAACTCGAAAAGGCTGAGGTTGAGACCCTTCTTGCGTTGGCGCGATCGACCGAAGCACAGGGTTCAGATGCGAAGGCCGAAGCGCTCTTGGAATTGATCTACAAGCTTCAGCAAGAAGAGAACGATCCGGAGCTGAAGGTCCTCATTTTCACCGAATTCGTGCCCACGCAAACGATGCTGGCTGACTTTCTGGAAAGCCGGGGTTTTTCGGTCGTCACCCTTAACGGGAGCATGGATCTCGAAGCGCGTACGCGCGCGCAGCAGTCCTTTGCCCAAGAAGCCCGGGTATTGGTTTCCACCGATGCTGGCGGCGAGGGGCTCAACCTCCAATTTTGCCACGTGATCGTGAACTTCGACATGCCATGGAATCCTATGCGTGTTGAACAGCGCATCGGCCGCGTGGACCGTATCGGACAACCCCATGTTGTGCGGGCGATCAATTTTGTTCTCGAGGACACGGTTGAACACCGAGTGCGCGAGGTCCTCGAGACCAAATTGGCTGTGATCGCCGAAGAGTTTGGCGTCGACAAAGCTAGCGATGTAATGGACTCGGTCGAGAGTGAGCCGCTTTTCGACGAGCTATTTGTCCACGGGTTGCAGAATCCCGATGACATCGAGGACGAGTGCGATGCGGTGGTAGCACAGCTTCGAACCACCATCGCTGATAGCCTGAAAGACAGCGAACTTCTGTCGGACCGCCACGAGCTTGATGCCGATGATGCGCGCAAATGGCGAGATCATCCTGCCCAGTTCTGGCTGGAAAGAGCAATCACGACCGGTTTGCCGGCCCGCGGCGGTCTCGCCGAGAAAGACGGCAATGCCTGGCGCGTTCGATGGCCGGATGGGAGCCAATCGGCCAAAGTTTGCTTCGATGCGCGTACGGCCGAAGACTATCCCGAGTTGGAATGGGTGACACTCGAAGACCCGCGTGCGGGCGCTCTGATCAGCGATCTGCCACGCTGCGTGCCTGGTCAGCATCTGCCCATCGTGCGGCTTACGGGACTGCCTGACAGCGTGCAGGGCTTGTGGTCGCTCTGGGAAATCAGCATTGCGGCCGATGATTTCAGTCGCAGGCGCTTCCTCCCGGTCTTCATCAACGAGGAAGGGCGCTCCTTCCTTCCGACCGCGAAGCGTATTTGGGACTTGTTGCTGACCGAACATCTCGATCGTCATGGCATGTTGGACGGCGAACAATCCGGCAAATGGTTTGCCCGATCGAAAGATGCCGCCATTGCTCAAGGCGAACGACAGTTTTCCGAACTGGTTGCAGAGCATGCGGAGCGGCTGCGGGAGGAACGCGAGCGCGCCAAATTCGCCTTCGATGTGCGCCACCAAGCCATTGGACGCGTCGGTCTTCAGACCGTGAGAGACTTTCGGCGCAATCGCCTGCAAGCCGAATTCGATGCCCGGATGGCGCAGCTGAGCGCAGCCGAAGCCTACACCCCGGACATTAGCGCGGTCATGATGCTGCGCGTCGGTTCGTCGGGAGATCATGCGACATGAGCGCCTGGATCGACCGAATTGTTCGCGAGTTTCCTAGCGAGCTATCGCGCTTCTGGATAGCTTGCGACCCAGACTTGGTGCTCCTCGATACTCATGTTTTGCAGGCGCTGAGGGAGCGCGGTTTCGAACTGTTGTCATTCGAAGACTCGATAGCATTTCGAGCAGAATACGAAGACCGCTTCCGTTCTGCCTGGGATCAAGGTCTGAGCGCTCCCGCTGACGCTGTGATCTTGCATTTGGCCTCCAATGGTAGCGATCAATTGCCGTGGGACTACCAACGGCAGGCACGCTTCGTCCGTCTTGGACTGGCCGACATCTTTCAGAAGCTGAGCTACCCGGCACTTCGTGATGTCGGGCCTGAGAATTACGAGCGACTGTTCGAAGCGCACCAAGCACACGCATCGCAGGTGCTCGGGGATGCCGCGACCAAGGATTTCATTCTCACGCACGTTTTTAAGATGGCGCCCATTCTCATTGACGATGAGTCGGCGTTTTGGCGCGAATTGCTTCGGCTGCATCTGCGGGGGGAGGTCCTGCCTGCTTCCCTTGCCGACAGGATCGCTGCGACACTGAAAGCGAAGCCGAGTTTTGCGCAGTTGCCGGTGAAGCGGCTCTTCGAAGATAGAGCCTATGCCCTGCGAGCAATACAGTGTTCTTGGCGTAATTATCTGACAATCGCTGGTGCGTCCTCTGCCGAGATGAAGGGGGGAACGTCATCTGTAGAAGACCAATTCGCCATTCCATTTGACCATCCCGATATTCGGATGGGCATAGATACGCTCTTCCTCGAGGGCGCTCTCACGCCAGTTCAATGCGCATCATTGCCAGCAGATTTCCCCTCGTGGGCTCGAGTTGGGATTGCCAAGGATTCCAGCGGCCAAGCGCAATTTGTGGCGGAAAATGCCACCAATGTCGCCGAGAGCCTCCCAAGCGTGGATGCGTCCCATCGTGACTGGTTTGCCTTGGCGCGCCGGTTGGGCGAACTTCTCCACCAGTACTTCGGCTTGCCTGCTGATCTCGCTGATGCGGTCGCGCAGGATGTGCGGCAAGCTCAAGATGCTGCCGACGACCGGCTACAAAATTGGCTCCGGCGGCATTTTGCCGACCTGCCATCGCTTGCGGCGGCAAATGGCCCTGTGATGCTTCACCATGTGCCGCGCTATCTCACCTACCGTCGCGGCAAGGGATGTGCCCGCCAAGCGCTTTTGCTCTTCGATGGACTGTCAATCGACCAGTGGTGTCAACTGCGCCGCCGTTTGACTGAGAGAATGTCGACGATCGAAATTGAGGAAGGGGCCTGTTTCGCATGGCTACCGAGCCTTACTTCTGTCTCCCGGCAAACGGTCTTTTCTGGGCTTAAGCCGCGTGAATTTGCCAGCTCGATCGATACCACGTCGAAGGAGCCAAGCTTGTGGGCAAAGTTCTGGCAAGAGGCGGGCCTCCGTAAGAATGAGATCGCTTATCAGAAGGGGATCAAGCACCGCGATCAGCTCCCAGCTATTGAGCAGCTAGTCGCTGATCCCGCCATCAAAGTGGCAGGGATCGTGGTCGATATGGTCGACGAAATTGTCCATGGTGCAACGCTCGGGAAGCGCGGTATCGCCAGCCAGATTGAGAACTGGTGCGACACCGGCTTTGTCGAGCAGCTTATCGAGCTTCTGATCAACCAAGGTTTCGAGATCCATCTGACGTCCGACCACGGCAACGTCGATGCAGTTGGTATCGGGCGGTTGAACCAAGGCGTTCTCTCGGAGCTTCGAGGTGAGCGGGTCAGGATTTATCGCAGCGATGACCTTGCTGCCTCCGTCCCGGAAAATCTCGAAACTGAGCGCTTCGATCTTCCAGGTCTGCCAACTGACTTCCTGCCTGTTTATCCCAAGGGGAGGGGAGCCTTCACTGGGGCAGGCGATCATATAGTGGCGCATGGAGGGATGTCGGTCGAGGAACTGATCGTCCCCTTCATCCGCATCAGTTCGAAGAGTTTGAATGATGAAAAGTGAGGGCGCTCCGCAGATCGGCTTCGATCGCTTTATTCAGTCGGATTGGGCACGCGCTGCACTTCGCGTACGCGCTGGTCTTTCGGATCCAGACGAACTCACACAGCTGATCGAAGAGACGCACTCAGGTGCTGCTGCCAAGAAAAAGACGCGAACGGTCCTCAATAGGCTTTGGTTGGAACCCAGGCCTGAATTGGCAGAATTGTGTAATCGGGCCGCCGCCATTTACGCCGCTGACCCAAGGGCATCGGTTGCCGCCCTGACCTGGGGGATGGCGATTGCGACGTATCCCTTTTTTGGATCGGTCGCGCAGATCGTAGGCAGGCTTATTCGACTGCAGGGAGATTGCACGTCCGCCGAAGTTCATCGACGGATGGCGGAGAGCTATGGCGAACGCGAAGGCACCCGCCGCATGACGAACATGGTGCTCCAATCCCAGGCAGATTGGGGCGCCATCGAGCGCATGAACAAGGGCAAGAACATCAAGGCACTGCGCGCGCCCATCACGCTTACGCCAGACCTCGAACTCTGGCTTGTTGAGGCAGCGCTACGCCACGCTGGTCGAGCAATGCCGACTAGCTCCGTAGCCACAAATCCCGTGCTCTTCCCATTCAGCTTTAGCGATCGACTGGCCTATAACCTCAGCCAGGATGCACGGTTTGCTGTCAGGGTAGACAGCGCCAGCAATCGCATCGTTGAACTCGCGTGAGACATTGAACGATGGCGATTACTCGTGCTGCAATCCAAGGGGCGTTGGAAGCAGAGCGAAGCTTCGTTCAAAAAGGGGGGCGGGTCGAAGTAAAGTCTGCGGACTGGGAAGACGGTTACCTTGTTTTGGTCGTGCGCTCGGTCAAGGGCCAGCGCCGGGTTGTCATCGATGAAGCCCTAGAAGGCGTCCGGGCCAAGTGGGGCGAAGAGCTTGAAGCAGGAGGCCTAATCAAGCTTGTCGATAGCGATAACGATAGGATCGTCATTCAGGTCGCTGCCGGCGGCATGCCGCCAGTTGGGAGCCAAGTATGGCTGTTCCCCGGCGATTTCTTGGGGCCTCTGATCGACATGTGGGCCGGAGAAATGGGTGCGCTTGCAGCCAAACGACTGCGCCAGACCAAGGAAGAGACAGAACCGCTCCAGCCAATTCTCCCGCTCGGTGATCTCTTTGCCGACCTTCGGGAACGGCAGGTAAAAGCGGTCCAAAGCTCTGCCTTTCGCTGTTCGATCATCATAGGGCCGCCAGGGACTGGCAAAACCTATACGATCGGCGCGTTGGGAGCCTACCTGCTCAAACGATTTCCAAAATCTCGCATACTCCTGTTGGGGCCGACGAATGTCGCCGTAGACACGGCGCTGGTTTCCATCGATGACTGGCTCCGGCGGACGGACAAGGCAGAGATTGCGAAGAAGGCGAAGCGCGTTGGCGCCTATTTTGATCCCAGGAAGTTTGTGGATCGGCCGCATTTGCTTGCTCCCGGCATTGCCGAAAAGGGCGCGGAATTCCTGCTGCTCGAGGCATCCGAACCATCCAAAAGCAAAGTCGGCGAGCATATCAGATGGAAGGACAAGCTAAGTGCTCTCAGAAAGGAACTGGGAGCAGACATCTCGGCAGTGGCGTCGGAATCTAGGCTCGTCGCGACAACTGTTTCCTCTTCGATAACCTGGCACGAGACACTGCGCGAAGCCGGTCCGTGGCATTTTGTGATCTGTGACGAGGCAAGCCAGGTGATTGGACCTGCCGCACTCATGGTCCCGGCGATGGGACAACAGACGATCTTCGCTGGAGATCCTTGCCAGCTCTCGCCGATCGTTCAATGTGCTGGACCGCGCGAAAAGGCGTTGCTTGGCAGGACGGCATTCGATTTGTTCGCCCATACACCAACGACAATGCTGAACGAGCAATCGCGCATGGCCGTCGGAATTTGTCAGGCCGTTAGCACGACATTTTACAACGGCGAGCTCAAGGTTTGTCGGAAGGCCTTGGCTGATCCCGAATGGAAGATCCAGCGCAGCCCCTTCTTTGTCGATGGACGCGAGATCCCGCGCGTGTGTTTTGATCAAGTCTCCGAGCCGGCGACATATTCTCAGAACTATGGTGGCTTTATTCGCTTCCAATCCGCGAAGCTCATTGAGACCATTGTCGATAATCTCGCGGGATCTTACGTCGATCCACATGACATCCTGGTTCTGACCCCCTTCAGGGCTCAACGAACACTGATCAGAAATTTTCTCAGGCGCAGGCACCCAGAGATTTCCGTCAGCACTGTTCACCGAGCTCAAGGAAGCGAGCGGACTCTTGTGATATTCGATCCCGTCGATGGAACGGCAAGTTTCCTGAAAGGCCGCGATGGCGAACGGCTTATCAATGTCGCGATTTCACGGGCAAAAGCACACGTCGTCGTGCCCTTCGTCAGGGATGATCTCGAGAACCCGGCGTTGGGCCTGCTCCATAAGATCGCGAGCAAATCTTTCCAAACGGCCGGGAAATATGCTCATCCCTTCACGTTTTCGTCGCTTGTAAACTGACATTTGATCCTGCTATGTTCTCGAATAATCCGCCTTCCGGAATTGGAATGCAAAGCCATGGGCACGAAAAAAACAGAACATTCTAACTTGGATGGAGGTGATCCTGCATCGCCTTGGTCTGGTTTTGCGGAAGTAAGCGAAGCGATCCGCGATAATCGGCTCATGGAATATCGGATCAAGAAGTCTTGGGCTGATCCTTGGGGGCGGAAGCTTACGATCGTAGTCCTGCTGATTATTGCCGCAGGTTTTGCATACTTGGCTGGAGCATCAGCCGGACTCTGGTGATCCCATCCATCACCACTCCTTTACCTCGTCGGCAGACTCCGCGCTCGCACCCTGTGCACCTTTGGTAACTGCATCCAGACGGCCTCTGGAACCGCGGATGCGTTCGCGACCGGCATCCTGCGCGCGCAGCACTTCATCGTGAATGACGCCCGGGTCCACCTGCGGCACGTTTCCAGAGACCCCTCCACCGTTTTGGGCACGACCTCGGACAGATCCCGGTCCTGTGACCGAAGGGCGCGAGATTGGCGGTCCTGGCGTCAGTACGAGCCTGTCCTCGATTCCGTCGCGCAGCTGTTCCGCGTAGCTTTCGATGAATTTGCCCTGCAGCGCCTGGCCCTCCGGGCTGAGCTGGAATGTCAGGTCGTCAAAGCGGACATTGCCGTAGAAGTCGCGATTGCGTTCAATTTCGACCAAGCCCCATTCGCGGAAGGCCTGTGACAGGTTTAGGCTGCCTGCGGCGCTGTTACCTTCGAAGAACGATGCCTGGCTTTCGAGGCGGTTCGCCAGTTCCTCAGCCCGCCGTGCTTCACGGCTGTAACTCTGGGCCTCGGTTAGCGAAGCGTTCATGCCGCTCGCGGTCGACGAAATCGAGGAACTCGACGAGCTGCTGACGCTACGCACAAATCCATCGCGTGTGCTCGACCAGTTCCGACTGTCCGACATCTGTGCAAGGCTACCGAAAATGCGTGAGCGATCCTCGGATGCGATGCCGATATCACTGTCGGTCCAGGTGCGGGTGCCGCCTCCTTTCAATCCGACACTGGCAGACGCCACACCGTTCGTGACACCAGCTTTAGCGCCTGCTTCGCCCCCAAGGAACCATGCGGTCGAAATGTCGTCAGCAGCCCTTCGTGAGAGGCCGAACTGACGCTGTAGGTTGGTGGATGCTTGGTCGACCTCGTTGAAGGCGGTCTGGATGCTGTCAGAGTTCGATGTGCCGGTCGCGCTCTCGAAAGCCGATCCGCGACTGAATTGGCTGCGCAGCTCGCGGAATTTCGTGACGGCGCTGGTGGTCGATTCCGTCGCAATGTTCGCATAGCTCTCGCTGTTCGAGCGGGCCTGCGATGCCATCGTCGAGAGGCGCGAGGTGAACTCCTGCCCGAGGCTGGGCGTGAAGGGATAGCTCGAATTGGGAAGCTGGTCGTAGCTGGCTTCAGGGAAACTCGTCGTCATCGAGCCCGTATCGCTGAATGTCCGGGTCTGCGCCGCGCCATAGGTGAAGCTTGGCGCGATTGTCCCTTGTGCGAACTGGCGCGTCAGAACGCTCGAATTCTCGAAGCTGGTATTGCCCAGCGAGACGTTGCCCGTGCTCGCCTCGCGCGCCGCTTCCTCGGCCGCGTTCTGGCTCGGATTGAGGTAGCTGGTCGCATGATGCGAAATCGCCATGGCGCCCTTGGCAACGCCGCCTGCCAGAAACGGCACCGACGCGATGAGATAGCCTGCGAGCAGCCCGATATCGCTGTTCACATCCGCCATGCCGGTGAAGCTTGCAAGACTGAGACCATTGCCACCGGCAACCGCGCTCATGTCCGCGGCGCCTTTGTACATCAGCATCATGTGCAGGATCACGAACAGCGGTCCCCATGCCGCCAGGTAGAAGAAACCTGTCACATAGCCTTTGAGTGCCAGCGGACCGGTCTTAGGCAACAGGAACAGCGGGAAGAGGACCGGAAACAGGGCATAGAAAAGCACGGTCAGCACGACATTGAGAAGCGGCACCCACTTCATCGCGTTGCTGGCAATTGAGCCATAGGTCCGCTCGGTCTGGATATCGGCGCGCGTCTGGGCGTAGACGTCGACGTTGCCTGCGCCGCTCGTTGCCGCCATCGAATGCATGGCCTGGCTCATCGCGTTTATCGTCAGCGTCTGCTTAAAGATCTCGGTCGCATTGGCGGAGACACCGGTGAGGTACTGGTAAGCCACCGGCAGGTCAGCAAAAAGCTTGGCCTTGGCGAGGGCGGCGGTCTGGTTGGGATAGAGCTGGCGTCCGAAGACCGTCCCCATGCCGTCGATCAGTCCGGCCCACTGCCCGTTCAGCGCATCATAGGCTTCGCGGCAGGTGATGATATTCGAAGTCACCTGACCGGTCCCGGTGTCGCGGGTCAGGAAGCGCTGGGCCCGCGCCTGACTGCCGGGCGCGATGGTCGTCCAGATGTCGCTGGTCTCGGCGAGCTCCTTCATCGAATATCGGCCAAGCAGCACGTCGTAGAACACGCATTGCCGGAAATGCTCGTCGAGATTGGCGGCAAATTCCGGGTCGGAAATACGCAAGGACCGCGTGGCATCGTAGAGCCGCGCGCCGTAGATCATGCCATTCTTCGAGTAGTTGAGATCGCCCGGCAGCCCGAACACCACCTCGGCAGAGCCAGTCAGATAGTCGCCGACCTGGCTCGTGAAGCTCGCCATCAGTGCAAGCCCCAGCGGCACATTGCTGACATTGGCAGGGGCGAGACTGGGGTTAAGCCGGTCGGTCACATGGACGTCGAGCCGCGGCACCATCAGGCACGAATAGATCAGTGTCGCACCAAGGAACCAGTTGATCCAGGCCCGCCAGTCCTGATTGAAGGCCAACGTAATTGCGGAGAGGCCGAGCCCCATGACCATGACGACCTGCAGAAGGCTCTTGTAGCCCCCATTGCCCGTCCAGGCGGCGACCGCCTGAAAGACATTGACCAGGTAGTCGCCGCCGCCAACCGTGAAAATCTCGACCATGATGCTGGGCTCCCGCCGCTTTCGGCGCGCTGAAGGGGATCAGTGGGTAAGGGCGCGCGACTGCACGCCGCGCGACCAGTCGAGCGAGGCGGCCATGCCGGGCGACATCGATGCGGCGAGCACGTTCTCGATGAACGCGGTTTTCTCGATGATC
This sequence comes from Sphingopyxis terrae subsp. terrae NBRC 15098, assembly GCF_001610975.1. Lineage (NCBI taxonomy): Bacteria > Pseudomonadati > Pseudomonadota > Alphaproteobacteria > Sphingomonadales > Sphingopyxidaceae > Sphingopyxis > Sphingopyxis terrae. The sequence continues at coordinate 3,944,940 of NZ_CP013342.1, read as the reverse complement.
TGCATGATGGCGTTGACCTTCAGATGCGTGTTCGCCTGCCTGTCGGCGAGCGCCTGCCGGACGACATTCACCTGGCCCTGCCACATCGCGATCTTGGCTTCGTCCGCGCCGATGAAGCTCGACATCGAGCGGCCCGCCTCGCTGACGATCCGGTCGAGGACTGCGAACAGCAGGTCGACGCTGGCAATCTCCGCCAGCGTCTCGCGATCGTCGGTCGGCATACCGCGGCCATAGGCCGCCTGGACCGTCAGGATCTTGTAAAGCGGGATCGAAGCGACTTGGAGCAACTCCTTTTGAGCGTCGGTGATCGCGGTGTCGTCATGGATTGCCTGGATCATACCGGCAATCAGGGCCGCAACGCGCGGGCGCAGCGCCTTCGATGCGGGAAGGCTGAGCGACTTGAAGCCGGGATCGAGGCACTTGTCCGGCTCGTCGCAGTCGAAGATCAGGACGTTTCCGTTGCTCGTCCCATCGAGCAGTGAGGTGACCAGCGTTGAGGACGCTTCCCCGACGATCGGCACGAACTTGCCCGGCTCGTCATCCTTGGGCGGGACGTAGATAATCGTGCCCAGCAGCGTCATTGCATATTCGGCGAGTTCCTCATCAAATGTGCCATTCGGCGAGAAGAACGCGGACTTCTTGAGGATCGTCCAGGTGTAGTTTCTCGCCACGGCGGGATTTACGTCGTCATATTTGCCCGAGCCCTGCGCTGTCGTACTCGACCGCTGGCCTTTGGTGCCGCACCCGTGCTTGGCGGCTGCATAGTCGGTGAAGATGCCCTCCGAATTGCCGATCGCCTCGCAGATCGCCTTGTCGGCCAGATCGCCCTTGGGCCAGATGCCGCCCACCAGCCCCTGCGCCATTTCGCAGGAGTTGATGTTGAGGTTGTTCATGAGCTGAGCCTTCTGGCTGAACTCCTGCATGATCTTCGAGCATTCCGGGCAGACCGTGTCGATCGCCAGGCTGAAAGCGAAGCCCACCGCATTGTTGGCGACAGCCTTCAGCATCGCGACGATCTCACTCGCGTTGATGAAGCTGAAGGATCCGGCAAAGATGTCGATGCCGCCGCAGCCCGCCCGGGCGCGCGGCAGTTGCAGATTGGCGATGTTGGTCGTCTTCTGCGGGAAGCGCGTCCAGACGTTGCCGAGGCTGTAATAGCCTGCCGACTGACCCTCGAACGCGGTCGGCCCATTGACGTTGGCGGCGCCGCCAACATCGTTGAGGAACGAGTCCATCGAACTGCCGACATCGGCCGATGCGCTGGTAAGGGGGATGGTAGCCGCGAGGATCGCGGCGACGGCACGTTTCATCCTAGTAGTCACGTCCGGCTTCCTTCGATGTGAGGAGGTAAATGCGGTCCTGAAGCTCGTCGGCACTCATCACGCCGTAGCCGATCGGGATGGGCTGGCCCTTGGCGGCATCCCAGAGCACCACCGCCGGCGTGACCTTGGGCTCGAGCCCCATACGGCTGCGCTGGTTGGTCTCGACCGTGTAGTTCGGGAAATGGCGTGAGGGACCGCCGTCGGTCGAAATCGCGCGCACCGTGATGTGCCAGGTCGAAGCGACGCTCTGGACGATCGGCGACATGACTTCGCAGGCGCCGCAGCTCTGGGCGAAGAAGTAGAACAGCCCGTAGCGTTCAGAGAGCTGCGCCATCACCGCATTGCGCTCGGCATTGCGCGAGTCCTGCCACTGGCGCTTGCCGAGCGTCGAGACCGGCCGCTGGAGCGTATAGTCGAGGTCAGGATCCTGCCAGATTGCCCGCTGCCATACATCGCTGAACAGCGATGCCCGGTCGAGCTGGGCGCGCTGGAAGCGGATATAGGCTGTCACATTGGCCGGCGTTGGCTCTAGGATCGCCTTGGCTTTCAGTTCGCGCAGATTTGCCGTGATGGCATCGAGCTGGCTCGTCGCACTCGGAGCAGGCTCGGATGTCTCCTCCTGCACTTCGGGCGGCTTGGGCTTGGCGCAATAGAACCAGTACCCAAGGCGTCGCTCCTCGCAGTAGAAGCTGTCCTGGCTGTCGCTGGTCGTGACCAGCGGCGGTTCCTGCCCGTGTGCCGGAGCACTGAGCGCGGGCGCAACGGCGGTGAGCGAGAGGCAGGCGGCAAGCAGCCGCCGGGCGGCCTTATTGGCTGGCGCGGGCATAATAGTCCTCGATTTTTTGCTGGATTTCGGTGGCGGCCTGGAGCTCGTCGGGCAGGCGCGCGGCATCGGTGAATTCGGCGTAGACCTCGCTGAAATCCATCTTCGAAAGATCGAGCCGCGAGAACTCGTCGATGGTAAAGCCAAGGCACTGCTCGGTCTTGGGCTTGCCCCAGGGCTTGTTCAGTTGCTGGCGGCCCTGTTCCTGCAGGATCCGCGAAAGCTTGGATTCAAAGCAGCAATAGACCTTCTTCTTGGTGAGGCAGACGCCCAGGAAGCTGTCCGAGCAATAGGTCCCGACATAGGCGCATAGGCCCTGCACATCACGCTGGTGAAGCAGCATTTCCTCGCGGCTGCAGCCGAGAGCGACAAGCAGCTGGATACCCGGAATGAGCGGGAAACCCTTGCCCTTGCAGCAATTGAGCACGCCGAAGACCTTGGACGAACAGGTGTTGCGCGTACCCTTGAACAGGGTGAGCGTGTCGGGATCGAACTCGCGCCGTGCCTGGTCCATCGCGTTGAGCGCGACAACCGCATCCTTGAACTCGTCATTGGCCTCGCGCTCGATCGTCTCGCACGAGCCATCGATGCAATAGACGTCGCCGTCGCAGATGAACTGGCTGGTATCAGCAGGCTGGTCCGGGACAGGGCAGTCGTAGACCCGCTCCCAGGTTCGGCAGGGCTCACCCGAAAGGCAGTCTTCGCGCACCAGCGAGCAGCCGGGCGTGCTTTCCAGCGTCTGGCAGTCCTGAGCTTGCGTAAATTGGGCGCAGGTATAGCTGCGCGACCATGCCCAGCAGGGCTGGGTGACCGCGATGCCATCGACGATCCTGGTGACAGGATCGCTGTCGGTGCAGGTCTCGGTGTCCTGCTGACATGAATTGTCTGCGGCAAGACCCGCGCACTGGCTTTCATCGCGGCTCGTCGTGACGACGTTCTCGCCGGTTACGGTGTAGGGCGTCGCGCCATCGACCGGTGCAGTGCAGCTTACGAGATCGACGCGCAGGTCCCCCGAGTTGCAGCCCCAGTAGATGCCGAGATAGGGATCGCACAGATTGATGGGATAGGACTGCGTGACCGTGCACTGCGGCGCCGGGTAGCGATTGCAATTGTAGATCGATGCCGGATCGACGCCGCTCCCGCCGACGCAGTAGTAGCCATATACCTGCCGCTGCTCGATCGTGGCATTCAGCGTCACCGGGCAGGTTCTGGTCTCCTGGGTCGCGGTATAGCCGACGTTGCAGGTCGCCATGTAGCGCGCTGCAGTGCCAGTTCCCGGAGGCAGGGGGACGCAGCGGCCCTGGCTCCCGCTAATGCTCATGCCGCTCGTGTAGGAGAGCGGATCGTCGTTGATGACATTGCTGCGCGCGACGACAGCGTCGAGGTCCCGGGGCGCGAACTGCGCACGGCGATCCATGGAATCGCGCATGGTCCGGTATCCGGTGTTTGCCGTTGCTTGGCTTGCGGCCTCACGCGCCATCCGGTCGGGATCATCGAAATAGCCCGACTGGTTCGGTACACCCCCGAAATTGGGAATGCGGTTTGCATCCGGGTTGGTCGTCGCCGCGCTCTGCGCTGCGGCTGCCTGGTCCCGCCCGAACGCCTTGCCGTCCGCCTTGGCGGCATCGGTCGTGGTTTGGGCCGAGATGCTTGTCGGCAGACAGGCGCAGGCGAGATAGAGAAGGGGCAGGAGAAGCCGTTTCATGGGACACTCCGTTGCAGGCGGGCGAGATGCTGGGATGCGAGAAGGGCGCCGGGACCGCCGCCCTGCGCGAAGGTTTCGAGCGCATAGGACACGCTCACATTACCGCTCATCCGGTCGTGGGGCGGAACCTGGGTCCGGCAATCGAAGCCATCGCAGAGATCGAAGTCGCTGCTGGTCACCACATAAGTGGGGACCGTCTCGATTCCGAAGGCGCGAAACAGGCGCGGATCGATGCCGACCGCGTCGAGCTTGCCGCCGTCCGCTGCGACTTTCGCGAGCGCCGCAGTCAGGGTCTTGGCGCTGCCTCCTGGCAGCCCGCGAAGCACGACCACACCGCCTGCGCGGGCGACGTCGTCCGCCATGGCGCGCAAGGCTGCCGGCGGCATCGAGAGCGAAGCGAAGGCGATGAAGCGGGGTGCTTCACCCAAGCCCTCGCTGGCCATGGTGCCCGCGTCGGCCACCATCTTGTCGAAGTCGAAGACGTCCTCACTTTCTGGCCGCGCGGTTCTTGCCGCCTGCTCGGTGTAGCGCTTGCCGTGCGCCTGGGCTTCGGCGGCGCTGGCATTGGCTTGGCTAAGGACCGCTTCGGCGCGCGCGCGGGCACTGGCGGCAAGCGCATCGGCTTCGCTCGCCTCGACCTTGGCGCGGGCGCGTATCGCTTCGAGATCGAGCTCGGGCTCGCTCGTCTGCGCTGCGGCTCCCGCCATGGCGGCGGCGCCAGTGATCGACGCGATTACAAGGAGATGAGGGAGTATTTTCATAACGCGCAGCAGTTCCGTTTGCGCCAGACCAGATAGCCCATGTCCTCGCCGATGGCGGGATAGACCTGGCCTGCCGACATGAAGGTTGTGGATGCGCCAATGGGCGCGCAGGCGTAGCGGCCCTTGGTCTGCGGATTGGGATTGGTGGCCTGGAAGCGGTATTGCTGCTTCCTCATCACCGGCATCAGATACTTGCCGCAGAGCCCCTTGCTGCCCATCGTGCCCCAGGCGACGAGTTCGCGGTGGAGCTTATAGGAGAAGCGGGCGAGGGCGAGCCGCGATGCCTGGACGTGCCCAATCGTCGCCGAGACATTGCCATTCAAGGGATACATGCTGCCCTGGCATCCCGCACACCAGAAGAGCTCGTCGGTCGGGAGCTTGGCCGTCGCAGCAACGCAGTCAGCCGCACAGGCCGCAAGCGCGAGCGGATTAGCGAAGAGAACCGCTTCGGGATTGATGATCGCGGTGAGCTCGCTGTCCTGCCAGAGCGGATCGATCTCGGTGATGTAGAGAATGTCGACCGAGCCCTGTTCGAGGCACAGGAAATCGGCAACGATCTCCATCCAGTAGATCAGCGGATAGGCATACCAGTGGACATGCCACTGCGAATTGTACTGCGTCGCGCCGCCCACGGCCGAAGGACCCGCCATCGACTTGAACCCGATGTCGAAACCGGGATCGAGTTTCATCCCGCCGAGATTGACGAAACACCAGGGCTTCATGCTGACGTCGGCAAGCCGCACCGGTTCCCAGAAGCCCATGGCGATGCCCGGCCGCAAACCGCACAGGCAAACGGGGAGCGCCGGGTTGCTCGTGTCGGGACGGCTCGACGGCCAGATCTTCAGGCCGCCGACCGAGATCGGAAACAGGCACGACCAGCAGATGTCCGTGATCGGATTGACGAACTTGCCTGTGCAGCGGCCCGGACCGGCAGATGCCTGCGCTGGCGAAGCGGCAGCAAGGCTCAGACTACAGGCAAGGAGCGCGCAGCATATCCATGTGAGAAGACGATTTTTTCTGCTCATGATGATGCGCGCTCCTTGGGTCGAACCGGCTGCTCGGTAATGATAAGGACGCGGCCCTGCTGCTCGACGGTTGCGGGCACGGCGCGGATGCCGAAATGCTTCACGAGGCTGCCGCCCTGGTCGAAATAGAAACGGCGCTGGCGGGCCTTCATCAGTTCAAGCGGCGCGCCGCGTACGAGGATGAGTTTGGCCTTGGTGCTGGCATAGCGCCGGGTTGCCCAGGCAAGCTGCTCGGGGTCATCCCCGTCGAGGAAGACCAGCGGCACACGCAGCGGTACGGTGTCGAGCGGATTAACCCGAGTTCCGGCGGCGACGATCACCCGGCCCTTGTCGTCGGCAATGTCGCGCTCCACGCTGATCGTCGGATCAAACCGCCAGCTACGCGCCGCCGCCGCGGCATTGATCCCCGCGACTGGCTCAGGGCGGTTGACGCGCGCGATCGTGCGCCGCTTCAGCTCCTCGTTGAGCTTGGCCGTCTCGCCGGTCTTCTCGAGATGGGTGAGACGCGCATGGATTTGCTCGAGCAGGTCAGGCTCGATCACGGACCAGACCGTGCCTTGCTGGCCGTAGTCGCGGGCACTTGCCGGCGCGGCCATCAGAAGAGCAGCTGCGAGGAAAGGGGCGGCGCGAAGCGGTGTCACAGGATCGGCCTCCCGACCCCGAGAATGCGCCTGGCGCAGATCCACCCGATCGCCGCATAGCGGCTGTCGAAGCCGTCCTTGTGTGCGGTGGTGACAAAATAGCAGCCTTGAGGCACCACGCCAGTCGGACCGAGCGCCAGCGGCTCGCCGAAACGGCTTGCTTGCTTGGCTACCGCAACCTTGCGGCCATTGACGAAGAAGCTGCGATCCTTTTCGGTCACGATATCGCCTGGCATGCCGCTCACCTTCTTGCCGAACGGCTTGGGCTTCTTGCCGAAGTGCCTTTCGAGCAGCGGCGAGGCGGGCGGATCGAACAGAATGACCTCGCCGCGCTGTGGCAGCGCGCCGCGATCGAGCCAGATCGCCCAGTATGGCAGGCTCGGACTGGCGTTGATCATCAGCGCATGGTCCTTCGAGAAGGCGGCGAGCGAGGTGAGCCCGAGCGCGGCAGCGCCAAGCCCTGCCCACAGCGCGAGGCGCCGCCCGGTGGGCGAGTGGAGGACAAGATCAGCGGCGCGCATCGGGAATGGCTCCCACGCGGCGCGCGACATCGGCGCGCACCGCTTCGGTGAGATCAGGCGTGCTGCCGGCCACCACCGCTTCAGCGACAAGGACCGTGCGGCCCTCGCGGCCCAGATGTCCGACCGAGGCTTCGACCGCCTGGAGATAGGCCTGGACGCGCATCTTGGTTTCTTCGGGCGGTCGGCCTGCGCGCGCTTCGGCTTCGATGAAGTCGCCCATGATGCGGCTCAGCTGCACGGTCACCACTTCGCGCTTGTCGAGCGCGAGCAGCTTGTCGGTGGCCCAGACGCCCCAGAGCGCCGAGCCGACCATGCTCAAACCGAGCGCGACGGCGGTCCAGTTCACCGCACCCATGCGGCCGCGCAGGGAATGTGTTGCCAATATGTTCTTCACAGCTTTTCTCCCGAAAGCTCGCGCTCGAGATCGTTGATGAAGCGCGGCAGGCGCCAGACCACGACGAGCGTTGCGACACCGATGAGGACGAACTTGAACTCGTCGAGGAAGCCGACCTGGCGGCCCTGCTCGGCGCCCAGGAAACGGTCCGCAATATTGGCGAGATGGGCGAAGAAGACCCCGGCATCGCCGCCGGAAATCAGAAGGAAGAAGAGCAGCGGGAGCCCGAGCGCCATGAGGTAGCTCGAGGCGAGGAAGGTGCTGCCGCGAAGCACGATGTAGCAAAGGTCGGCGGCATGAGACCGCCAGCCCTTGATCGGCAGATCGAGGCTGTCGCTGTCGGCACGGGCATCCTGGGCCCGGTCGACCGGCGTGACGAGATGGAGTGGCATCGGTTTTGGGTGTCCTTGGATGGAGGGAGAAGTCAGGTTCGATTGGCAAAGGCGATCCGTTCGATCGCGTCGGCAAGCTGGTGGCCGCGCGCGATTTCGGCATCGATCGCGGCAAAGGTCTGGGGCGAGCTTGAGAACAGTGTCGCCGAATAGTCGTCGAGCACGAGCCGGCCGATGGCTTCGGTCTCCGGGCCCTTGATGAAGACTTCCGAATAGTCGCTGCCCGAACGCTTCAGGCTGCGGATCAGGGTCTCGGTGCGGTCGTCCATGTCGAGGCGCTTCGACGCCTTGAAATCGGCGATCGTCTCGGGCTTCTGCTGGAGGATCAGCATCCAGTCGCTGTTTTCGAGCGCAGCGGTCGCCCCATCGGACTTGTAATAGTCGTTGAGTGACTGCGTCGCGGTTGCCAGCGCCCCGCCATATTTGCGGCAGGTGCGGGCATAGGTTTCGACGAACTCGCCCATCGAGCCGCCCTTGAGCATCGACCACGCCTCATCGATCAAGAGCAGCTTCCTCACCGAACGCGGGCTGCGGGTCATGGCTTGGCTGGTCATGAACATGATCGCCGAGAGAACGACGCTGCGCAGTTCCTCGCGTGTGGCAAGGTCCGACATTTCGAAGACGGTGAAATCGGTGTCGAGATCGAGGCTCGCCTGGCCTTCGAAGAAGGCGCCATAGGTGCCGCCGGCCATGTATGGCGCAATCGCGGTGGCAAGATCGCTCGCGGCTTCATTGCCGAGACCGGCCAGTGCTTCGCCGACGCCGGTGATCGAGGCATCGACGCCCCGTTCGCTCCAGACCATGTTGACCGCCCGGTCGATCAGGCCGCGCTCGGTGTCGTTAAGCTTTGCGCTGTGCCGCGCCATCTGGCCGACAATGGCCTTCACCATGCCGAAGCAGTCGAGCCGGTAATCCTCGTCTTCGGCCGCGCGTTCGCCATCGATCATCGAGAAAGGATTGAGGCAGAAGCCCGCCTTCATCGTGAACTCAACGAACCGGCCGCCTTGCAGCTTCACCGAATGCTCGAAGCTGCGCCCGTCGTCGATGACCACGACCTGCGCGCCAGCCCCTCGAAGCGCCGCGCACATTTCCTGCAGCAGCACAGACTTGCCCGATCCCGACTTGCCGCAGATCGCGACATTGTGGTTGCCAGCATCGTTCTCGAACGGCGACCAGAAGAAGGGCTGGCCGCGCCGGCCCACGAACAGCAGGTGCGGATGGACGCTGCCGAGATACTCGCCCTGCATGGGAGCGATATTGGCCGCTGTCGTCGACAGTACGGTCTTGAAGCGCTTGAGGCGCTCCATGTCCGCGCCAAGCCCATCGGCCAGCGTCATCGGCATGGCCGCTAGCAGCCCCTGGATCTGCAGATAGCGCTCATCGGCAAGATCCCAGCCCGCCGCTTTGTAGATCGACTTGATCGCGCGTTCGTCGCGGTCCCCGCGGCCGAGCGGGGAGTAGGTCGTCAGACCATAGAATACCCGCACCAAACGTCGGCCCTCCTGCAGCTCGGATTGCACGTGCTGCCACTCGGCTGCCTGCTCGCCGATGCGGGGCAGAAAACGCGCGCTGCGCGTGCCGGCAAGGCTCGTCGTGCGCATGAACTTGAAGCCGGCCTTAGCCGAAGCCGCTTCCTGATCGGGATAGACGAGGCACAGCATCGTCGCCGCCGGGCAAGGGAAGCGCAGCTTGTCGGTGAACATGTCGCCGATGAGTCGCGCGCATTCCCACGGCGCCCAGCGCTGGGGCATGTTGCGCGAGGAAAAATGCCGCACGTCGAACGCATCGGGGTAGACTGTGCCGATCTCGGGAACGCCGTCTTCGATCTTGCCCGTCGCACGAAACCGCTCGGTGACGAGCCGCATCCGGTCTTCGTGGATGACGAGCTCGATATCGTGCCGGATCGCCTGGGCCGCGATCGCGTCGTTCGGATTATAGGGCACGGCATCGTCTTGCGGCGCGGTGGTCGGCGAAGTCAGGTCGTCGATGATGGCGATCAGTTGCTGTGGCTCGACTTCGGCAACGCCCAGATTGAGCGACTTCAGCATGGCGATGAGGCCGTCGCGGGTCTGCTTGAGATCTTCGTTGCTGACCGCCTTGGCCGCAGGCACGCCGACCGAAACGATGACCTGATGGTGCCGGGCGTGAAAGGGCGCGTCCTGCGAACCCGATTCCCAGACGAGGCCGTAGAGCCGATGTGCGCGGTGACGGGCAATCGCCTCGTAGACGCCGCCCTGAACATAGCGCGGCGCAAACCAGGGTGCGACGATCCGGCTGATGCGCGGGGAGGCGAGATGCAGGACCTGGAGACAGGCGCCTGCCGGAAGCCCTTCGGAGAAGAATGACCCGAGGATCTCGCCAGTGCGTTCGTCCGCCCCGATCAGAGGAGTGACCGAGAGCACGAAGCCTTTGGAGCGCGCGTTGAAATAGAGCCGGTTCGTCGGATCATAGACCCGGTAGGGGAGCCAGTCCGACAGTAGATCGAGCATCAGGGCAGGCCGGTCATGTTCAGCGTGCTCGGCATCGCCCAGAAGACCGGTGAGGAGCCTGTCAACGATCGTCTTGAGTTTCTCGGCCATCACTTGGGCTCCTTTTGTGCCTTGGCGGCGTTCTTGGCGGCCTCGATTGCCTCGATGGTCGGGAAGATCAGCGGGGCCTTGTCGGCAGATGGCCGAGGGGTTCGATCATGCGGGGGCTGCGCCATGTCGAACCCCTCGACCGCCGGTGCGCTCGCACCGGCAACCGCCTCGCGCGCCGTGGAGGGGAGGACCAGCGGCGAGGCAGAGGGGATGTCCTCAAGCGAGGACAAAGGCTGAAAGGGCTGTCCGAGATCGAACGTCTCGGTTTCAGGCTGTTCGGCCGGGGGAAGGGCCATGGTTTCGTTCAGGAGATCGCTCTTGGCCTGCGCGGCCTTCAGCTGGCGCCTGAGCTGCCGCATCAGCGGCGGGGCGGTATCCTCACCTGCCTTGCGGCGCAGTTCTGCGGCCCAGCGCGGATTTTCGACCACCGCCCAGGCGACCGCATCGTCGTGCAGCGTCCCGGTTTCATCGATGTGCGCCGGAAAGACGATCCTGAGCGTACGCTCGGAGGTGCGGGCCTGATCGCCGGATGCGACGGAAACAGGGGGACGCAGACCGTCATGGACCGGTCCGCTCGCGGACAAATCCTTGGTGGCGCGGGCATCGATCACCTGGCTGGGTGCGCAGTCGCCCTTGGGGGCACGGCAGGTGAAATCGCCTTCGATATTGGTGCCGAAGGTGGCGCAGCCGCTGGTCAGCACGGCAAGGCAGGCAGAGGCGAGAATACGGTGGGAAAATCCCATGACGGTTATCCTTTCTTGGCCGGAGCGAGGGCGGCCGCTTTTGCGGGCTTGAGGAATTCGCGGAGCACGGAAGCCGGGCGATACCCTTCAAGGATCGCGCCGTCGGACGGGCGTACGATCACCGGCGTTCCGTTGAAGCCATGGGCCTTGGCAAAGGCCTCGTTGGCATCGAGCCCGCTCGTGTCACACGGCTTTGGATTGGCGAGGGCGAGACCCGAATAGGCCATATGCAGTGACACCTCAGGGCGCGGCGAGCACAGCACCCGTTCGGCATCGCGGCGGCTGTCGGCCCCGAAGATCGAAATGGGCCGCTCCTCGACGCGCGCGCCGATCGCCTTCAGTTCGGCTTCGAGCTTCTTGCAGTAGCCGCAGTGGAAATCGGAGAAGACGACGACCTTGGGGCCGTTCACCGGTCCCCAGGTGATCGCGCCGTTCGCGGGCAGGCCGGCGAGCGATACCTTCTGCGGGGTGGCGCGCGGGGCGGGCTGGCTTTCTTCGTTGGCATTGCTCCGCCGTGCAGCACCAGCAGCCAGCAAGTCTGGGTTGAGTGCGAGGAGACGGGCTGCCGTCAGGTCTTGCCGCGCCTCCATGTCGTAGATGCGCCCGATCACCAGATATTTGGCCGCGCGATCGACGTAGAACAGCGTCGATTTCGAGGCGACTTCGCACAGGCCGCCAAGGCCATCGCAGGTGATGGCGTCGATCGGCGTCTTCGGGAGGCGCAGCTTGAGCGCGGCGCGCACCTTTGCCGTGTCGGGAGCCTGGGCCGGGGAGGCGAGGCTGGCCACGCCCCAACCCGTTGCGGCTGACAGGGCGACGACGGCAGCAAGGGTCGCCACCGGTCGCAGCCAGCGCCGCGGCTTGGTGGGGGTTGGATCATTTGTGGCGGGGGTCATTGGGAGTTCCTCACGTAGACGCCGTCGAGGAAGACGATCTCGACATCGATGCCGGTCGGCATCTCGACGACGGGTTGGTATTGTTCGGCGCGCTCGATCAGATATTTGCTGACCGTATCGGCGGCATCGGCAGCGCCCTGGCCGAGCCCACCGCCGAGGATGTCGCCGCCAGAGAGCTTCGAGCGGGTGCCATCGGCATTGGTCGTGACGCCGGAGAAGACGCTGTTGGCGTTCGCCGAAAAGCCGCGCCCGAACCCGCCGACAATCCCGGCAAGCAGAGCCTGGCTGACAAGGCTGCCCTCGCGGCTGACGACACGGCCACGCACGCCCGATTTTCCAGCAAAGCTGATGAAGCCTTTGACCTCGCTCACCGCGACGCGCCCGCCGGGCTGGTCGCAGGTCATCCGCGCCAGCTTCACGTAAACCTTCTCGGACGAGAGATCGCCGCGCGCTGCGCCGTTGACGATGCAGCCCTGAAGCCGGGTGGTCAGAACCTTGCCGTTCTGCATGACCGATCGCGCCGGACCGGTAATGCGCAGCACCACAGGAAGCGGATCGGTTTGGCTTGCGACACCCGCCGACGCATCGACGCCGACGATGACCTTGGCAGGAGCATAGGAATTGGGCGGCAGATAGTCGGGCGAGTCCTCGACTACCACCGGCGGCGCTTCCGGGCGGGCCGCCCTGAGGCCACTGGCTCCAGCCTTGTCAGAAGTGAAGCTCATGAGTTTCACTTCGCCGGGACCGGGCAGGCCAGTTTCGCTTGCGCCCAGCGCAGCACCCGTAGAGCCGGGCTGAGCCGGTCGACCGCGCGCATCATAGCCACCCGCCTGCGGGCCATAGGCCGGTGGCGGCAAGCTTGCGGCTGCCGGGGCAGCCTGGCTGGCGAGGCGCGACTTGAGATCCGCGTTCTCGGCAGAGATCGCATCGATTGCGGCCTGGCCGTCGACCCGCATGGCCTGGTTCTCAGCCTTGAGTGCAGCCAGCTGGGATTCGATTTCCTCCCGCGGGAGGCTCGCGTCCTTCATCGCCTTCTGCTCGCGGGTGACGGCATCGAGACGATTGCCGTAAGTCGCGACGAACTCGCGCTGCGAAAGGTCGCGATTGATGAGCCCTGCCGTGTCGATGGTCTGGGCGGCGGTGGGATCGTCGCTCTTCGCGCCGTCGTCGCCGCCCAGGATGAACCAGCTGCCGCCGACAAGCGCGAGTGCGCCCAAGGAGCCAAGCAGAAGCTTTTGCCGCCGTGCGGTCTTCGCGTTGAGGCTGGTTACTGGCGACGGCGTTGCCGGATCGGCCTGTACCGGGGTTGAGATCGAGGGAGCATCAGTCATGGCCCAACCCTCCGTTCGAACCGACGATGAAGGCGACCGTGCTTTCTCCCGATTTGAGAGTGGGCTGGGCGATCGAGATTGCGAGTGTCTGGGAGGACGCGAGATCCGCTTCGGCAAGCGTCAGCGGCTTGCGGCCACGGTTCGCCAGACGGATGACCTTTCCGGCAAGCGCGCTTCCGCGGTAATCGGCGATGAGCTGGATTTCGAGATCGCCGACCCGTGCCGGAAGGGCGGAGGATTGCCTGACCTCGAAGCCATCGACCGTCCGGTCATTGGCCATGGCCTGGATGAGCCGCACTGCGCTCGTCTCCAGCGGCGTTTCGCTTTCCCAGCCAGATGCCTTGCTTGTCGCGATCGCCGGGTTGGTGATGAAGACCTGCGCTGCCGGGACAGGCTCGACCTGGCAGGAAACCTTGTAGACGAAGCCCTTCTTGGTCGTGGCGAAGAAGCTGATCGACCGCGCCGCATAGGTCTCGGGCACCGACACGTAGATGTCGCCGCGCAGCGGTTCGTTGGTGACCGCAAAATCGTTGTACGGCGTGCCGGTCGAGATCTTCGAAACGCTGGCAAACTGGTCGTCGACCAGCGCGAAGCGCGTCAGCTCGCGGGCCGACACGGCGCATTCGATGCTCGCTCCGTCTGCCGCCTGTTTGAACTGGTCGGCGGCCTGCGCGGCGCTCCCTGAAAATGCGAGCATGGTGCTGGCGCAAAGAGCCAGGCTCCACGCGCGTGTCTTGCGTCGGTAAGCCATCACTGGGCCTCCTTCGATGGATCTTTGGGGGGCAACTGGCTGAAGCCTGACAGCGCGAGACGCAGGCCCCGGTAGGTCCAGTTGAAGCGGAAACGGCGTTCGTCGCTCGCGATGACCTGGGCGCCGACAAAGGTCTTGAGCGTGCCCGTCACATCGGAAGTCAGCCCCTTGGGGTCGACGGTCATCGAGCGGATGACGAAGGCCTGGGTGACATCCGAACCCCGCTGCTCTTCGACAATCCGGACGAGATCGGCCTTCAGCCGTCCGTAGCTTGCCGGATCGGCGAGCTTCAGGATCTCGTCCATCCAGTAGTCGAGGCCTTCGGGGCTGCGATTGAGGAGAACGAGTGCGGCATCGCGGGTCACGAGTTCGAGATAGTCGGCCTCGACCCCCGCGCTGCTGACAGTGAGCTGCTTGGGGAGCGTTGGCAGGAGCACGACTTCGCGGTCGCGGGTGGCAGCAAGGCTGACAGCGACGACAAGCGCAATGCCGAGCCCGGCGCTGGTGAGCGCAAAGAGGTTGCGCTGGCGTAGCAACGATTGCTGACGCTCGTGTGAAATGTCGGCAAACATGGATATCTCCCCTCAACCGGCAAGCAGGCGGCAGTGGGAAGGCGGCGTCGATTTCAGGCCCAACAATCCGGCCGGCAAATACCAATAGGCGGCATGGGCTACCCAGGAGCTGGCGCGTCCTGCTTTTGCCTTTCGCAGCGCGAACCAGGCGCCGAAGGCAACGATGATGCCGATAAAGATATGCTGGCTGAGGATCCCCCAGGTGAAGGGGATGAGCATCCCGCCGAACTCGTCGATGGTCCAGAAGCCGATGAGCTCCGGATCGTCGAGCCGACGCGGGATGATATATGGGTCTGCCATGGCGACGCGCCTTCCCGTCCGATGCGTCAGATGACCGCGGTGACGACCGAGGTGACGATCGGAACACCCGTGCCGACGCCGATGCCGACACCGACAGGAACAGCGACCTGTCCGAGCGAGAACCGGCCCGATGCGAGACCGATGAGGCCGCCTGCAAGGCTGAGGACGGTGATGATCTTGCCGCCCGAGCCTTCGAGGAAATCGGTGAATTTCGTGAGGGCAGGGGTGAAGGTCGTGTCGGCGCCAGCGTAGGCGGCGCTGGCGGCCAGTGCTGCGACCGCAAGCGGTACAGCGAAGGTCATCGCCTGCCCGAACTTCGAGGGGTTCTGATTGATGGCGCCGGAACGCCGGGAGAGGGTGAGAGACTGCATACGGAGCTCCATCTGGAGGGGTGAACCCAGCGTTCTTTCGTTCGCTGTGTGTTCCACATGCATCTAGGAAATCGATGTAGGAAAGTCGGATTGCCCCTGGGGCTGAAGTGGCGGACGGATATGGACGCATCAATTGGCCGACGTCGGAGATAATGCACGTAAACAGCGGTTTGTCTCGTAATCGGCGTCGACGAATCCCGACAAGAGCGGCGGTGATTGCCAGCGACTCGGACCTAGGGACTGATTCGCCTAGAAACGATATGTTCCGTAAATGTTCTTTTCATTTTCCTACATAGATCACGCGCGATATGGCTACGACTCAGTTCCTCATCGTTGGAGTTTTTGTCGATGCACCAGCCCGCGCCATTCCGAGGCGAAGCCAACGCCAGCCTCGCGCACATCCTTGCCCATGCAATCGAATCGTCTGACAAGCCCAAGCACCAGATTGCCCGGGAAGTGGGTATCCACCGCGAGACCCTGCTTCGTGTGATGCGCGGCGATCGGCCGATCGGGCTTGATGAAGCCGCGCGCGTTCTCGATGTGTGCGGCGCCTTTCCCCGTGCAAGCATGATCCTGGCTCTCGCCGGTCAAGAGGACCTCGCCTGCGAATGGATGCGCAGCGAAATGGGGGAGTTCCTTGAGGACTTCTTCACTGCCTTGCCAGGCCAGCTCGAACGCACGCTTGGGCGACGCGTCGAAGATTTGCGGCCCCGGTGGGCTAACGGGACGTCGCAGCTCGTCGCCCGCATGCTCGCCAAGCACATCGATGATTTTGCCAATCGCGACATTTCGATGGCGCTGGCGCGCTGATCCAATTCACCTCGGAGGGGACCGAGAATTGACCCGACAGGACTGATCATGAAGCAGCAACCCCAGACCACCGAAGATCGCTCGCCAGAAAGTGATGCGCTACCGCCAGCCCCTCCAGCCGCGCGGTTGCTCAGGCTGCCCGAAGTCATCGACCGGGTCGGTTTGCGCCGCTCGGCGATCTATCAGCGAATGAGTGAAGGCCGCTTTCCCAAGTCGCGCTCGCTCGGACCCAAATGCGCAGTTTGGGTCGAGGCGGAAATCGAGGCTTGGATTTCTGCCGTCTCACGGTCCTAACGCTGAGATGACGGCATGTGCTACTTTCCGCGAACCTGTTTACTGCCTGAGCTCCGCTCAGAAATTGGTGGCGCGACTGAAGTGAAGATTGCACTAGCTAACCAATGCAATCGGCTCTCGTTACCTTCCTCGCGTCTTACGGACCATACATCGGCCTGATCCTTCTGATCGGCATTTTCGTGGCGTTCGCGCTTGAGCGGCAGCCGCCCGTGGTCATCGCCGTCGTCGGGGGGCTGCTCATGATGGCTCTGGGCTTCCTGCCGCCCGGAGAGCTGCTGGGAGTTTTCAGCAACTCGGCCCCGATTACGATCGCAGCCATGTTCGTGCTCACCGGTGCGCTCCTTCGCACCGGGGCTCTCGAGGAAATTTCAGGCTGGGTCATCAGACGGACGCTGCGCAAGCCCCGCCTGGCGATCGCCGAGATCGGCGGCGGGACGATTCTCGCATCCGCGTTCATGAACAACACGCCGGTCGTGATCGTTATGATTCCGATCGTACAGCGTCTCGCCCGCGTCCTTGGCATGGCGGCCACTCGCCTGCTCATCCCGCTGTCTTATATATCCATCCTCGGGGGTACACTGACGCTGATCGGTACTTCCACCAATCTGCTCGTGGATGGTGTGGCTCAGCAGCAGGGTCTCGAGGCGTTCGGTATCTTCGAGATAACCGCCGTGGGCCTGTGCGCTGCCGCAGCCGGTCTCCTATACCTGGCCGCAACCGGAAAATTCCTGCTTCCTGATCGAGCCGCCCACGCGCTTGACGAGCAGGGGGAAAGCGACGCATTCCTCTCACACCTGACTTTGGTGCCCGAGAGCGTGCTCGTGGGGCGCCACATCGGCGACATTGCTCTTTTCCGCCGACCAGGTTTGCGCCTTGTCGGTATCCAGCGCGGCCGGGAGATAGAGCGCCGCGGCTTGGACCAATGGATCCTCAGGGCCGGCGACCAGCTGATCGTTGCGGCAAGTCCCGCAGAACTGGCGTCAATGGCCGAAGCCCGTGACTTCAAAACCGGCCTTCTGGGAGTAGGCGGCGGCGTCGCTACATCGGGAACAGCGCGGCCCGAGGACCTTCGTCTCGTTCAGGCCGTCATCTCGCCGTCGCACCCGGTGATCGGCCGCAGGCTCGCTGACATCCCGCTTCTCTCGCGCCTGAAAGTGCGTGTGCTCGGCCTCGCGCGCCCCCGCCATCTTGCCGGACCAGATCTGGCAAATGTGCGCGTGCGGGCGGGCGACCGGCTCCTCATCGCCGCCGGAAGCGACGCGGCACAGGCACTCCAGGGCAATGTCGGGCTTGCCGACGTGAGCGAAGCGCCGGTTCGGGCATTTCGTCGCACCAAGGCGCCGATCGCGATTGCCACTCTCGCCGCGGTGGTCATTCTCGCCGCCGTTCTCGGGTGGCCGATCGAGGCTCTTGCCCTGGCAGGTGTCGGTGTGGTGCTCCTCCTGCGCTGTATGGAGCCCGAGGAAGCCTGGGGCTCGATCGATGGCAACACGCTCGTGCTGATCTTCGGAATGCTGGCCTTCGGACGCGGCCTTGAGAACGCAGGGACGGTGAACCTTATCGTCACAAGCCTGCAACCGCTCCTCTCGACGATGTCGCCGCTATTTCTGCTCGTCGCGGTCTATGCCGTCACCAGCGTGCTGACCGAAACGGTCACCAACAACGCAGTCGCGGTCATCATGACGCCAATTGCCATCGGCCTAGCAACTGCCTTGTCGATCGATGCGCGGCCACTGGTGGTGGCGGTCATGTTTGGTGCAAGTGCCAGTTTCGCCACACCGATCGGCTACCAGACCAACACGCTTGTATACGGCGCCGCCAACTACCGGTTCATGGATTTCGTCAAGATCGGCGTGCCGATGAACATCGTCGTGGGCGTTGCCGTGTGCCTTGCCATCAGCTGGTTCTATTGAGCATTGGTTCGCAAGGCTCGCGCTCAGACGGGACTGCCATGCCGTCCCGGACGAGAAGGACCGAGCATGAGACCCGCGCGGCAAGGCGCAGCGCCGCCTGCGTGCGCAAGTAGTCACCGATGCCGGGCTTTCGGGCGGGCATGACAATCAGATCGGCTTCGACCTCCTCAGCCATGTCGAGAAACGACCCCGGCACCGATCCCCAGTGCACGAGCGTATCGCACCGCTCGCAGGACGTCCTCGAGCGCAAGGCCTCGAGGCCCGCGGTCGCACGCCTCTCGAACCACTTCTTGGCTTCCCAAGAATAGTCGGCATCCCGGTCGGTAACCCAGTGCGGAATGATCGTTGCGAGCGTCAGCCGCGCGTCATGATCTCGCGCTAGCCGGCAACCGGCGGCGAATGCGTCCGTCCAGGCGTCAAGCTCGTTGAGCTTGATCGGTAGCAGAAGGCTCGTGAACATGGTCCAGGGTCCTCTTTAACCGGGGACACCGCCGAACGGCGCCCCCGGCCCTTGCTTCAGAAACTCGCGGTCAGATCGACATAGCTGTAGAGCGTGTCCCCGAAGCCATTGCTGTTCGGCGCGCTTTCCAGGAAGCGCCCATGGAAGAGAGCTGCCGCTCCCGCATCGAGCCGGAGCGCCTTGGGCACGATCCAGTACCGCGCGCGCGCCTCGATCTGGTGTCCGCCAAACTTGCCCGACGCTCCCGTCGCATCGCGGACTCCGGTGCTGGCGAAGCTGTCGGTGGCGCTGTCGAGCCATGCGGCACGATAGAACAGAAACCCGTCCCAGCGCTTGGATGGCTTTACTTCAAGGCGGATGCCGGGCGAGCTGATATTGTTCCGGCCGAGCGGGCCATAGATGCCGGTGGGACCGAAGTCGAAGCGCCGGGGGCCGTAGAGACTGTCGAAGCGGCCATATTTCCCGCCAGGATCGTCACCGGTGGCGAGGTCGTACTCGAGCGCCACACGTGGCTGCCACCGTCCGGCGAACTGGTAGCCGAATTCGGCGTGCAGGAAATGGGCCGCCACGTCCTGGCGCGACGCATTTGCAGCGGAACTCGAGCGGATGTCGCCGAACTGGTAGGCGTACTCGAATTCGTAGTCGAGCTTGCCGGCCGAGGGATCGCGGAAGACCCGCAGACCCGGTGTGAACAGGTGGCGATCACGGGTGCTTCTCGCGACGGTGTCATCTTCGTCGAGCGCAAAGAAATAGAGCTCCAGGTTGGTTGACCCGGCAAGCTTGGGTTTGCTGAAAAATCCGCCCCAGAAGACCAGATCGTCGCCCTCGCGGTCCCATTCGACCTTGTTGTCGAGAATCGATGCCTTGTCGCTCGGCAGCCGTTGCTGAGGATAGGTGTAGAACATCGTCAGCTGCTCCTTGTCCTGTCCGATAAACTCGAATTTGGCGCCGGTGAAAGCGTTGGTGGTGTTGCGGAAATTGTTGCGGCCCGCGAGGCGCCGCGAGCCGAGGTTGAGCACGAAGCGCCCGGCGTCCAGACTGGCAGAAGATCCCGTGCCGAACACATCGCCGAAATCGGCGCCGACATAGGCCTGGACCAGTTCCAGAGCATTGACCTCACCAGTGCCCACCGAGCTGCCGGCATCGGCATCGTAGGCGCGGGAGTCGATCAGCTCGCCGCCTATGCGGATCGGTCCGGAGTCGTATTCGGCGGCGATCCGGCTCTGGATCGAGATCAGATCGTCGTTCTGGTCCAGGCCGGGGCGAAACTGGTTTGCAAGCGCTTCGTAACGAACCCTGACGCTGCCGGATACCTCCAGCCCCTCGGGGTCTCCAAGAGCTTCCTGCAAGGTCCAGGGTTCGCCCTTGTCGCTGTCCTGGGCCAGAGCGGGAGCGCTCCAGAAAACCAGGGCAATTGCTCCCGTGCTTAGCAGATGGCGTGCGATCATTCGTGATGTCCTTTCATGTTGATCGCGACACCTCCGGTGGACCGGTGAGCGTCTGAAATTGTCTATTTTCCGGCGTTGAGCCGCTTTTTCTCGGTCACGTCGATCTGCACGATCCGGTCCTCGTGGACCGTGATCGCGACCGAACCGTATCGCAGCGCGAGAAGGGCCTCGCGAATGTTCGCGAGGCTGTCCTCGACATGCCGGAGTTTCTCCGGCGCAAGGCCGCTGCTGGGCGAAATTCCATTCATGGCTGAACTCCATCGGTCGGAAACAGGCGCCCCCGCGTGATCCGCAAGGCAAGGCGTTGCCCGGGTTGGGGAGCTGGGCCGGTCGCATCGAGATCTACCTCGAGCACCTGCGAACACCCGCTAACGCTGCCTTCGACCCGCCACTCGCCGCCCCTGCGGTAGACGTCGGTCACGACGAGCGGCAGGCAGCCTGCCTGATCTTCGGCGATGGTCACATCGTGCGGCCGGAAATCCAGCCTCGCGGGTCCATCGGCGACGAGCCCGGTTTCGAGTGTGAGCGGCCGGTCATGGAATTTGGCCGTTCCCCCCGCGATCGTGACCGGGAGGCTGTTGGTGTCCCCGACGAAGCCGGACACAAACCGACTGCCGGGCGTCATGTAGACTTCCTCGGGTGTGCCAACCTGTTCGATGACCCCGTGATCCATCACGACGACGCGATCCGCGAGTTCGAGTGCCTCTTCCTGGTCGTGCGTCACGAAAATGGAGGTAAGGCCCATCTGTTCATGCAGTTGGCGCAGCCAACGCCGCAGTTCCTTGCGGACTTTGGCATCGAGCGCTCCGAAGGGCTCATCGAGCAGCAGCAACTGGGGCTGGACCGCTAGCGCCCGGGCCAGCGCAACCCGCTGCCGCTGACCGCCCGAAAGCTGGGTGGGATACCGATCGCCGAGCCCGGAGAGCTGGACAAGATCGAGCAATTCTTCGGCCCGGGCACGGATATCGGCCTTTGATGGTCGCGCGGACCGCGGCCTAACCGAGAGGCCGAAGCCCACGTTATCGGCAATGCTCATATGCTTGAACAATGCGTAGTGCTGAAACACGAAGCCGACTTTACGATCGGCAACCTTGAGATCGGTGACATCTTCGCCATTGAAAGCGACCCGGCCCGCATCGGGAAAGGCAAGACCGGCGATGATGCGCAGCAATGTCGTCTTGCCCGATCCCGAGGGGCCGAGGAGAGCGAGGAACTCGCCGTCCCGGACTTCGAGGTTGATGTCCTTCAGGGCTTCGAATGTGCCGAAGCGTTTGGAGATATTGCCAAGCGTGATCAATGTCCTGCACTCCCATGTGCATAGCCGTACCGCCATTCGAGTATGGATTTGAGCACCAGCGTCACCAGCGCTAGCGCGGCCAGCAGCGATGCAACCGCAAAGGCGGCTACGAAATTGTACTCGTTGTAGAGAATCTCGACATGCAGTGGCATGGTGTTGGTCAGTCCGCGCAAATGCCCTGAGACCACCGAGACCGCGCCGAACTCGCCCATCGCGCGTGCGTTGCACAGCAGGACGCCGTAAAGCAGGCCCCAGCGGATATTGGGCAGCGTCACCCGAAGGAATGTCTGGAAGCCGCTCGCTCCAAGCGAGAGCGCCGCCTCCTCGTCGTCGCGCCCCTGTTCCTGCATCAACGGGATCAGTTCGCGAGCCACGAAGGGGAAGGTCACGAAGACGGTTGCCAGGACAATGCCCGGGACCGCGAAGATGATCTGGATGTCATGCTCTCGCAGCCAGGGCCCGAGCCAGCCCTGCATCCCGAACAGCAGCACATACACAAGACCAGCCACAACAGGCGACACCGAGAAGGGCAGATCGATGAAGGTGATGAGCACGCTCTTGCCGGGAAAATCGAACTTGGCGATCGCCCAGGCCGCAACAACCCCGAACACGATATTGAGGGGCACGCTTATAGCGGCCACGATCAGCGTCAGCCGGATGGCGGACAGCGCATCGGGTTCGGTGAGGGCATCGCCATAGGCCGCGACGCCCTTGGAGAGCGCTTCGACGAAGACCGTGACAAGCGGAAGCAGGACGAACACCGCAAGAAACGCCAGCGCCACGGCCGTGAGGATGAGCGGGCTCTTGGCCCGGTTGCGGAAGATGTTCATGTCTCCACCTTCCTGCGGCTCCACGCCTGGACCAGGTTGATGAACAGCAGCATCGCAAAGGAGATGAGCAGCATAACCACGGCGATCGCCGTCGCGCCGGCATAGTCATATTGTTCGAGTTGGGTGACGATGAGCAGCGGCGCGATCTCGGATTTGAACGGCATGTTGCCGGCGATGAAGATCACCGAGCCGTATTCTCCCACGCCGCGGGCCAGAGCGAGGGCAAAACCGGTCAGGAGCGCGGGCAGGATGGCCGGGAGGATGACTCGCACGAAGACCTGAACCGGGGTTGCGCCGAGCGACAGCGCCGCCTCTTCGGATTCGGAGCTGATGTCGGCCAGGACCGGCTCAACGGAGCGGACGATAAATGGCAGACCGATAAAGATCAGCGCGATCGTGATCCCGACAGGGTTGTAGGCGACCTTTATGCCGATCGGCTCGAGGAACTGCCCGACCCAGCCGTTGCCGGCGTAGATCGCGGTGAGTGCGATGCCGGCCACGGCCGTCGGCAGGGCAAAGGGGAGGTCGATCAGTGCATCGAAGACGCGCTTACCCGGAAACTGGTAGCGGACGAAGACCCACGCGACCAGCGTGCCGAACACCGCGTTGATGAGAGCCGCCGCAAAGGCAGTTCCGAAGCTCACTTTGTAGGCCGCCATCGCGCGGTCGGAAAAGCCAACCGCCAGAAAGTCGGAAAGTCCCATTCCGGCCGCGCGGATGAAGACCGTGCTGAGCGGGATCAGCACGATCAGCGACAGCCAGACGAGCGTCAGCCCCATGGTCAGGCCGAAGCCCGGGATGATGGATCTGGGGCGCCTGGTTCGCCGCGTGTTGCGAGCGACCGGCATCTGCAGTGGACTGCTCAATGCGATCTCCATGAGCTTATCTCGGCGCGTAGATTTTGTCGAAGACGCCGCCATCGTTGAAGAAGCGCTTCTGTGCCGCCTGCCAGCCACCGAATTCGCCGTCGATGGTGACCAGGTTCACTTGCGGGAAGACCGAGGCGTACTTCTTCTTCGCGGCCTCTCCCGTCGGCCGGTAGAAATTCCTGCCGATGATGTCCTGGGCTTCGGGCGTGTAGAGATAGCGCAGGTAGGCTTCTGCGACTTCCGAAGTGCCATGTCGGCGGGCGTTGCCGTCGAGGACAGTAACCGGCGGTTCGGCGAGGATAGAAACGGACGGAACGACGATGTCGAACTTGTCTTCGCCAAGTTCCTTCTGGGCGAGGAAGGCTTCGTTTTCCCAGGCCAGCAGAACGTCACCGATCCCGCGTTCCGCGAAGGTCGTGGTCGATCCGCGCGCGCCGCTGTCGAGGACCGGCACATTCCCGAAGAGCTTCGTTACGAATTCCTGCGCCGCCCCATCGGACCCGTATTTCTGCTCTGCGTAGGCCCAGGCAGCGAGGAAATTCCACCGCGCGCCCCCGCTCGTTTTCGGGTTCGGCGTAATGACACTGACACCCGGCTTTACGAGATCATCCCAATCCCTGATGTCTTTGGGATTGCCGTCGCGGACCAGGAAGACGATGGTCGAGGTATATGGCGCGCTGTTGTTCGGCAGGCGCTGTTGCCAGCCTTCGCTCAGCGCGTCGGTCTTCGCGGCAATCTCGTCGATGTCATAGGCGAGCGCGAGGGTCACCACGTCGGCATCGAGACCGTCGATGACCGCGCGCGCCTGCTTACCCGCCCCGCCGTGACTCATGTTGATCTTCAGATCCTGCCCCGTCTGCTCTTTCCACTGCGCGGCGAACCTGGGATTGATCTCTTCGTAAAGTTCACGGGTAGGGTCGTAGGAGACGTTGAGGAGTTCGACAGTCCCGGTCGCGGCATCACCATCCCCACTTGCCCTGTCCTGCGAACACGCAGCCAGCGCCAGAACGGCGCCGCCGAGCAGTACCCCCAGCGCTCCTGAGCGCCATCTCGGGAAAGTCTTCATCATTGCATTCTCCCTGTCAGAGGCCGGCGCCAGCGCACCGTCCGAATCAACTCCCGATAAAGCCTACCGGGTAACTAGGGATATGCAACAAAATTGAATAGAGGTGCTAAGCGGTGCGGCGCTCCTCGAGCGGCACGGGCGAGCCAAACGGCGTGTTCGCGAGCGCATCGCCGATAGTCCGTGCGTCGAGCACCCGCCGGCTGGCATCGTAGGACCGTCCAAACTCGCGCCGGATCTCGCAGTGGGCTTCGCTGACGCAATCCTCGCAGCGCCGGTAGGATTGCCGCGAAAGGCAGGGGAGAGGCGCCAGCGGACCCTCGAAGATCCTCAGAACCTCGCCGAAACTGACCGTATCTGCGGGACGGAGCATCACGTAACCGCCACTCTTGCCCCGGCGGCTCTCGAGAATGCCTGCCTTTTTCAGGTCGAGCAGGATCTGCTCGAGAAACTTGTGCGGAATGTTGTAGCGGCGCGAAATCTCGGAGCTGGTCATGGCTTCGCCCTCGGGTGCCGCTGCTATCGTGAGCAAGGCCCTGAAGGCATATCTGGCCTTATTCGAGATCATCGAAGTTCCCTATTGCATAAGTAGGCATTTAGCGAGCAGCAGCATTTCTTGCAAGGGTCAGGCCGCGAGCAGCCATGCAAACGCTAGCGCAGCCGTTAGCAGGCAAAGCCCGGTCAGCGGCGCTCCCAATCTCGAGAAGTCCAGGAAGCGATAGCCGCCGGCGCCCATCACGACCGCGTTGTTGTGATGACCGAACGGAGTAAGGAAATCGAGCGATGCGCCGATCGCTACAGCGATGAGCAGCGGTTCGACCGGCGTGCCCGTGCGGGTCGCTAGACCCGCTGCGATCGGACTGAGCACGATCGCGGTGGACACGTTATCGATGAAGGGCGTGACAACGACAGCAAGCGTCAGGACAGCGAGGACGACGACCAGCGGCTGCCCCGTGGGCAAATATCCCGCGATCTCGTTCGCGATGAGGCGCGCGGCACCCGTCTCCTCGACGGCGAGTCCCAAAGGGATCATCGCGGCGAGCAACAGGACAATGCCCCAGTTGAGATCCTGCAGGGCATTGCGCAGATTCAGACTTCCGGTGACGATCAGTCCCAGGACGACGGCGCCGAAAGCGACCTCCGTCGGCAGCAAGTCGAAGGCAGTGGCAAGGACACCGGCAGTAAAGATCGCGACCGGCACCGCTGCGCGCTGGATCTGACGCGACGGGCGGCGGGGCGAAAGAACCAGCAGCCCGCATTCGCTTGCCAGGCGGCGCACCGCGTCCCGGTCGCCGCCGAGAACCATGACATCGCCCATTGACACGGCGAGATCGGCGAAGCGGCCTTCGACACGGCCCCGCCGGCTGGCGATCGCCTTGACGATAACGTCACCCGTCCCGTAGCTTTCTACATCCTCCACCCGCGATCCGAGCAGCAGGCTCTCGGGCATGACTACGACTTCAGTCAGCGCTTCGTGGTTCGCGCCGAGCGCGACATCGAAAGCGCCCGATTCCTCGAGCTCCTCCATCTGCGCGATGGTTCCTTCGATGAGGATCGTATCACCTGAGGCGAGGACGATGTCCGGGCGGCGAGCGAATACATGGGCGCCATTCCTCATCACGCCGTGGATCCGGATGCCGAGGCTCGCTTCGAGATCGGGCACCCGTTTTGCGATGTGGGGACTGGTACGCGGAACAGTGCGTTCGGCAAGAAAGTCGCTGGGCCCCCCGTCGAGCACAGGGGCTGCACCGTCGGTGAACCGGCCGAAGATGCGCGGTCCCGCGAAAGCCACCCACACGATGCCGATAACCGCAAGCGGGCCCCCGACCAGCCCCAGCTCGAAATACCCTAGATTCCGCCCGGTCTCGTTCGCCACCCATTCGTTAACGACGAGATTGGCCGGCGTTCCGGTCAGCGAGCACATGCCGCCGAGCAGAGTTGCGAATGACAACGGCATCAAGACCTTGGCCGGCGCGATGTTGAGCCTCGAGCAGACTGAAATCGCTACCGGGAAAAGCAGCGCCAGCGCGCCGATGTTGTTCATGAAGATGGAGATCGTCGCGCCCGTCACGCACAGAAAGAGAAGCACGCCCGTTTCACTTTCCCACCGCGAGGCGATCCGGCGGGCGAAATCGTCGATGATCCGCGTTCGTGACAGTGCGGCCACCACCAGCAGAATCTCGACGACGGTGATGACTGCCGGACTCGCAAAGCCCGAGAACACCGATTGCACCGGGACCACGCCGGTCGCGAACCCCGCAGCAAGGCCGCACAGTGCAACGACCTCGACCCGGAACCGCTCGGTCGCATAAGCAACGAGCATGACCAGCAGGATGGCAAGAATTGCTCCCTGGTCGAAGCTCATTCGATTTCCTGCTGACTATACCGCCTCACAGTGTTCTCAGTCCCAACTCAGCAATTGCCACATGTCGTGATCTCCTCTTAATACCTATCGCGCCGCTAGGAAATAACCTGTCGGCAGTCGGAGCGTGCGGCCATGGACAACCAGCTGGTATTGATCTGCCTGCTCACCTTCAGCATCCATCTTATCGGCGCGCTTGCCTACGCGGCCCGGATTGCGGGGGTCAGGACGAGGCGCATCGCGATATCGTTCGCCCTTTTTAATGTCCTCGTCCTCGTGTCGCGATTGTCCAACAGCTTTCTTGGCCCGTTTCTCGCCAAGCGAATCGAGAATGCGCTGGCAACGGGGGCCGGCGAGCACCTGCTCTGGGAATTCAGGATCATCTTGCTGTCGGCGACCGCCGCTGCCGTTGTTGGTGCGCTCATGGTCCCGACTGTCCAGCGCTGGTTTTGCAGCGCAATCGGCCACTTCCAGGAGCACAGGTCAATGGGGCGTCTGCTGCTGCACGCCTTTTCGAAAGGCGGACTGGGCTATATCCGCCGGACAAGCACTGTTCCCGCGCGGGAAAATGTCTCGGGGCTGCGGAAGGTCGGCGGGCTGCCGATGAAGGTGATCGGGCTGAACGTCCTCGCCCAGCCCCTGCTGACCGTCGGAGTGATCGCCTCCCTCTACGCTGGCTACCTCTATCCCGAATACCGCGTTACCGCTTCTCAGCTCTCAGCGATCGTGAATGGTGTCGCGACACTGCTTCTGTTTGTCCTCATCGATCCCCAGCTTTCGGTCATGACCGACGATGTCGTCGCGGGATCTGTCGATGAGGCCCGGTTTCGCCGGACCATCGTCTGGCTTTCGCTTAGCCGGGTGGCAGGCACGCTTCTCGCCCAGCTGCTGCTGCTTCCGGCCGCCTGGCTGGTTGTCTACGCCGCCGGCATGATCTGAAAACGCTTTGTCACTGGCTCCGTGCAATCCGGCGCTCCGGTGCTCAAAATGGTTTGCAACTAAACACCCTATCGAGTAGATAGGGAATACGCTGATCGGTCATGGTGGTTCCTTCCTTCAGGTTCGAGTCTGCCAACCTAAACCTATCCCGAAATCACGGTGACCACCTCAACCCCAGCTAAACCACCCCGTGGGACATCATCCGACCTTTCTGCACTTCTCGAATCCATACAATTGCGAATCGAAATAGGTTGTAAGCGGGAAAGTGCGACCCTAAGGGCTCGTGGCGTTAGCGCTGCGTGTTCCTGACTTTCAAAGCGGTTCCTGGACCTGGTCCGGTGAACCGTTTTTTGCGCGATTATGCTTTTTGAACCAGCAATCCGACCTCACATCGGCTCGGCGCAGCCGTTCCGCCTTTCGCCATGTACCAGAAGCTCCACGGCAACTGGGTAGGTCTTGTCTGACATGCCGTCGGAACAGCCGGGCGCGGCACGGGTCCGCAGTTCGAACTGGCGCCCGCCAAGCGCGCCGCTCCACACCCCGCCATGCGGTATTGGCGTGAACCGGGTCCAGACGCGCGTGCCTTGCTGGTCCTCCGGGTGGGAATAGGTGACGCAGCGGCCTTCGATCCGCGCACCCCAGAAGGGTTCTGTCCCGACCGCGCGCAGGCGCTGCGCCGCAAGTTCCCGGCCGTCCTGAACGCGGCAGGGACTGACCGGGCGCTCTGGCAATCCCGCGCGCGGCGTCTCGGCAAGTGCCTTGCCGCGACAGGCAGCAACGAACGACCCGACAAGCGCTTCGGGTACAGGAGGGTGGGGGCCGCTGGTCTGGGCGCCATAGCTGGCCGAGACCGGGCCGCCCAACAGCGCCGCGAGGTTGGCCGGGACCGCTCCCACCGCACTGACCCCGCCGAGCCGGCGATCGCCGCGGACATCGGCCACAAGCGCTTCCACTTCCCCGCCACTGCCGAATGACAGGCGCTCTTCGCTGCCGATCGGTTTGAAGCCGGGCACATTGATCCGCAACCGGTTCTCCCCTGAGGGGCAGGAAAGCGACAGGATCGGGCTGCCCAACATCCGTGCGCTTCGCGGGCACACCAGTCGGTGAGCCCGAAGGCACGACATCCACTGCCGGTGAGCTGCTGCCGTCCTGAGCATCTTCGCGGCGGTCACAAGCGCCCAGTAGTATTGCGGCAATGATGATCGGAACTAGGTTGCGCCTCCGGGCATCCATGCATGGG
Organism: Sphingopyxis terrae subsp. terrae NBRC 15098; assembly: GCF_001610975.1. Classification (NCBI taxonomy): domain Bacteria; kingdom Pseudomonadati; phylum Pseudomonadota; class Alphaproteobacteria; order Sphingomonadales; family Sphingopyxidaceae; genus Sphingopyxis; species Sphingopyxis terrae. The sequence goes on along the minus strand of NZ_CP013342.1, from coordinate 3,916,288 downwards.
AAGGATCGGCGATCTTACGAGGCGAGTTGTCGTATTCCGCATCTCAGGCAGGCGCTGCGTTGGCAAGCTATGCCATCGCCTTCCATTAACGACCACCAGGCATTATCAGTCTGCTCAGTGGGCCATTGCATGGCTTCGAATCCAGAAACCTGATCGCGAAATTCTTGGTCGGCTGAGACGTTGTCCGATTAGCTCTCGCGCGCAGGTTGCCATCTTCGCTGGCTTGACCTGCGCCGTCTGTAAATAGCGTTGATCGACCATGACCTGCCCCCTACGCAGCTGGGCCTCGCCAGCAACCACGGAGATCGCGAATTGACCAGTTCACGCATTGCGAATGTCGAGCTCCGATCGCGGGTCATGGATGCAGAGGCGGCCGCAGCGCTGATTGCGCCGGGCACCACGGTCGGCATGAGCGGCTTTACTGGCTCTGGATACCCTAAGGCGGTGCCGCTGGCCCTAGCCCATCGGATCGAGGCGGCGCACGATGCCGGCGATCCGTTCTCGATCAGCGTGTGGACCGGCGCGTCTACCGGGCCGGAACTCGATGGCGCGCTGGCCAAGGCCAAGGGCATCGACTTCCGCCTGCCCTACAACTCCGATCCGATTGCCCGCGGACAGATCAACCGCGGCGAGATGAATTATTTCGACATGCACCTCAGCCAGGTCGCGCCGATGGCATGGCAGGGCTTCCTTGGCCCCCTGGATACCGCGCTTGTCGAAGTGACGGCGATCCTGCCCGATGGCTCGCTGGTTCCCGCCTCGTCGGTGGGCAACAACAAGACCTGGCTGGACCGCGCAGGCCAGATCATCCTTGAGGTCAATCGCTGGCAGAACCCTGCGCTGGAGGGGATGCACGACATCTATTACGGCACAGCGCTGCCACCGCACCGCGTGCCGATCCCGCTGATCAGGCCCGATGACCGGATCGGTCAGCCCACCTTCCGCTGCGATCCTGCCAAAGTCGTCGCCATTGTCGAAACCGACACGCCTGATCGCAATCAGGCGTTCAAGGCGCCCGACCAGAGCGCGTTGCTGATCGCCGGGCACCTGTTGGAATTCTTCGCGCATGAAGTGGCGAAGGGGCGGCTTCCGGCCAACCTGCTGCCGCTGCAATCGGGCGTCGGCAACATCGCCAACGCCGTGCTGACCGGCCTGATCGACAGTCCGTTCGAGAACATGACTGCCTATACCGAGGTCTTGCAGGACGGAATGCTCGACCTGCTCACTGCGGGCAAGCTGCGGATGGCATCGTCGACCGCGTTTTCGCTCAGCCCGGAGGCCGCACACGCACTGAATGGCGATATGGACCGCTACCGGACGCGGATCATCCTGCGCCCGCAGGAAATGAGCAATCATCCAGAACTGATCCGGCGGCTCGGCTGCATCGCCATGAACGGCATGATCGAGGCGGATATATACGGCAACGTCAATTCCACCCATGTCATGGGATCGGCGATCCAGAACGGTATCGGCGGTTCGGGCGATTTTGCCCGCAATGCCTATATCTCGATCTTCATGGCGCCTTCGACCGCCAAGGGTGGGGCGATCTCGACGATTGTGCCGCAAGTCAGCCATGTCGATCACATCAATCAGGATGTGCAGGTGATCGTGACTGAACGTGGCCTGGCCGATTTGCGCGGGCTTGCGCCAAAGCAGCGTGCCCGGCTCGTTATCGAGAAATGCGTTCACCCTGACTATAGGGCAATGCTCGCCGATTATTACGAGCGGGCACTGCGCGATTCCTATGGTAAGCACTCGCCCGCCTTGCTGGGCGAAGCCCTATCCTGGCACCAACGCTTCATCGCGACTGGCTCCATGCAATTCTTTTCGGGACAGTGAGGTTCCAATAAGCGCATCAATTGAACTGGCGAGGTAGAGCACGGATGTATCGGCGCTTACGCCATCAAGCTTGGAAGATGACCGCCCGTGCCTTTGAAACTAAAACATATTTTTCCGGTGGTCCTTGTGCTGACTGCCGGTTGCAGCGGTCCAGAGGTAAGCAAAACAAGGGAACCTGAGGCTCAATCAGAACTTTCTGAGCTCCCCCCGAGCATTCCAGCTGCGGAATTGCAGGCAGAGGCGCAGGACACACAAGTCCGCGAGTTCTACGAAAAGGCCGACTGGGCGGCCATTTGGTCGCCGCGTGCAGAGCAGGCATTGAGGGCCGCGCTTGGAAAGCGGGCGGACCACGGCCTGGACCGCGTGCATTTTCACCCGGAATTATCGAAGCTATCCGCCCCAGCGCGCGAGATTGCCCTGACCAGTGCTGCCCTGATGTTCGCAGGCGCGCTGGCTCGCGGTGTCGCTGATCCAGCGAAGCTCCACACCATATACACCCATCCTCGCCCTGAGGTAGATCTCGCATCAGGATTGGCCACAGCGGTTCGGGCTGGCCGGGTGGATGCGTGGCTGGATAGCCTCGCGCCGGATACCCCTGAGTATCGCGCTTTGGCGGACACCTACCTGCAGCAGCAAAAGGCAGCGTCCCAGGAGAACGTCGCGCAGATTGCCAGCGGAGACCTGATCCATCCAGGCGACCGGGATCCACGGATCCCCCAGATCGTGACGGCGCTCGTGGAACATCGCTACCTGGCTATGCCGGTGACGACCGAGGCCTCGCCATCGCAGCCCGTAGATGGCACCCTTTACACCGTAGGTATCGTAAGGGCCGTGAAGGCCTTCCAGCACGACTACGACATCAGGGATGACGGTGTCATCGGCGTCGATACGTTATCCATTCTCAATTGTCCGTCGTCAGAACATTCGGCACAACTCGCGGCGTAGATTAGCGGAGTGCGGGCCTCGTCTTGGGGTTGATGTTAAGCGGCGAGCTTGCGGTGAAGCAAGCGCCGATGTTCGATGGTCTGTCGTTTGATCCTTTCGCGCTGTTTGATGATGGCAGATGCCCTGCCGAAGTAGGCGTCAGCGGGCGTCACGTTGGCCAGGCTCTCGTGGTAACGCTGGTGATTATAGTGCTCGACGAACGCCTCGATCTGGATTTCGAGATCGCCGGGCAGGAAGTAATTTTCCAATAGGATGCGGTTCTTGAGGGTCTGGTGCCAGCGCTCGATCTTGCCCTGTGTTTGCGGATGCAACGGGGCGCCACGCACATGGCTCATCTTGTTGGCTTCGATATAGTCTGCCAGTTCGCCGGCGATGTAGCTCGGGCCGTTATCGCTGAGCAGTCTGGGCTTGTGCCGCACCGTGGCGCTGTCGCAGCCGGAAGCCGCCAGGGCGAGGTCCAGCGTGTCGGTGACGTCCTCGGCCCGCATATTGGTGCAAAGCTTCCAGGCGATGATGTAGCGCGAGAAGTCATCGAGCACGGTCGACAGGTACATCCAGCCCCACCCGATGATCTTGAAGTAGGTGAAGTCGGTCTGCCACATCTCGTTCGGCCGTGTGGTCTTGGTGTGGAACTGATCGGCCGCCTTGATCACGACGTAGGCCGGGCTGGTGATCAGATCATGGGCCTTGAGCAGCCGGTAAACCGTGGCTTCCGACACGAAGTAGCGCTTCTCGTCGGTGAACCGCACCGCCAACTCGCGAGGGCTCAACTCGGACTGGTCCAGCGCCAGCTCGATGATCTGGTCATGGATCTCGGACGGGATGCGGTTCCACACCCGGCTCGGCGCCGATGGCCGATCCTCCAGCGCTTCCGGCCCGCCCTCGAGGTAGCGATCATACCACCGATAAAACGTCCGGCGGGGGATGCCGAGCTTGTCCAGCGTGCGCTTGGCGGGCAAGTGCGACTGTTCGACGATCCGGATGATCTCGAGCTTCTCGGATGCGGGATACCTCATGCGTCGCCTTCCCCATCCGCGATCATGCTTTTTTTGAGCAACCGGTTTTCCAGCGTCAGGTCGGCCACGCACTCCTTCAGGGCGCTTGCCTCGCGGCGCAGATCCTTGACCTCATCGGTCGTGGCAGCACGAGCAGTGTCGCCCGCCAAGCGGCGCTTGCCGGCCTCCATGAACTCCTTTGACCATGTGTAATACAGGCTCTGGGCAATGCCTTCCTTGCGGCACAGCTCGGCGATGGAGTCATCACCACGCAGGCCTTCCAGCACGATCCGGATCTTGTCCTCGGCTGAGAAGTGCCGACGGGTCTGCCGGCGGATATCCTTGACCACCTGTGCCGCCGAGGCCTTGGCAGGCGATTTTGCATTAGAGGATTTGGGCTTCATCTTCGTTCCTTCGTCACTACGACGAAGCCCAAACCCTCCTTAAATCACAACCTCAAATCTGTGCCATAGGTGCTGACGGGGGACACTTATGGCAAAAGTCGATGACATCCTATATTATGCCAATGATGTATCGCAACCAGACAACTAGCACTTCTGTGGTTGCCGTCCGTTGCGCAAGAGGCTTTCGGCTTGAATGAGTAAATGATCGAGTGCGGTCTTCTGTCAGGCCTTCGTATGCGGCGTTTCAGAGACCGCTGGCCGGTATGGTGATCCGCGGATCAGGTCCAAAACTACTTTCCGAGCATGGAAGCTCACGTGCTAGGGCTGGTTTTCCTGATCCGATCTGTTCGATCCTTTTCCCATTCAAATCATTGCCTTCCTGCTCCCCTTCACCGACGTCAGCCTATCGCGGTTTGATCAAGCCACGGTTGCTGCCATCGAATCCCGGAAGTTCTCCTGTCTGGTGAGCATGGCCCAGATCGCCCGCGCCATCTTGTTGGCCAAGGCAATCGCGACCAACATCCGCGGTTTGCGTGCACTCAGGTTCGCGAGCCAGGAGCCTGCTATGATAGATTTCCGACCCATCCAGTTCAGTCGGGACATTGCGCCAATTATCAGGAGGCGGCGAATATCAGCCTGCCCTGCTTTCGAAATGCGCCCATGGCGGGCCTTGCCACCGCTTGAATGCTGACGAGGCACCAATCCCAGCCAGGCTGCAAAATCGCGGCCGGACTTGAAGCTTTCCATTGGCGGAGCGAAGGCGTCGACAGCAAAAGCTGTCATAGGGCCGACACCGGGCATCGTCTGCAACCGGCGTGCGGTGTCGGTTTGAGCCGCCAAGGCTCTGATCCGCTCGTCGCTTCGTTTGATCCGCGCCGTCATCCCGGTAATTTGATCGAGGATTTCAAGGCATTCCGAGCGAACGATTTCCGGAAGGTCGCTGTTAACCTCCTCGACGATCGCTTCAATCCGCTGACATTGCTGAACCCCTTGGGGAACTGCATGACCGAATTCGTAAAGGAAGGCGCGGAGCATGTTGATCAACTCAGTACGCTGATGGACGAGCCGGGTTCGGGTACGAAACAGCATTGCCCGGCCTTGTTGGTCTTCTGACTTGGCAGCGACGAAGCGCATTTCCGGCCGCTGCGCGGCGATGACAATGGCCTCGGCATCCGCGGCATCGTTCTTCTGCCTTTTGACGAACGGGCGAACATAATGCGGCGCGATCAGCTTTACAGTATGACCAACGCGACTGAGTTCACGTGCCCAGTAATTTGTTAGCGTCCGCGCTCGTGGTGTAATTTCCGGTGTAGGCGATGGTGTATTCCGGGGTGGGGCATGCCCCACCCCGGAATGCGGCGTCGCTGGTGGCCACCGGGTTCATCGTTATGGTGGAGTTTGCACACTTCAACCGTGACGAAGAGGAGTTCCCGATGACCGAGGACAGATTACTGATCGAAGAGCTTGCTGCGAAGGGCGGCCAACCGGATTTTTTGCGCACCATCGCCGAGAACGTGCTGCAGCTGATCATGGAGGCCGACGTTGATGGCCTGATCGGCGCGGGTCGCCACGAACGCAGCAGCGAGCGCGCGACCTGGCGCAACGGCTATCGCGACCGTTCGCTGGATACCCGGGTAGGCACGCTGAACCTGAAAATCCCCAAGCTGCGTGCTGGGTCCTACTTTCCGGGCTTCCTTGAGCCCCGCAAGATGGTCGAGAAAGCGCTGGTTGCGGTGATCCAGGAAGCGTGGATCGGCGGGGTCAGCACCCGGCGGGTCGATGAACTCGTCCAGGCCATGGGCATGACCGGCATCTCCAAGTCCACCGTCTCCAAGCTTTGCAAGGACATTGACGAGCGCGTCCATGCCTTTCTGAAACGCCCGCTCACCGGCGAATGGCCGTATCTCTGGCTCGATGCCACCTATCTCAAGGTACGCGAAGGCGGGCGGATCATCAGCGTTGCCGCAATAATCGCCATGGCCGTCAACACCGAGGGCCGGCGCGAGATCGTCGGCCTGCATATCGGCCCCTCGGAAGCGGAGGTCTTCTGGTCCGACTTCCTGAAGGACCTTGTTCGGCGCGGTCTTACCGGCGTGAAGCTGGTCATCTCCGATGCTCACGAGGGCCTCAAGGGCGCGATCACCCGCGTCATGGGCGCCACCTGGCAGCGCTGCCGGGTGCACTTCATGCGCAATGCCCTGTCCTATGTGCCCAAGGGCCAGAACACTGTCGTCGCCGCCGCGATCCGCCAGGTCTTCCTGCAGCCCGATCAGAAAAGCGCAACGCAGGTCTGGCGACAGGTCGCCGACCAGTTGCGCACCCGTTGGCCCAAGCTCGGCGCCTGCATGGACGAGGCCGAAACCGACGTGCTCGCCTACACCGGCTTTCCCACCCAGCACCGCACGAAGTTACACTCAACCAATCCGCTCGAGCGGCTCAACAAGGAGGTCAAGCGCCGCGCCGACGTCGTCGGAATCTTCCCGAACGAAGACAGCATCATCCGCCTCGTCGGGGCTGTGCTGATGGAGCAGAACGACGAGTGGCAGCTCCAGCACCGATACATGCAGATCGAAGGCATGGCCGAACTCAACCAACCCATGATCGAGGAGGAAAATCAGCCCCTACACATCACCGCCAAAGCCGCCTGACGATGGCCCACGGCCACAGCCGAAATTACACCACCTTGACGGACGCGACCTGCTCTGATAGCTATAGAAATAAGCAAAATTATTTTGCGGCACCTGAGGAGGGTATCTTGAGCAACAACGATCACAACAAACTAAACTTGGGCGATCAATCTGATTTTTGGGGCAAAACCTCAAGATTTGCTTTGATTGCATCCGCCCTTGGCTATATGGGCGCGCCTGGGATTGCATCGGCAAATGATGATATTCAGCAGGAGGCCCCTTCTGCGCAAGCGCAGAGCGAACCAGAGAGCGACCGAAATCTAATAATCGTCACCGCTACAAAGCGCGAACAGTCCATTGTTGAGACGCCGATTGCCGTTACAGTCGTAGATGCCGAAATGTTGGTGCGTACCGGCGTTTCAGACATTACAAATTTGGAGCGGGCCGCCGCTAGCTACCAGATGAACTCCTCGGGTAGTACGACTGGCGGGCTGACGCTTCGTTTGCGCGGGATTGGAACCACCGGTGACAATATTGGTATTGAAAGTTCGGTCGGCGCATTTGTGGATGGGTTTTACATCCCGCGCCCAGGTGCGGTCCTTGGTGAATTGAATGATGTTCAGCAAGTTGAGGTCCTAAGGGGCCCGCAGGGTACGCTTTTTGGTCGCAACACTTCGGCAGGCGCTTTGGTCATAAAGACCAACAAGCCAAACCTTGATGATACAGAAGCATTCTTCGATGTTTCCGCCGGCAATTACGATCTGTTCAAGGTTCGCGGCGGGTTTAATGTTCCGGTTTCTGAAGGAAAAGTAGCTCTTCGGGTCTCTGGCTCGCATGCTGTGCGTGATGGATATGTTATTGGCCCGGACGGATATGATTCTAGCTCGATAGACCGATCTTCCGTTCGCGGACAGTTGCTATTTGACTTAGAAGATGCAGGCGTTTTGCGTCTATTTGCTGGTTATTCTCGAGGGGATGATCAATGTTGTTCGGCGGTGTGGTTGAATCACTCACCCTTTATTCAGGCTAACTCGGCACCATTTTCTGCATTTGGCGGAACAGCAGGGGCTGACTTTGTTGGTCGCCGAGCCCTAAAAGAAGGGTTGGCGAACGACAGCAACTATACCAACCCTTATAACGGTTGGAATGTTGGCGCCACGTATGATGTGGAATTGCCTTTCGCAAACCTCTCTTATCTAGGTTATTATGGCGAATCGAATGCTGATTCTTGTCGCGGCGATTACACTTCGCTTGAAATATACGCTGTTGGTCCCTGCCCCGAAGCTGAAGCTATCTTACCAAATGTGGACTTGGATGCGCTAAACGGCACCACGATTAAGTCGACATCGCATGAGCTCAGGCTTCAAGGGAATGCCTTTGAAGACAGTTTGGATTGGTTAATTGGGGCATACTATTCGCATGAGAAGATCGATCAACGTTATGCTTTGGTATTTTTGCGGGATATGCAGGCGGGCGTTAGCGTCGGTTCGTTTGGTTTTGCAGATTTCAATGAGCTAAATTTTGCTTCTAACGGCGTAGATGCAGCTGGCGACTATGCCGCGCCAAGGGCACAGCAAGATGGCAGTTCTTTTTCGGTCTTCACTCACAATGTGCTGGAGCTTACTGACGGGCTAAATCTGACGCTTGGTGCTCGATACATCACTGAAAAGAAAGATGCCCAAGTCGGCCACCAAGTTCCCGGACAGCACAACGCCTGCGAGGCAACATTCAACAATTTGACAAGCTTAACTTCACCTAATTTTGGTCTGTGCAATGGGACGAATGGTTTCTTTGGCGCAGGGGGACCCGCACGACTGGCATCAGTTGTTCAATCGAACTGTTGGATATTCAATTCCGGTCTATATGATCCTAGCGACCCAAATAATTTCTTCACCCAATTTGCAAATACGAACGCGGCAAATACATTTGTGACTTCATACTTGAATCTAATCCCACAACCATTTGACAGAGATTTCAAGGATGACCAGCTCACCTATACTGCAAATTTAAGCTACGAAGTTGCAGATCAAACCTTCGTCTATGGTGGATTTACGCATGGATTTAAGTCCGGTGGATTTAACCTTGATGTTTCCGCTGCGGTTGGCGGTGCAGATCCGCGATTCCGCTCAGAGAAAATTGATGCCTTTGAATTGGGTTTCAAATCCGTATTCCTGAACAACCGGGCCTGGGCAAATATTGCCTTGTTCTATTCTGATCTTTCGGATTTTCAGGTGCTGGAATTTGATGGCACAAGGTTTAGCACATTCAATGTCGATAAAGCGCGCTCCAAGGGTGTGGAATTTGAATCAGCCTATGCGTTGTCTGACGCATTATCCCTAAACCTGGCTGCCACTTATACAGACGCCAAATATCCCGATGATTGCACCACATTTGATCCGACAGATGCGAATTTCAACGGCTCTGTCACTGCATTGTGCGGTCAGCAATTCACGAATGCGCCAAAATTGGTTGTGATTGGTGGTGCCAATGTTGATACCGAGATTAACACAAGCGGCGCCTCGATGTTCGCAGGTTTCTCGGTTCGTTATGAATCAAAAAGGCGCACCAGTACTTTGCCTACTGAAAGACCTGCGACCTTTGGTCTGACGACCGAAGCTCAAGTACGGGACGCGGTGGCAGCCGCCATTGCGGCACCATTTGATATCCAGAAATCGAACGCGAAGTTGGATCTTCGCCTTGGTTTTAGAACTGCAAATGAGAAGTTCACCATTGAGGCTTGGGCTCGCAACTTTTTTGATGTGCGGACAAGGTTTTTGACATTCCATATTCCGCTTAGAGGATTCTCTGGCCAGCGAGCACGTGGTGCATTTGTCCAAGAGCCACGGACCTATGGACTGACCCTGCGCGGCAAGTTTTAGTAGAACTCTCCGCTCTACCAGATGCTGGGAATTTGGTGAGCAAAGACTAGCGATCAGGCGAAAGTCTGATCGCAACTTTTTTGACTGAGCAAGCAGCACATAGAAGAGGCATATCAAATGAAAATACACAGCAAACTGTATATCGGCGGCGAATGGGTTGATCCATTGAATCCGTCAATATTTGAGGTTGTGAATCCCCTCACCGAAACAGTTTGTGCAACCGTTGCTGGCGGTGGAGAAGATGATGTCGCTCGTGCGGTGGCAGCAGCCAGGGAGGCGTTCAAGGAGTTTTCCCAATCTAGCGTTGAAGATCGCAGGGCCATGTTGGAACGGATTGCGGCTGGAATCAAAGCTCGAGCTGACGAGTTTTCAGAAGCAATTAGCATGGAAATGGGAGCACCAACTTGGTGGTCAAGCAGGGCGCAAGTCCCGGCCGGCATTGCCCATTATTCAACCGCGGCCAAAGTTCTGGAGAGTTTTGAGTTTCAGAAGATTCAAGGCACTACAGCCATACGACGCGAACCCATTGGCGTTTGCGGGTTGATCACTCCGTGGAATTGGCCGTTGAACCAGGTTGCGTGCAAAGTTGCGCCGGCATTGGCAACAGGCTGTACGATCGTTCTGAAGCCGGCTGAACAAACATCCCTGGATTCACTGTTGCTGGCTGAGGTTATCCACGAAGCTGGTGTGCCTCCTGGTGTGTTCAATCTTGTCAATGGACCTGGTAGAGTAGTGGGTGCGTCCATAGCTGAGCATCCAGATGTTGATATGGTCAGCTTTACTGGGTCTACGATGGCCGGAGCCAACGTCTCAAAGGCAGCGGCGGATACGATCAAAAGAGTATCGCTCGAGCTTGGCGGCAAGTCAGCCAATATTGTTTTGCCAAGTGCCGATTTGAAGGATGCTGTTGGCAGGGCTGTTCAAGGGATTATGAGTAATGTGGGCCAGACTTGTACAGCGGGCACGCGCCTCCTGGTTCCGTCAGACAAAGTGGCAGAGGCCACTAGAATTGCAGTTGAGGTCGCCGAATCCATCCCGCTGGCGACAAGTTGGGATGCGCCGGCGCCGGCTATCGGCCCGATTGCGACGAAACGTCAGCATGCAGAAATTGTGCGGCTGATTTCAGAAGGTGTCAAAGAAGGCGCCAAGCTGGAAACCGGCGGCGCAGACAGGCCCGATGGTGTTAGGAGCGGCTATTTTATTGCGCCAACGATCTTTTCAAATGTCAGCAATGATATGACAATTGCACGAGAAGAGATATTCGGACCTGTGCTGAGCATCATTGCATACGACACGGTTGATAACGCGATCGAGATCGCCAATGATTCGCCCTATGGCTTGTCCGGCTATGTTCAGGGCGAACATCAAGAAGCTGTCGAAGTGGCTCGAAAGATGCGCACGGGCCAAGTTTTCGTGAACGCGGCCCATGCGGATTTCAACGCACCATTTGGCGGCTATAAGCAGTCAGGCAATGGCCGTGAATGGGGCGAGATTGGATTTGATGAATTTCTGGAATACAAATCTGTCCTCGGCTCAGAAATCAAAAATTAGATTGGCATGGCGACCGTTAATCCACCGTTAGAACCAATCTCGCAATCGCCAATTCCTACGCCACCGCTTCCTTGGCACACGCGCGTCTTTTACGGGATGGGCGCTATGGCCTTTGGTATCAAATCCAACGGCTTCGATTATTACCTCTTGGCGTTTTACAGCCAGGTTGTGGGCCTGGATCCCCGATTGGTTGGGCTGGCTCTGTTTATATCGCTGCTTTTTGATGCGGTAAGCGATCCATTGGTGGGTTATTGGTCGGATAATCTGCGCTCCAGATGGGGGCGCCGGCATCCTTTCATGTATGGAGCTGCGATTCCGGTTGCGCTGTGTTTTTTCTTAGTTTGGATGCCCCCCGAAAGCTTCTCTGACACAGAGACTTTTTGGTATCTGTTGTGTTTATCCGTCTTGANACGGACCNGGCATCACATTTTTTGAAACGCCCAATATAGCTTTGGCGCCTGAATTGACTCAGGATTACAACGATAGAAGCAGGCTCATCAGCTACGCTCATTTCTTTGCCTGGTCGGGCGGCAATTTCATGAACATCGCCATGTTCTTCATTGTCTTTCCACTTTTCGTAACCGGCTCCATGTCCGAGGCAGTAAGCTCGCGGGCGCCTTACACTGCCTATGGCGTTATCGCTTCGGTGTTGATTTTTATCTCTATTATGGTGTCATCGGCGGGCACGCATTCAAGAATTCCAACGCTTTATAGCCCGCCCCAACAACGCAAACTTACAGTGCCCAAAATCTTCAAAGAGATTTTTGAAACGCTTGCCAATCGCTCGTTCGTATCGATTTTTGCCGCTTCGATGCTCGGCGCTATGGGTTTGGGTCTCAAAGCCTCTTTGCATCTGTATTTTGTTTCCTATTTCTGGGAATTCACGCCCGCGGAAACCGGCTATCTTTCTATCGGGATTTTCCTGTCGGCCTTTATCGGCTTTAAGATTGCGCCATTCGTTTCTGAGCGTATGGGCAAAAAGAACGGCGCGATCATTGTGGGGCTTGTGGCGTTTGTGGCGGCGCCAATTCCTATTTGTATGCGCCTGTTTGATATGCTCCCGGCTAACGGCGATCCGATCATATTCTGGTTTAACCTGATTTTTGGGATCGTTGATCTTGGCCTAATAATTTGTTTCAATATTTTGGTCGCCTCGATGCTTGCCGATTTGGCAGAGCAATCAGAACTGGAAACCGGGCGGCGCTCTGAAGGGATATTGGCCGCGGCCATAACTTTTGCGAAAAAGAGCGTTCAGGGCTTGGGTGTGTTGATGGCATCCTTCGTACTGACGCTTGCACAATTCCCAAAAGGGGTGAGCGTTGATGATGTCTCGGACCAGGCGATTTGGGATCTTGGCGCGTATTTCGTTCCAATCGTGACCGCGATCTATCTTGTTATGATTGGCGCCTTGACTAGTTACAAATTGAGCAAAGAGGACTTCGAAGAAAATTTGCGCAGACTTCAAGACAGAACAATAACCGAGCACCGACAATAGGCAGCATATTGTGCAGCCATAATAACTGGGTGCCATACGCCTCATTATCGCAGAAAGGTTTAGTGCGCTGTCAAGTGCAATAGAGTATGGTGCCAGATTTCCGCTTTCGTGTTGAGAGCTCTGGTATTGTCCTAAGTCTTTTTGGTATCCAATTCGAGAACATGCTCTTTCTGGATCGATTTCTTGTCGATTTTTCCAGATGCAATTCTGGCCAGAGGGGTCTCCGAAATCCGGACATATTTCGGGATCTTGAAATTGGCGAGCTTGCTTTTCAAACTTTCTTGCAATGCCGCAACATCTACCTGATTGTCAGCGTATATCGTGGCCGCAACTTCTTCGCCGAGCCTCTCATCAGGCACACCATAAACACACGCTTCAATGATAGACGGATAACCTGCCAAAGCTGACTCTACTTCGCTACAACCAATGTTTTCGCCACCGCGAATTATGATCTGTTTCAGTCGGTCGACGACATACAAGAAGCCCTCTTTATCAATATATGCGATATCTCCAGTTCGGAACCAACCATCTTCTAGAAAATCATCAATGGAGTCTGGGCGTTCCCAATATTTGTGAATAACTGAAGTGCCTCGGATCAATAATTCTCCGCGCTCTCCTGATGGAAGAAAATTTCCGCCATCATCAACCACCCCCAATTCAAGAACCGCGCTGACGCGACCGGAACTCGATGGCCTGCTCAGATAATCATCGCCTACGATAGATGTGCCGATGGAATTGGTCTCGGTCATACCCCAGGCGGTACCAGGCTTAGCATTTTTGAATGTGTCATCAAGGCCCTTGACCTGCGATTCAGCGCGCGCAGCACCGCCCCCGCCAACGGCCAACAAACTTCCGACATCATGACCAGTGTCTTGGGCAGCCAGCATGATATCTCCCGTCATGGCCGGAGTGCCGACAAAGCTGATTATTTTCTCGCGTTCAACCAGCTCAACCGCGCGCATGGGATCCCATTTGTACATGGCAACCACTTTTCGCTGTTTACGGTAACTGGCTAGTAAGACTGCCAATAAACCATTCACATGAAATAGCGGCATCCCTAATAGCGTCGAATCGGTATACGCTTTGCTGCCATTTTTTTTAGATTTCGTCCTGCCTTTCAAAACCGCCATGCAAGTTAAATCAAGTTCCCATGACAGTAATGAGGCGAGGATATTTCGATGGGTGGACACTGAACCTTTAGGATGACCTGTTGATCCAGATGTAAACAGAATTACGGCATCATCGTCCGGTCCCAGCTCAACCTCTGGCATATCGACTTTGCGACTTAGCAGAGGTTCGATCGGTTGGGCTCTCTCTTCAGGTTCGGATCGAACCGAGATGAGGTGCATTTCATTCAAGCGGTCATTTCCAATTATACGGTCAAGCCGCTCTTGATCAACAATTGCAACTTTTGTTCCGGTGTGATTCAGTCCGTATTCGAGCTCATCGGATTCCCACCAGGCGTTCAGCGCGACTACGATGCCCCCGATTGATGTGATCGCTGTAAATGCGATTGGCCATTCTGGATAATTGCGCATGCCAATGGCGACCCTATCTCCAGGCGAAATACCATATTTTTCGATCAATTCGGCAGCCAAGCTCGAGGCCCGCTGATACATTTCATTGAATGTGTATCGTTCTGTTTTATAAACGTAAAAAGTTTGGTCGCTGATCGATTCTTTGATCATTTGCGGCAAAGTGCTCGGGGCGTTTACAAACCATTTGCACACATTCCCATTGATCGTAATATCCTGAAGCTCGAATTGCTCACCTCGAGCAGTCAATTTCGAAATCGCATCAGTCCGATCCATCTCGGTTTCCTTCCAAAAATCCTATCGCTTTGGACATCGACTTTGCACAAATTCGGCACTTGATAGACAGAGCCGAATGAAACAAATCTTCGACCAATTCATCCAAGATTCGCATTGAGGGTCACAAACCTGTTCGGATCAGAAATAATCAATTCCAATATGCGGCTCGAAAAATGTTGCGCCATCCTACGAAAAACCAACGAAATATTTCGAAATAGAGCGTTTTCGTTCAACTGCGTTTTGCAAATAGAGAAGAGTCTTGTCCCGAATGGATCAAGCATCTTCCAAGATCATATGGGCGCCTTTTTCGCCAATCATGATCGATGGGGCATTTGTATTTCCGGAAACTATTTTTGGCATGATCGAGGCATCAATAACTCGCAAACTCTTGATTCCTCGCACCCTTAGCCTCTGATCGACAACAGCATTCGGATCGCTATCTGGGCCCATTTTACATGTACCAACGGGGTGATAAATCGTGTCGGCTCGGTTGCGGATGTCTTCTTTTAGCTCCTCGTCATCGTTGCTTGCGCCAGCGTAGAGCGCCTTTCCTCTATGTGCATCAAATGACGGAGCTTGCATGATTTGTTGAGCCTGTTTCACCCCAGCTAACATTGTATCAAGATCGCGCTCATCCTTTAAAAATGCCGGGTCAATCAAAGGTGGAGAATTCGGATTCGCATCTGCCAGTTTTACACTGCCAACGCTCTTCGGACGCAGGACACAAATGTGACAGGTGAAGCCGCCACGCCCATGTTTCTTCAGACCATGCTGGTCGACCATGCTAAAGGCAAAGTGCAGTTGAATGTCAGGAGAGGGTTCTTCAGGATTAGTGTAGTAAAAGGCCCCAGATTCGTTAAAATTTGTGGTCATCACACCGCGCTTGAAAATCAGATATTGAAGTTGATTCATAGCAACACGAAATACTGAGCGGGCATTTCTTCCTAAGCAATATTCGCTATCTGATTCATAGATTAAACTGTAGTCTAAATGATCAGTCAGATTTTCACCGACTCCAGGAAGTTCGAGGACCTGATCGATTTTGTGCTCTTCCAGTTTGGATTTTGGACCAATACCAGAAAGCAGTAATAATTGCGGGCTCTGAAACGCACCGCAAGATAGGATAACCTCTTTGTTCGCCCTGATTATCTGAGCCCGCCCATCGATTTTTGCTCTAACCGCTATTGCGCGTCCATTTTCGATCATTACTTTTTCCGCAATGGAGCGTTTGAAAATGGTGAGATTTTCTCGATTTTTCGCTGGCGTTAAGTAAGCATGAGCGGTTGAGCAACGCCGCCCATTGTCCTGAGTCAATTCATAAAATCCAATACCTTCTTGCGTCGCACCATTGAAGTCGTCATTGCGTGGGATCTGGCACTCCACGCCTGCTTGGATAAAGGTATCGTTCAGTGGATTGGGACTGCGAGGTGGAGATACGCTTAGCGGTCCACCAATGCCGTGAAATTCATTAGCGCCTTTTTGCCTGTTTTGTGCTTTTCTAAAAAAGGGCAGTACGTCTTCATAGGACCAACCCCTGTTCCCTAATGCTTGCCAGTTATCGTAGTCCTCTTTGGCCCCTCTGATATAGACCATAGCGTTGATGGACGAGGAGCCGCCCAAAACTTTTCCTCTAGGTTGGTAGCCAATTCGCCCATTCAATCCAGGTTGCGGTACCGTTTCAAAACTCCAATTGTGAGAGCCCTTGGGAACGGTAAAAGCAAAATTGAATGGAATCGAAATGAGTGGATTATTATGAGTTCCGCCTGCCTCAAGGAGTGCAACTGAGTACTCTCCATTTTCCGAGAGTCGGCTTGCTACTGTGCAGCCCGCTGAACCCCCGCCTACCACAACATAGTCAAACCTCTTCATTCCAAGTTTCCTATTTTAGCGCGAGGGCAAGGCCATCAGTCCAACAAAGAACATGGCATCTGCCACTATATAAAGCAGCTGAACTGGCTATCACTTAAAAATAGGCTAGAATGTCTGTGTAGATTTGGTCATTGACATTTTGCGGGTTTCTGTCGTCATTTTCGCTCAAATTTGTACCGATAACACTGTCGATCGAAGCGACTAGACAAAGTCAAATTGTTCGAATGAATTAGCTAAATTTACGCGTGTGTTTCTTACGCCATGCTCCAGGAGAGCACCCAGCCTGACGCTTAAATGCGCGACCAAAGCTGCCCGATTCTGAATAGCCCAGCGCATATGCTATCTGATCAATTGTCATGGTTGATGACAGCAGCATTTGACTGGCGCGTTCATGTATCACTTCCGACTGTATCTGCCGAAATGTGCAATCTTCCTCGTGCAACCTGCGGCGCAGCGTGCTGGTCGAATGTCCAAGGGCAGCACAGACAGCTGGTTCAGTGGACAATTTCTGATCCGACAGATTTAACAATAAGTCTCTGACCTTGTTGCTTACGGTGGAACGTCTTTTTTCCAACGTTGTTTCAAGTTCATTTTCCGACCGCATTCGCGTCCATCTATTCCTAAATTTCAATGGCTCGGCAAACACCGATCTTTCGAAAGATATCGAATATTGCTTGGCCCCAAACTGAATTCCCTGCCCAAAACATTTTTCAAATTCCTGAGCATCGACAGGCTTGGGTATCTTGAATGTGCAAGTGACAGGCATGACCGCCCGTCCAATCAATTCGTTCACCCATACCACCAATGCTGCCATGCCTCTGGTTGCAAGAAAATTCTGCGAATACTCGGGCAATCTATGGCCCAGAATAAGAAATTTTATCGTGTCACCGTGCCTGGCTACATCCACGTCATTTATCCAAAGAGAGATATTGTTGAATTTCCCTGCAATCTCCAACGCATGCAGAAGGTTTCGACAAGACATCATGGCAAAACCAAGAATGCCATAGCATGTTAGATGCTGCTGCAATCCAGACATTATACCAAGGGATGCGTCACCATCTCTCTCTACCAGATTCTGAATTGCCACTAGCTCTTGCCAGGCCTCGATTTCAAAATAGGGGTCGCTCAGGTCAGCTTCAGTCACTTGAGTGCCTTCAAGAATATGTGGTGTCGAAACCCCTCGTTTGTCGGCGACGTCAAGCAATAGCCTCAAGGCGGTGGCTTCTCTTTTTCTAGAAAAATGCTTAATTATCAAATTGTTATTGGTCTTCTGCATGGTTCCTGACTAACAAATTGATCGAAAATGTCAATAATTGAAGGCTGGCGGCAATGGGAGAATGCTGACGGATCGTCAATACTGCTTCGGAGTTTGGATCACCTAATCAAGGGAAAACGCAATGAGCGGCGAATCAGGTTACTACGGAAAGCGACGGAAATGGCACAGCTGGGGCTATGAGGATGAAGGTATTACGCCTGCAGAAGTCAAAGAGATGGCGGAAAGGGTGGCTCAACGGCTCAATATCGATGAGCCGGTTATTCTTCCAGATCCTACACTAGAAGAGCTTGTGCTCCGTGAGCCGCGGATCAAAATTCCGGCTTCTTTGCAGCCATTTTGTACAACCGACAAATGGGATCGCGTTTTCCATACCTATGGCAAGAGCTTTAAAGATCTAACCAAGATTTACCGCCGCGATTTTGACAATGCTCCTGACGTTGTGGCCTATCCAAAAGATGAGGCAGACATTGCTGCTGTGTTGGATTGGTGCGGCGACAAGGGCTACGCCGCTATTCCTTTTGGTGGCGGCTCTAGTGTGACCGACGGATTTGGTTGTCCAGAAGACTATCCGGGCGCAGTGATTATTGATCTAGGCAATCTCAACAAGATTCTTGAAGTTGATGATGTTTCTAGATGCGCCTTGATTCAAGCCGGCATATTAGGCCCAGCGCTGGAAGAACAATTAAAGCCTAAGGGGCTTACCTTGCGGCATATTCCGCAATCGTGGGAATTCTCGTCTCTTGGTGGTTGGATTGCAACACGCTCTTCTGGACATTATGCCACACACCTGACCCATATTGACGAATCGGTTGAAAGTCTGCGTGTAGTCACGCCAAAGGGTACAATTGAAAATCGTCGCCTGCCTGGTTCTGGTGCTGGACCAGATCCAGACCGCCTGTTTATAGGGTCTGAGGGCTCTTTGGGAATTATTACAGAGGCTTGGATGCGCCTTCAGGGGCGGGTCAAATTCCGCGCCAATGCAACCATTACTTTTGACAGTTTCTATCAAGGTGCTGGTGCCGTTCGTGAAATCACTCAGGCTGGCCTCTTTCCTGCCAATGCGCGCTATCTTGATGAACAGGATGCCAAATTTTATGGCGCCGGCGATGGCTCTAAATCGGTGTTGCTGTTGGGCTTTGAATCGGCCGATCATCCGGTCGACGCATGGTTGGAGCGCGGCATTGAAATTTGTAAGGACCATGGCGGCAGCGTTGAAACCAAAACTGGCTCGGGCGGCGATGCGCTTCAATCCAGCCGTTCCGGGGCTCAAGGCAACTGGCGCAAGCAGTTTCGCTATTTGCCGCGAATGATGCATACGCGTGCAGCGATGGGCGTGGTTAGCTTTACCTTCGAAACCGCGTACACTTGGGATAAGTTCGAATCCATCGATACCGAAGTTATTCGCCGCCTCAAAAAGGCACAGGAAGAGATCACAGGCGGCGGTATTGTTTGTCGGCGCTTCTCATTCCTCTACCCGGATGGCCCGGCGCCATATTATACAGTTGTTGCGCCTTCAGATCACAGCAGGAGTTTGGAAGATTATCAGGCACTTTCAGATGTAGCTTCTGACGCGCTTACCGAGCTTGGCGGAACGATTACGCATCACCATGCGGTGGGTAGGAGCTTCCGTCCTTGGTACGACAAAGAAGTGGATCCGTTGTACCGCGCAATGCTCGCAGGTGCGAAGAACACGATCGATCCAAATTGGATTATGAATCCTGGCATGATTCTTGACCGACCAGCGCACTTCAAGATGGTCGGCTGATTAGAGTATTGGAAAGTTACAATGATTGAACTGTTCTTCTGGCCGACACCAAATGGCTACAAAGCAACTATTACTCTGGCCGAGCTGGGGTTGTTGGACAAAGTTACGCCAATTGATATTCTGTCTGGAGAACAGTTTGATCCTGCATATCTTGAACTCAACCCCAATAATAAGGTGCCTACGATCATTGATCACGATGGTCCGGGCGGAAAGCCAGTTACGATATTCGAAAGTGGAGCAATATTGCTCTATCTAGCGGAAAAAACAGGGAAATTACTACCCAAATCTGAATTCAAGCGCTTAGAAGCTATCCAGTGGTTGTTTTTTCAGGTGAGCAGTATGGGGCCGATGCTGGGCCAGACCCATCATTTCAGAACCTATGCGCCAGAAAAAATTGAATATGCGATCAATCGCTACACCAAAGAAGCAGAACGCCTGTACAAAATCCTAGACAATCGATTGTCTGACCATGATTTTTTGGCCGACGAGTATTCGATTGCAGATATTGCTACATTTACCTGGGTCCGACCGCGCAAGATGCAGGGGCAAAACCTTGATGACTACCCCAATGTGAAACGGTGGTACGATACAATCAAAGTGCGACCGGCAATTTCTGAAGGCCTAAGCGTGCTCTCGGACAATATGAAATGGAATGCCAAGCCGGGTTCCAAAGAATGGGAAAACATGTTTTCGGCCTCTAAGAAGTAGTCAGCCAGGCTGAGCTCCAGCAGCACGTTTTCCAAGCTGACACCCTTTTTGCGGCACGGATCCTGAGAATTGAATAGATATCGTGGAATAATTTGATGGCTATAGCAGTAACACCTTCGGGTGCCTCTTGTGGGGCAACTGTCCGAGGTCTTGATTTAAGCAAGTCGTTGGCGGCTGATGAAATTGATCAAGTACGCAAGGCTTGGCTCACTCATCATGTATTGGCATTTCCGGATCAGAAGTTGGATATTGACCAGCTAGAAGCATTTTGCCGCCAATTCGGCGAACTCAGTGAAGACCCATTCTTTAACCCTCTGCCGGCGCGAAAATATACTGCGGCCGTCAAACGCGAAGCGACTGATACTAACCGCATATTTGCGGAAGGCTGGCATTCAGATTGGAGCTTTCTGGAGAGCCCACCAATAGGTACCGTTCTGTATGGTGTCGATATCCCTCCAGTCGGTGGGGACACTCATTTTTCTAACCAGCAAATTTCGTTTGAATCGCTTCCCGATGAGGCAAAGATACGTTTGCAAGGAATGAAGTCTATACATTCTTCCGCCGCCACTTATTCGGCTCAAGGAATTTATGGCGACACAAGCAGCCATGGAGCAATGGACATCAGAAGTCCGAACGAGGGCGGTGTTTTGCAGCACACTCACCCTTTGATACTCGAACATCCTGAAACAGGACGGCTCGGAATCTTTGGCGGAGGCGCGTACATTATCGGCTTGGAAGGGGTAGCCAAATCCGAAGCCTTGCGCACTCTTGCTGAGCTGAATGCCTGGCAATCAACAGAGGTATTTGTCCATAAACAGAAATGGGAAAAGAACATGTTGGTGATGTGGGACAATCGCAGTGTCGTTCACAAGGCGACAGGTGGTTATGAGGGGTATAGGCGAGAGCTCCACAGAGTAACTGTTTACTGACAGGCGGAGTGTGCGATGCTAGTTGATATCACGCTCGCCAAGGCAATGGCATCGGCAATCGCAGAACAATCACAACTGCCCGTATTCGATCGAGAATTGGATTTGCCTCAGGCCTATCGGCTTCAACACGAAGTATCGAGGTTCAGAGCAAATGCCGAAATCGGAGGCATCAAGGCTGGCGTTACCAACCGCAAATCACAGGAATATTTTCAGATAGATCACGCCCTGATTGGGAGCCTTTATGCTGATGCAAAGCTGCCCAATAATTGCAAACTGCCTTACGTTGAAGGCAGGCTTATTGAATGCGAGGCGGCGCTTCTCGTCAACGAGGAGGGCGCTCCGGTTTCGATTGCCCCGGCGATTGAGTTTGTCCTTCCCAAATTTGCCCGGCAATCTGAAATGACGGCCTCTGGTCTGATTGCCTGCAATCTATGCGCCGAGAGTTATATTGTTGGCGCCTGGCAGCCATGGAGCGCAAGTTTCAACACAGCTTGGGTGACGCTTGTTTGCAATGGCGCGCGCGCCAATCATGCGGCTTTGGAAGAAGCGTTGAATGGGCCTGAGGAGGCTGCGCGGTGGATGTGGCAGGAGGCTGGGATGCGAGGTTTCCCACTTGGCGATCAAACCTTGTTTTTAACCGGGGCTTGCGGGCGTGCTGTCCCTGCGGAAATTGGCGAATACACAGCGGATTATGGCGCTCTGGGCTCGCTCAGTTTCGTAGTGGTATAGGGCGGGCTGATGCTGGCGATACAACCCCGCGCCGTTCATTTATCAAAAGGATTTGCAGCTGAATAACAGAAAGAAACACACTGATCAGAGCAGATTGCCTGGGTCAATCTGACGAAAAAGAAGGCGCAATTCTTCGATCTGGAGATTGTTCGATCGGACCCCAATAGCAAGATTGGTAGGAAATTATGCAATCGACAATTCAAATTGTAGCCAAGTTTACGCCACCGCTTCCTTGGCACACGCGCGTCTTTTACGGGATGGGCGCTATGGCCTTTGGTATCAAATCCAACGGCTTCGATTATTACCTCTTGGCGTTTTACAGCCAGGTTGTGGGCCTGGATCCCCGATTGGTTGGGCTGGCTCTGTTTATATCGCTGCTTTTTGATGCGGTAAGCGATCCATTGGTGGGTTATTGGTCGGATAATCTGCGCTCCAGATGGGGGCGCCGGCATCCTTTCATGTATGGAGCTGCGATTCCGGTTGCGCTGTGTTTTTTCTTAGTTTGGATGCCCCCCGAAAGCTTCTCTGACACAGAGACTTTTTGGTATCTGTTGTGTTTATCCGTCTTGACACGGACCTGCATCACATTTTTTGAAACGCCCAATATAGCTTTGGCGCCTGAATTGACTCAGGATTACAACGATAGAAGCAGGCTCATCAGCTACGCTCATTTCTTTGCCTGGTCGGGCGGCAATTTCATGAACATCGCCATGTTCTTCATTGTCTTTCCACTTTTCGTAACCGGCTCCATGTCCGAGGCAGTAAGCTCGCGGGCGCCTTACACTGCCTATGGCGTTATCGCTTCGGTGTTGATTTTTATCTCTATTATGGTGTCATCGGCGGGCACGCATTCAAGAATTCCAACGCTTTATAGCCCGCCCCAACAACGCAAACTTACAGTGCCCAAAATCTTCAAAGAGATTTTTGAAACGCTTGCCAATCGCTCGTTCGTATCGATTTTTGCCGCTTCGATGCTCGGCGCTATGGGTTTGGGTCTCAAAGCCTCTTTGCATCTGTATTTTGTTTCCTATTTCTGGGAATTCACGCCCGCGGAAACCGGCTATCTTTCTATCGGGATTTTCCTGTCGGCCTTTATCGGCTTTAAGATTGCGCCATTCGTTTCTGAGCGTATGGGCAAAAAGAACGGCGCGATCATTGTGGGGCTTGTGGCGTTTGTGGCGGCGCCAATTCCTATTTGTATGCGCCTGTTTGATATGCTCCCGGCTAACGGCGATCCGATCATATTCTGGTTTAACCTGATTTTTGGGATCGTTGATCTTGGCCTAATAATTTGTTTCAATATTTTGGTCGCCTCGATGCTTGCCGATTTGGCAGAGCAATCAGAACTGGAAACCGGGCGGCGCTCTGAAGGGATATTGGCCGCGGCCATAACTTTTGCGAAAAAGAGCGTTCAGGGCTTGGGTGTGTTGATGGCATCCTTCGTACTGACGCTTGCACAATTCCCAAAAGGGGTGAGCGTTGATGATGTCTCGGACCAGGCGATTTGGGATCTTGGCGCGTATTTCGTTCCAATCGTGACCGCGATCTATCTTGTTATGATTGGCGCCTTGACTAGTTACAAATTGAGCAAAGAGGACTTCGAAGAAAATTTGCGCAGACTTCAAGACAGAACAATAACCGAGCACCGACAATAGGCAGCATATTGTGCAGCCATAATAACTGGGTGCCATACGCCTCATTATCGCAGAAAGGTTTAGTGCGCTGTCAAGTGCAATAGAGTATGGTGCCAGATTTCCGCTTTCGTGTTGAGAGCTCTGGTATTGTCCTAAGTCTTTTTGGTATCCAATTCGAGAACATGCTCTTTCTGGATCGATTTCTTGTCGATTTTTCCAGATGCAATTCTGGCCAGAGGGGTCTCCGAAATCCGGACATATTTCGGGATCTTGAAATTGGCGAGCTTGCTTTTCAAACTTTCTTGCAATGCCGCAACATCTACCTGATTGTCAGCGTATATCGTGGCCGCAACTTCTTCGCCGAGCCTCTCATCAGGCACACCATAAACACACGCTTCAATGATAGACGGATAACCTGCCAAAGCTGACTCTACTTCGCTACAACCAATGTTTTCGCCACCGCGAATTATGATCTGTTTCAGTCGGTCGACGACATACAAGAAGCCCTCTTTATCAATATATGCGATATCTCCAGTTCGGAACCAACCATCTTCTAGAAAATCATCAATGGAGTCTGGGCGTTCCCAATATTTGTGAATAACTGAAGTGCCTCGGATCAATAATTCTCCGCGCTCTCCTGATGGAAGAAAATTTCCGCCATCATCAACCACCCCCAATTCAAGAACCGCGCTGACGCGACCGGAACTCGATGGCCTGCTCAGATAATCATCGCCTACGATAGATGTGCCGATGGAATTGGTCTCGGTCATACCCCAGGCGGTACCAGGCTTAGCATTTTTGAATGTGTCATCAAGGCCCTTGACCTGCGATTCAGCGCGCGCAGCACCGCCCCCGCCAACGGCCAACAAACTTCCGACATCATGACCAGTGTCTTGGGCAGCCAGCATGATATCTCCCGTCATGGCCGGAGTGCCGACAAAGCTGATTATTTTCTCGCGTTCAACCAGCTCAACCGCGCGCATGGGATCCCATTTGTACATGGCAACCACTTTTCGCTGTTTACGGTAACTGGCTAGTAAGACTGCCAATAAACCATTCACATGAAATAGCGGCATCCCTAATAGCGTCGAATCGGTATACGCTTTGCTGCCATTTTTTTTAGATTTCGTCCTGCCTTTCAAAACCGCCATGCAAGTTAAATCAAGTTCCGGTAGTGTCTCAGTTTGAATTTAGATCGTGAAACCGGCTGACCCCCTTGCGAAGGCCAGCCGGTCCAAATTGCTTACGCGTTACCGATATGATTATCGTTCGCTGGTCGGCGCTTCCCGGTCTTCACCTCGGAAACCCGCCCTTGATTGATACCCAAATCAGCAGCGATATCATGCTGGAAATGCCCTAAGGCAAGTCGGCGCCTGATCTCGCGGATGGTTTGGTCATTCAGTGGTGCGCGCTCGCGCTTTGCTGGTCGGTTCATATAATTTTACCTTTTGCTTATACGACCAGTCTTGACGGGCACCGCTGAAATGTGGGACGTGGCCCTCACTACAGGGGATTTACCCGGTTGCGCGCTCTGGCCAGACACCACGCGCAACTTGCCCCGAACAGAAAGCCCGGTGCGCCAACACCGGGCTTTCGTTGTTTTCGGGGCTATCAACTTAGAGGAATCCAGATAACTGCCCTTGAGTCGAGCGTTATTTGCAGACGGATTCCGAGTCTCCAAATCGATGGGAAATAACGCGCCGGTTATTTCACCCTCTTTTTGTAAGGACCGCGTTTCGCGGGAGCGGGCGCTAGCTCGTCGATCTTCGCCACAATATCATCGAGCGACCAAAGGCGGTCAGTGATGCCAGCAGCCATCGCCGGGGTGACGCGAAGGGTCTTGTGGATACGGCAGAAATTGTAGAACGCGAAATACAGCGCCAGCGCGTGAATGTGATTGTCGAGCTTCTTTGAAAAGGCGTTGGTCAGTCGCGTGAACCGGCGGTTTTGCATCCGGATCGAAAGGTTCATGCGTTCGACGTGCGAAGTGCTAACGTGGGCAATATCGGGATTGCCTTCGACCCGGCGCTTTTTGATCCCGGTGCATTCTGCGGGGCTGTAGCGAACTTCCGGACCCTTGCCGCCTTCGCCGCCATAGAGCTTCACAAGCTGCGCATAATCGACGTCAGCGCCGAACGCGCCTTCGACCGCTTCAAGATATGCCTTGTGGCCGTCAGTCGTGAGCTGGACGCGATTGGCGAGGCGGTCGCGCAGATCATCCATCAGGATCATTGCGCTTTCCGCGCCACGGTCGCCGACGAAATAGGACACCATCAATTTTGTGTCGCTGTCGATTGCGGTCCACGTCCAAACGTCACCGGCACCAGACGGGGCAGACTTCGCGTCCGCGACATTCTTCTGCTTTGCGTAGCAGAACGACCAAATCTCGTCGCACTGGATGCGGCTCGCCTTCACGTTCCGGACATGCTCGTCATGAAGGGCAAGGCAGGCTTCGCCAGCTTCGATAAGCAGCTTTGAAACCGTATTGATAGACACGTCAGCAATGCGGCTGATCGACCGCATTGACGAGCCTTCGCAGAGCATTGCGAGGATTTGGGTGCGCTTGGCTTGGGGCAGCTTGTTCATACACATTGTAATCACACAACCCCCAAGCATTTGCAAGCATAAAAGTTCATTTTGAATTAAATTGCCACGCGAACATGTTTCAAGAATCGCGGGATTCCGTCGATTCTCGTTGACAAGGCTTTGGATTTATGGAAATAGTGGGAACGGAAAACGCGCGGGCACCACCCCGCGCGCTACCGCCACTAGGGTGTTATATTATCATGTGCCACCCCCCGGCCACGGGTTCACGGACCTCACGTCGGGTTCCCCTGCTGGTGAAGCAGGGATCGTATTAGAGGCCTCAGAGGGTGCTAGGGCTAGCTGTTCCTCTGGGGCCTCTGGCGTTTCTAGGGCAAGCGTCCAGCCCGTCCGTCCGTGCGATTGGAAGCGGGACGAATTGGACAGCATTGCAGACAAGTTATTCTTGGGATTCTTTCCTGGGACATCGTGACGCTCAGCGACGTAATCAAACACGTCGGCGGTTGACGTCGGCGCCGAACGGCCCGCAAGAAACTGCGCAGCCGTGTCCAGTATCGCCTGATTTACCGGGGATCGCGGCGCGGCGCGCTTTACTGGCGCGTCCGGTTTCTTCGCAATAACAATCCGAGGCGTCGCGACAATATCCGGCTCACGCCCCGTATAGAGCGCAAGCAATCGCTTCGCCTCAACCATCTTTTGATAGCGAGGATCACCGAACAGCTCCTTTTCAAGGGCGCTTACCTCGGTCTGCAATGCCATCACAAAATCTGTTCCCACGGGACTCACTCCATCATTGAGCGTCCCATATAGATGACAAGCCCAAGCTTCGCAAGCATCCCGTGGCAAATTGTGTGGCTATTTATCCCATCGCTTGGCAGCGGCGGCCTTGGCGATCTCTTTCCGGCGTTCCGGTGTCAGTTTTTCGGCGCGTTTCCGCCCTCCCAAGCTGCCAAGTTGCGCAGCAGCGGTTTTCACGTCCTCAATCTCGCCGGTCGCGATCTTGCCGATCATCACGGCAAGGCCGATTGCGTCGGCGGGCCGCTTCTCTCCACGGGGGCCTTTAGGCATCAGGCAGTTCCTTAACCGCAACATTGCTGTACCCCTCTTTCCGAAACATTTCGGCCAGATGTTCAGCTGTCGCCTTGCTGTCAGATTTGACAATCCACAGCTGGTTGTCTTCGTCGAGTCCACTAATCTGATACGCCATATTGCCTCCTATGCTTTCCGCTAAGCATATAGGCCCATCGCGGCCGGATTTCCACCGGCGGCGGATTCAAAATTCAAACTGAGACACTACCCTCACCCGTTGCGGCTTGCCAGCGGCCGCGATCCTCGCCAGATTGGTTTTCAAACGAAACCAAAGGAGCGGTGCCCATGATCGGCCATTTCGAGCAGCAGCGGGTGATACTTTCGACCGGAGTCGAACTCGACGTCGTCGACATGGGGCCGAAGGATGCGCCCGCGCTGATCTTCCTCCACGGCTTCCCCGAATCGCATCGCACATGGCGCCATCAACTGCCGCATTTTGCGGACCGCTTTCGCTGCATCGCCCCCGACCAGCGCGGCTATCGCGGGTCGTCGAAGCCGCAGGATGTCGAGGCCTATACGCCCGACAAGCTGATCGCTGACATCTTCGCGCTCGCCGACGCGCTGGGCGTCGATCGCTTCACCATCGTCGGGCACGACTGGGGCGGCGCGATCGCCTGGGGGGTGGCGCTGGGCGGCCAGCCGGGGGGGCTGCATCCCGCGTGGGCGGGGCGCGTGACGCGCGCGGTGATCGCCAACGCGCCGCATCCGGCGATCTTTCAGCGCCTGCTCGCGGTCAATGCCGAGCAGCGCGCGGCGAGCCAATATATCCGCACCTTTCGCGACCCCGCGAGCGATGCACTCATCGCCGAGTACGGGATCGCGGGGCTGCTCGCCCACGCCTTTGCGGGAAAGGTGCCGAGCGGCGGGCTGCAACCCGCCGACGAGATCGATCGCCTGCTTAAGGACTGGGAGGATCGCGATGCCTGCCGCGCGATGATCAACTGGTATCGCGCCTCGCCGCTCGTGGTGCCCGCGATGGAAGAACCCTATGCCGAGCCGCCCGCGGCGCCCTTTCCGACGCTGAATATTCCGACGCTGGTAATCTGGGCGCTCGACGATGTCGCGCTGCCGCAGTGCAATCTCGAAGGAATGGCAAAGCTCGTCCCCGGCGTCACCATCGTCAAGGTGCCCGATTGCGGCCATTTCGTGCCGTGGGACGCGCCCGATGCGGTCAACGCGGCCATGGATGCCTTCCTGGCGGAGAACTGAGCTCACATTGCAGGCGTCGCGAAGGACGTGGCTGGCGCCTTTACGACCGCTTCAATCCTAAATGCTACCTCAAATGGAATGACTCACGACCCTAGGCCCGTTTGCGCGCCGATGCCTTTGCGGGCGTCTTTCTGCCGCGTTTCCTTCTTGTGGCGGGGGCCTTGCCTGCCGTGCGTTTCGCAGGGCTGCGCTTGCCGTCGCCGATCGATTTCTTAAGGGCCGCCATGAGGTCGATGACGTTCGAGCCGTCCGCGCCTGCTTGCGCATCGCTCTCGTCGAGGTCGAGCGTCTTGCCCTTTTTCTTGCGCTCGATGAGGTCGCGCAGCGCGTCCACATAGCGATCGTGAAAATCGCTCGCGTCAAAGCTGCCCGTCTTCTTGTCGATCAGCGTCGTCGCGAGATCAAGCAGTTCCTCGTCGGGGTTGCCTTCCGGAATGTCGCGAAAATAGCTCGCCGCCTTGTGAACCTCGTCGGCATAGCGCAGGGTCTCCATGACCAGCCCGCGCCCGCACGGCTTGAGGCTCACGATATGCTCGCGGCCACGCATCGCGAGCTGGCCGAGGCCTACTCTGCCCGTCTGGCGCAGCGCCTCGCGCAGGACCACAAACGCCTCTTCGGCCAAGTCGTCGGCGGGAACGACATAATAGGGCTTCTCGAAATAGATCATGTCGATGTCGTTCGCCTCGACGAACTGAGTGAGTTCCAGCGTCTTGCGGCTTTCGAGCCTCACGCCCTCGATCTCCTCCTCGTCGAGAAGCACATATTTGTCCTTGGCGTATTGGAAGCCCTTGACGATCTCGTCGACATCGACCGGCCCGATCCCGGGCACGACCTTTTCATAACGGACGCGCTTGCCCGACGGTTCGTGAATCTGGTTGAACGCAATGGTCGCACCGCTCTTCGTCGCCGAATAGACCTCGACCGGAATCGAAACGAGCGCCAGTCGGATCTGGCCTTTCCAATAGGGGCGCGCCGCCATCCTTGCTCTCCTTGTGGGCTGTCCCCTCAATGCGCGGCGCCGCGCGACGTTCCCTTGGCGCGGCGCGCGCGAAGCTCGGCCCACGCAGGCGCATGATCGCTCGTCTTTTCCCATTCGCGCGGCCGCCGATCCACATCAGCCGCGGCCAGCAGCTTTGCCGCAGGGCGGTTGAGGAGAAGGTGGTCGATCCTCAGACCCGCATCGCGCTCGAAGGAACGGCGCCAATAATGCCAGAAGCTGTAGATCGTCTCCCCCGGATGAAGATAACGTATGGCGTCGGTCCAGCCCTGGTCAAGGAGGCGCTGATAGGCGGCGCGAACCTCGGGCGCGAAAAGCGCGTCCCCCCGCCAGCGTTCGGGCGCATAAACGTCGATGTCGGTCGGCATCACGTTGAAATCGCCCGCGACGACAACGGGTGCGTCGAGTTCGATGAGCGTCGCGAGATGTGCCTCAAGGCGATCGAACCAGCGCAGCTTATAGTCGAACTTGGGCCCGGGGCGCGGATTGCCATTGGGCAGATAGAGGCCGGCGACGAGGATACCGTCGATGGCCGCCTCGATATAGCGGCTCTGATCGTCCGCCGCGTCGCCCGGCAGGTGGCGCCGCGTTTCGTGGATGGCGCCGCCGCGGCTCAGTATGGCAACGCCGTTCCAGCGGGGTTGGCCGCGCCAGATCGCTTCATAGCCGGCATCTTCGATCGCCTGCGCGGGAAATTTCGCGTGCGGTGCCTTCAATTCCTGGAGCACGACAATATCGGGCTTCGCCAGCTCCAGCCATCTTAGGAGAATGGGAAGGCGGCCGTTGATCCCGTTCACATTATAAGTGGCGATCTTCACAGGTCGGGCAGATCCTGCTCGGCGCGTCCCCAACCGGCGAGCGCCTTCGAGCGCGCGCGCTTGAGCAAGATCGCAGTGTCGGTGACGTGAAAATGCGAGGGTTTGTCGATCGTCGCCATTTCTTTCCATGTGAGGGGCGCGGCGACGGGTGCGCCTTCGCGGGCGCGCGCCGAATAGGGCATGACCGCGGTCGCGCCGCGCTGGTTGCGCAGATAGTCGATGAAAATTTTTCCCTTGCGCTTCGCCTTGGGCAACGCAGCGGTAAATTTGTCGGGGTCGGCCTGCGCGGCAGCGAGCGCAAGGCGGCGGGCAAAATCCTTGACCTCGTCCCAATCGGCGCGCGGCACGAGCGGCGCGATCACGTGCACCCCCTTGCCGCCGGTCAGCATCGGAAAGCTTTGCAGGCCGAGCGACGTCAGAATCGCGCGGAAGCGAAAGGCGGCAGCGCGCACAGCCGCGAAGTCGAGCCCGGTGTCGGGATCGAGATCGAAGACGAGACGGTCGGGCTTTTCGATATCCTCGATGCGCGCGCCCCAGCCGTGAAATTCGATCGTTCCCATCTGGACGCAGCTAAGCAGCCCTTCGGGCGTGTCGATATAGATATAGGGCTCGGTCTCGCCGTCCTTCTCCTCGATCGCGACATGCTTGACCGCTTCGCCGAAGCTTCCCGTGTCATGCTTCTGGAAGAAGCATTTTTTGGCACGGCCCTGCGGACAGCGCACGAGGCTGATCGGGCGCGAGCCCGCCCAGGGGAGCATCACCGGCGCCATCGCGGCGTAATAGTCCGCGAGGTCGCCCTTGGTGACGCCTGCCTCGGGAAAGATGACGCGGTCGCGGCTGCTGATCGGTACCGCCGCCGGTTCGCTTGCCATGGTGACGTCCTCCTCGGTTTCGAACTCGATCGATTGCACTTTCTTGTCTTCGCGCAGGCCGAGATAGCTCGGATGGCGCAGCGTTCCCTTGCGTGTGCGTTCGGCATAGGCGATTTCGGCAACAAGCCTGGGTTCGATCCAGCGCGCATCGCGTACTTCTGCGGGCGGCGCTTGTACCGTCGGACTTCTGCGCGCGAGCGGTTTCATCAACGCCTCGAGACGGCGCAGCTCGGCCGCGTCGAATCCTGTCCCGACCTTGCCCGCATAGCGTAGCCTGCCTCTCTCGTGGGCTCCTAGCATCAGCGAACGAAAGCCCCGCGCCTTGTCCGAGGGCGTCCAACCGACGATCACAAACTCCTGGCGTCGGATGCACTTGATTTTAAGCCAGCTCCCGGAGCGCGCGCCGACATAGCGGCTGTCGGCGCGTTTCGAGATTACGCCTTCGAGCCCAGCCTTGCAAAAACGTGCGAAAAGCCGTTCGCCACTGCCCTCGATATGGTCCGAATAACGGATACGGCCCCTTCCGGGCACAATCGTTTCGAGGCGCGCCTTGCGCTCGGTAAGCGGCCGGTCCGTAAGATCCTCGCCATCGAGCTCGAGCAGGTCAAAAGCATAATAGGCGATCTTTCCTGCATCGTTCCTGAGCGCATTCTGCAACGCCTGGAAATTGGAACGCCCATCGGCGTCGAGAACGACCGCCTCGCCATCGATCAGCGCGCTTTCGACATCGAGCGCCGCTACAGCGGTAAGCAGCGGCGCGAAGCGGCCGGACCAGTCGAGCCCCGATCGCGTATACGCGCGCGCCTCGCCGCCGCCGACCGCGACAAGGAGGCGATATCCGTCATATTTCATCTCGTGGAGCCAGCCGCTTCCTGCAGGGGCGACATCCACGAGCCGCGCGAGCTGAACGGGCCGGAAGGCAGGTGGGTTTCCGGCGGCGCTTTTGGCACGGTCGGGAGCACTGCGTCGGGCCATAAAATCCAGACGCCGCAGTCACCGCTTTGTTCCGATGGTCTGGCGGGCTGCACGCTGAAGCGACGGAACACCGGTCCGGTTCGACAAAATGGGCGGGTCGAACCGCCGGCCTAAGCACCCTTCGAACGCAAAAAAGGCCGCGTCAGTGGAACGCGGCCTTTCCGGCATTGTCATGCTCGCCCTCGGCGCCTCTGGGTCGCCCGATTCGCCGAAGATAGAACGAAGAAATAGACATTTGCACTTGAACGTCAATTGGATTGACGATTTTGCGCGATCCAATTCGGGACAGGCAAGGCGGAGGGCGTCGTCGCTCCGGAAGATTCACCTATCGGGCCGCCTTTCATCTGCGAAGTGCGCGAGGGTGCCCTGCAGATCAAAAAGGGTAGTTCACACCGTGATAGCCCTAGGGTCAGGACTCATTGATCAGAGCCAGAAGATGATGGTGGCGGCGAGGGCGACGGCAGAGAAGAAGGCCTTCGGGCACCGATCGTAGCGTGTGGCGACGCGCCGCCAGTCTTTGAGGCGACCGAACATGATCTCGATGCGGTTGCGGCGTTTGTAGCGGCGCTTGTCGTATTTGACGGTTTTGTTCCGTATTTTCCGGCCCGGGATGCAGGGGGTGATGCCCTTTTCCTGCAAGGCGTCGCGGAACCAGTCGGCGTCATAGCCCCGGTCGGCGAGCATCCATTGCGCTTTGGGCAAACTGTCGAGCAAAGCGGCCGCGCCCGTGTAATCGCTGACCTGCCCGGCGGTCATGAAGAAGCTGATCGGGCGGCCATTTGCATCGGTTACGGCATGAAGCTTGGTGTTCATACCACCCTTCGTGCGGCCGATCAGGCGTCCCGGACCCCCTTTTTTACCCCAAGGCTGGACGCCGTGCGGTGAGCCTTGAGATAGGTCGCGTCGATCATGATCGTCTTGCGCTCGGGAGCCTGAGGTGTCGCCAGGCCTTCCATCATGCGGACAAAGATGCCCTTGTCGCTCCACCGCTTCCAGCGATTGTAGAGCGTCTTTGCCGGGCCATACTCTCTCGGCGCATCCCGCCACCTCAGCCCATTGCGGTTGACGAAGATGATGCCGCTCAAAACCCGCCGGTCATCAACCCGCTTGCGGCCGTGGCTCTTCGGAAAATAGGGCTGAAGCCGAGCCATCTGCTCGTCCGTCAGCCAATACAAATCACTCATCCTTCAGGCTCCTCAACGCGAGCCTGAATCACAGCCGTCACATCAAATCAATGGGTCCTGACCCTAGAGTTGCAATTGCGGTGCCAACTCTAATGCCCTCGGGATTAAACGGCGTTGAGAAGATCGACGGGTCGGGGCGGCCTTCAGGAGTGAGCTTGCCGGTCTGGCGGCTATCGCCGTTAAGAGCATCGATCGTAATCGTGTCGAATGCGTTGACAAGCCGCTCGCGCATAACTGTGAAGGACCGATATCCAAGATAGGAAGCGTTCGAGATTAGGCACACAACCCCACGGCCGGTATTTTCAATCTTTCGTTCGGCGACCCGGAAGAAGCGGACGTAGAGCTCGTCGAGGTTGAATTTGCGCACACGCCAGCGCTCGCGCAAACCTTCCTTATAAGGCCCGACAAGATCACCTTCCTGCTCGGTAGTAGTGCCAGCGAACGCCGAATACGGAGGATTGCCGAGCACCACTAGTATTGGTTCATTGCGCTTGATCTGGGCAGCTAGGTCCCGCTCCCGCTCGAGCTCAGGAAATGGGAGTGCGGGAGCTTCAGCCGAATCCTCCCATCCGGTAAGCGCGTTGGTGAGGAAAATCGCTGCTCGCTCTTCTTCATCCGTGTCGAGGGGGGCACCCTCCGCGGCCAGCAGTTCGCCCACCTGCCAATGCGCGATTACAAACGGCGCGGGCAGCACTTCGAATCCAGCAACTCGCCGCAGGGCGGCTTGCTTGAGTTCGGCTCCGAGTGTGGCACCGACCCCCTTGTCGCGCAGCGTACTGGCGATCTTGCGCAGCACCTCAAGCACGAAGGAACCCGTTCCAGTACAAGGATCCAAAACAAAGACGTTTGGATCGGCAAGCCCATCGACCACGCCGAGTTCTTCCCGTAGCGCACGGTCGACGCGCTCAACCATGTAGCGCACGACTTCGCTAGGTGTGTACCAGACCCCTAGTGAACGGCGGAGCGAAGGGTCGTAGGCTGCTAGGAAAGGTTCGTAGAAATGCTGGACCGCCTCGCCCTCAGCAAAGCGGGCGAAGAACGCCGTGCGATCGACCCGATTGAGTGCCTCGGAAGCCCAGCCCAAGAGTTCGACAATATTAAGCGCGCCGAGCCGCGCCGGGGTCGCGACCTGCTCGAATAGCGCACGCACCGCGGGCACATTGAGTGTCCACACAGCGGTTCGCCAATCGAATCGATCTGCCGAACCGCGGGCGTGTGTCGCCCAAGCCGAAAACAGCCCGTAGAACAGCGTCTGCACCAGCGTTGAGCGGAAGAAATGCTCGCCTTTCGCATCGTCCGCGAAATGAAGGCCGAGCGATGTTCCCAGAGCCTGACGCAGGGGAGCCAGCGACGGGAGTGCCGCGGGCGCTGAAGCGCGGCCGAGCGCTTCGCGCGCGTAAGATGCGAGCAGCGCCGCGACATCGACTGGTTCTGCCAATGGCGCGCGTCGAGTAAGTGCACGCAACAGAAATTCGGCGAAGGATACGGCAAGCGCCGTGTCGGTTTCGCGTCTTGGCGCGCGAGCCCAGGTGAAGAATAACTCCGGCGAGAGATCGAAGCTAAAGTGCTCAACCACTATCGGCGCGCCGCCATCGGGGTCCCGCTCCAGCAACTCGAAATCGCGATAGTTGGTTATCAGGACCAGCCCATAAGCGGCGAGGTAGTTCGTAACTTGGGCTGAACTGCGTTTGACGACAAGACCAGCATCCACATCGTCAGCCTCGACCACTCCTCGCTCGGGAGCTACCCCGGCGGGCCACGCAGCCGACTGGGCAGAGCGATGTTCGACAAATAGACCGAAGTCAGGATAGCCGGCCGGCCCCCCCGACAATTGCGGCAATGCGAAGATCGAGGGTTGCGCTAGTTCCCCTATGGCGTTTAGCGCGCCTTGTAGAGCGCCATAATACGAGGTTTCGCCAGTACCCGCACCCGTTCCGCGAATGCGCGCGATCTCGTTCAGGTATCGGCCGAGGACTTCGTTGGCTGAACTCAATTGGAAAGCCCCAGCTAGTTATGAAAGATGCATGTGAAATATCGCACGATATCGATGAGGCGATAGGGCCCAAATTTCGCACCGGTCGTTTCCCCGAGACGAATGCTAACTCGTCTTTGGTTTTGTTACAATCCGATAGCTTACGCTGAAAATCGAAAACTTCAGCTGGAGGGCCATCGCGCTAAGCTACCGGAAGTAGGTTGATCATTCTACGGTAGATTTCGCCTCGTAGATAAGCCCGGTCAGACTGACAGAGATGACCGCTATTGCCGATTTCAAACTAAAGGCGGACCGTCTCTAGCCGGCCAATTGCCATCGGGGCGTCCGGCGATATGTCTTGAATCATCACGGGGTGCAGTCGGCGAAAGGCCATGGTATCTATTCGGCATTGCAGCTGGTAATTTGATTTAGAACGGATTTCCATGTCGGGTTGGCATCGCGCCATTATCGCGAACGGTCTGCTTGCCGGCACGTGCGTCGCAGCGCTCCTCATCCTCCTTTTCCTCGCAATCGATGTCGACCGGGGCTTTGAGGAGAATGCGCGTCTGCGGCAGGACGTTTCGGACTCCTATGATGCCAGAGCCGCGTTGCAAGCAGTCCTGAACCGGCATCTCGATATCGAACTCGGCCAGCGCGGGTATGTCATCACCGGTGATGCCGGGTTTCTTCAGCCCTATCTCACTGCCGAGGAAAGCATCGACGCCAACCTCGATTCCTTCGCGAAACTGGCAGGTCGGGGACAAGCCGCACTGGTTGCCGAGCTTCGCCGGGAGTCGGCCGAAAAGCGGCGTTTCGTTTCGCGGACGATCGACGAAGTTGAAAAAGGACGACGCGCCGCAGCCGCAGGCTTGATCGCTGGCGGCGCAGGCAAGGCTTCAATGGACCGAATTCGCGCACTTGTGGCGCGGATTTCAGAGACCGAGCGCGCGCGGCTCGAGAAGCGTACCGCCATTGCAGAGGCCGCCCGCCAGTCCCTTCGCCAGCGCACCTTTGTCTTGCTGGTCGGGCTTATATTGCTGCTCGCGCTGTCAGCGATTCTGATCGCGCGCAGCCAGGCGGCGCGAAACAAGGCATATCGCCGCGCGCAGGACCTTGCAGCCCGGCAGGAGGCGATTTTCGACAGCGCAAAAGACGGCATGATCGTTCTCAACCCGAGCGGTAGCATCGAAAGCCTGAATCCTGCGGCGGCCGCCATGTTCGGCGTTACACACGAGTCGCTCCTGCGCCGCGACATCGGCTCGCTGTTCGAGATTGCGCCCGACCGTGGCCAGATCGAAACCTTTCTTCGCCGCCTCTCCGCGAACCGGAAAGCAAATCCCGGGCAAATTCAGGAATTCATCGGGCGCAGAAGCGACGGAACCAGCTTTCCGCTCGAAGTTTCCGTCAGTCCGGTTGCTCTCATGGATGCGACATTGTTTCTCGCGGTGATCCGCGACATCAGCGGGCGACGGGAGGTCGAGCAGATGAAAAGCGAATTCGTGGCGACCGTAAGCCACGAGCTGCGGACCCCGCTGACGTCGATCGCCGGATCGCTCGGGCTGATCAGCGGCGGCGCGGCCGGCGACGTGTCGCCGAAGGTCGGCCGCCTCGTCGAGATCGCGCACAGCAATGCCGCGCGGCTGGTACGGCTGATCAACGATATCCTCGACATCGAGAAGATCGAGGCGGGGCGAATGCCGTTCGACATCCGGCCGCTGGCGCTCGCGCCGATCCTCGACGAGGCGATGCACCAGATGGCGGGCTTCGCGCGCGAGTATGGCGTGACCATTCGCATCGAACCCTTGGCTTCGGATACGGCGGTGCTCGCCGACGAGGATCGGCTCATGCAGGTGGTGTCCAACCTTCTGTCCAATGCGATCAAGTTTTCGCCGCGCGGAGAAATAGTGAAAGTCCGGGTGACGGCGCTGGACCGGCGCAGCCGCATCAGCATAATCGACCGCGGTGCCGGTATTCCCGAGGCTTTCCGGAGCCGGATTTTCGGCAAGTTTGCGCAGGCCGACGCCTCTGACTCGCGGCAAAAGGGCGGAACGGGCCTGGGACTCAGCATTGTGCGCGAAATCGTCGTCCGGCTTGGCGGTTCGGTCAGCTTCGAAAGTGAAGAGGGCAAGGGGACGGTCTTCCACGTTGATCTGCCGACGGCTGGACTCCCGGGCGCGGCGCCAAAGAAAGAGGAAGGTCAGACCAGCGCGCACGATGCGTCGCTGCCGACCATCCTCCATGTCGATGACGATCCCGACATGCTGACCGTCGTCGCCAGCATGTTCGAGGACAGGGCCCAGGTCCATTCGACCCCCAGTGTGGCGCAAGCACGCGGGCTCGTGCGGCGTCATCGTTATGACGGCGCAATCCTTGATGTCGGGTTGCTCGACGGCTGCGGGACCGATCTCGCCATCCCGTTGCGCAAGCAATCGGGCGCCATCCCGATCATCCTCTTTACCGCGCAAGAGGTCGATGCGGCGGTCGAAGGCATCGACCTCGTGCTGGTAAAGTCCAGGGCCAGTCTCGAGCTTCTGGTTCGCGAGACGCTCGAACGGATCGGAGGCGCAAGTGAGCTGGAGAAAGGTCGATGAGCATACGGATCCTCTACATCGACGATGAAGCGGACATTCGAGAAATCGCTCAGATGGCGCTGGAACTCGATCCGGATTTCGTGGTCGAAACCCGTGGGTCGGGCCGCGAGGGGATCGCCGCCGCGCGCGACTGGAATCCCACCCTCATTCTGCTCGATGTGATGATGCCCGAACTCGATGGACCGACCGTGCTCGGCTTGTTGAGAGAGGATCCCGTGACCGCCGGGATTCCTGTCGTTTTTATCACCGCCCGGACGCAGGCGCAGGAAGTGGCCCATTTGCGCGCGCTCGGCGCCTCGGGGGTGATCGCCAAACCATTCGATCCGATGGCGCTGGCCGGTCAGGTGCGGGATTTGCTCGATGAACGGAATGGATGAACGCCTCGCCGCCCTCGGCGCGCGTTTCGTGGAACAGGCGATCGAAATCGCCGATGCCATTGAAGCATGCCTTGCGCGTCAAGCGTGGGTGGAACTTGCAGCGCCGTGCCATAGTCTTGCAGGGCGTGCCGGGATGTTCGGCTACACCGCGATCGGCGACGCGGCCCGCGCGGTGGAGGAAGCGATCGATGCTCAGGCCTCACGTGGCGAAATCGAACATCTCGCCGCGGAATTGCTCGATCGTCTGAATCGATTGCGTCAGGATCGCTGAAAGCCTTTGCGGACCATGTCGCCCCAGCCTTGTTTCTTGCGCAGAAACTGCCACCAGCCACGCAGCCGCCAGAAATTGTTGAGCTGCCGGTAGCCGAAATTTTCAAGCACGGCGACGGCGGTGAGAATGACCAGGTCGCGCGCGCGCGGCAGGCGGCGCAGTTGCACTTCCTCAAGGATGAGCGTCGCGACGCTGATGAAGACCCCGAAGGTGAAAATGACGGCAAGAAACGCCAGCAGATAGTCGAACGAAATGAGCCCGAGCATCCACAGCGGGGGCACGAGCAGATAGCCCGCCACCTCGACGATCGGTCCGATGACATCGACGATCCACACTTGTCCGAAGCCGATCACGCCGATCCGGCCGTAGCGGGGATTGAGGAACATGTCCTTGTGTGTCCGGAAGGTTTCGAGCGATCCGCGTTGCCAGCGCGCCCGCTGGTTGCCGAGTATGGCCGCCGTCTCGGGCGCCTCGGTCCAGCTGACCGGCTCCGGAATATAAACGATCCGGTACGGGCGCTTCAGGTCGCGCATCCGGCGATGGAGCTTGACCACAAGTTCCATATCCTCGCCCACCGTGTCCGCGCTGAAGCCGCCGACATCGATCACGCTGTTGCGGCGAAAGAGACCGAATGCGCCGGAAATGATCAAAAGCGTCTGCATCTCGCTCAGTCCGAGCCGCGCCATCAGGAAGGCGCGCAGATATTCCACAACCTGCATCAGGGCGAAGAAGTTGCGGGGCAGGCGCGCTTCGACCACGCGTCCCCCTTCGACGCGGCAGCCGTTGGCGATGCGGATCGTTCCCCCGACGGCGACCGTGCGCGCCGGATCGTCGATAAATGGGCGCACGGCTCGCATCAGCGCGTCAGGCTCGAGCAGCGTATCAGCGTCGATCACGCATACGAGCGGCGTCCGGGCGACGTTGATGCCGGCATTCATCGCATCGGCCTTGCCGCCATTTTGCTTGTCGACGAGGAACAGGCGCGGCCGATCGGGCGCGGCGTAGAGGCCGCGGATCGGCTGATGCGCAAGCGCGCGATCGTGATAGCGCGCGACGGGCCGCATCGAATAATGGTCGATCAGGGTCTGGAGCGTCGCATCCTTCGATCCATCGTTGACGACGATGACTTCAAAATCGGGATAATGGAGCGCGAGCAGCGCCTCGACGCTCTCGATGATAGTGACTTCCTCATTATAGGCAGGGGCGACGATGGCGATCGAGGGCGCGATATCGCCAAAGCGGTCCCATAGCGCGCTGGTCGAGGCGTGGGCCGGTCGGCGATGGAGTGCGAGGGCGGCGAAGAGCAACTGGACGATGTAGAATAGGATCTGGATCAGTCCGCACGCAATCACGAACAGTGTCACGATCTCGGCAGCGCGAAACAACCAGTCCGGAGCGCTGATCACGGCGCAAGACCCCGTTCCGCCAGCATCGCTGCCGCCGCCTCGCGGGCTAGTTCGCCGCCGGATGCCGCTGCTTCCCGCAGGCGGACGATGCCGGTGTCGCCCAGCTGGAGCAATGCTTCTGCCGAGCGGAAACGTACCCACCATTCCGGCGCGTCGAGCAGGCCCGCCAACTGATCGGCGCTTTCAAGAAGCGCAATCCGGCCTGCCGCGCCTGCAGCGGCGACGCGCGCGGGCATCGAATTGCTGGCGAGACCCGCCAGCACCGCGTCGCGCGCGGCGGGATGGCCGATACGCCCCAGCGCATGAAGGTATCGGGGCAATTCCTCGCTATCGTCCGGCGCGCGAAGGCCGAGCTCAACGATAGCGGGGACGAGGCGATAATCGCCGGACACAGCCTGAGCCTCGATCGCGGCAAGACGGACGGATAGCGGCAGGTCGGTGTCGAGCACCAGGGCTTGTACTTCGTCGGGCGCTTCGTTGGCATAATGACGAAACAGGGTGACCGTCAGCAGCGAAGATCGATGGTCCCGCAGCCCAAGGCGGGCGACCAACTCGTCGAGCCCTGGGCGGTTGTCGCCGCGTCCGAGAGCCAAGGCCGCCGCAAGCCGGATTTCGTCGTCGCGGTCGCCGAGCGTATCCAGCAGCGCTTCGCGGGACAGGTCATCGTCGAACAGGGCGAGGCCCTGGACCGCGATCATGCGCCGCCGCCGCGAGAACGACCGCAGTTGACGCCTCAGCCGATCGGGCACCCCGAGTTCGGCCGCCTTCCCGATAAATTGTATCCGCTCGGCGCCGCGGACGAGCTGGATGAGGTCGAGGGTCAGTTGCGTCACGACAGAATCTGCCATGCCTTCTATGCCTTCGCGCGGTGGGTCTGCTGTAGCGAGCAGGAGCGGCGCAAGCCGCCGCCGCGCTGCAAGCAGCCGGTCTCTCCGCCGAGTGGACAAAGCGCGGAGCAGGACAAGTAACGACATCACCGCGAGCGCCGCACCGGCGAGGAGTAATGAAAGATCCCAGATCAGCCGCAGCATCGTCAGAAGCGCAGCCCGAAACCCACCGTCAACTGCGTACGATCCGCTCCCGTCTCGCGATCATCGTGCGCGACCGCGAACCGGAGCGCGTAATCACGGCCGAGGTCGAGCGAGACG
The DNA here is from genome assembly GCF_001610975.1 of Sphingopyxis terrae subsp. terrae NBRC 15098. NCBI lineage: Bacteria > Pseudomonadati > Pseudomonadota > Alphaproteobacteria > Sphingomonadales > Sphingopyxidaceae > Sphingopyxis > Sphingopyxis terrae. The sequence goes on along the minus strand of NZ_CP013342.1, from coordinate 3,875,379 downwards.
CCGCCGAACAGACTCCGGACATCGACGACCACCCCCTCATCGGTGTCGGGAGCGTCGCTGTAGCCCGCGAACAGGCGCAGCGGTTCGCTGGCCTGAACATCGCCGCGGACGAGGAACCCCGATCGATGCGTTCCGCGTTCGTCGAAAAGGTTGATCCATCGGCCCGTAAGCCAGACGCGCCCGCCGAGATATTGTTCGATACCGGGGGTTAGGCTTTGGACATCGCCTACGGCGAACCGGGCCTGCCGGCCATCCAGCGTCAATATCGTCGCGTCGGGACCGCCGTTGACGCGAAGCGATCCTCCAAGGCCGAGCTGCCATTCCGGACGGAAATCGGCATTCGGCGTGCCCCCCAGCCTCGCATAGAGCCGGGCTGCCTCTGACAGGCGATAGTCGACCTGCGCTTCGCCATAGACATCGGCGCGGGCGAAGCGGCGGGCATATTCAATCCGTGCGCCGATTGCGGCTCGGCCCTCGGATCGGCGAAGCTGAAAGGCAAGCTCGCGCCAGTCGGGTTGGGGACCGTCAAGCCAGCTGTACGCGGCGTCCACATCGATTTGCCAGCGCGGACCGGAAGAGGCGTCGGCCAGTTGGTTACGAAGCTCCGCTATCTCCGCACTTTGCACACCCGCCGCGTCCAGAGCGCGAAGCGCCGCGGCGCGGTCACCCCGCCGCTGAGCAACCCGGGCGAGGCCGACATGGGCGTCGGTATAGCCGGGCGCGACGGTTAGCGCGGCGCGGAATGCCGCCTCCGCCGCATCCAACTCACCCAAGGCCATGCGCGCGAGGCCCAATTGGACCTGTGCGTCGCTGTTGCGGGGATTGGCTGCGATCAACGGTTCGAGCAGGGCAGCGGCGCGGGCCGCGTCCCCGGCAAGCCTGGCTTCGACAGCCATGTCATAGTCAGTGGACCGCGCATCCTGCGCTTGCGCTGCGGTGGTGCAGCAAAGCGCCAAGGCGAAAAAATAGATTCGGGTCATCGACGCGCCGTCACAAGGCGGGCCAAACGGCTCATCAACTCTTCCGGAATAAACGGCTTTACCAGATAATCGTCGGCGCCTAGCTCGAGCGTGCCGACGATGTCCTGTTCCTGGCGCCGGGCGGTGAGCATGATGACCGGAATGGCGGCTGTGGCTGGATCCGCCTTCAATCGTCGCAATACCTGTTGGCCGTCGAGTACGGGCATCATCATGTCGAGTACGATGGCATCCGGGTCACATTCCGATGCCTGCCTGACGGCCGCGCCGCCGTCTGCTGCTACGACGACGTGGTAGCCGCGCGCTCCAAGCCGATGCGTGAGGAGTTCTACCAACAACTCGTCATCGTCGCATACCAATATCGTCTGCATCGTTGGCAACGCCTCCATTTTTCTCCTTACCTCAATACGGTCGCTCGCGACGCGTTGCATCGGTGCCGAGGTGTAATTGCGCCGATTGGACGCATAATAGCGACCGTGGGCTTGACGGTGCGCCGTTACTGTCTCCAACTGGGACTGTTCGGCTACGCCCGCGATTAGAAGCACTGAATGTTTCGGCGTGCTGTCGTGCGTGACGCCGGGACGAGCCACAGACCCTCATGTCCGCAATAGTCCATTCCTGTCGCGAAGCCGAGGTCTGCCGAGTATGTCCGCTTTTTGATTCTTCCGCCCGAAAGCTGCCCGACCGCAACCGGCCAGGTCGAGCAAATTAGGGTCAGGACTCATTGATCAGAGCCAGAAGATGATGGTGGCGGCGAGGGCGACGGCAGAGAAGAAGGCCTTCGGGCACCGATCGTAGCGTGTGGCGACGCGCCGCCAGTCTTTGAGGCGACCGAACATGATCTCGATGCGGTTGCGGCGTTTGTAGCGGCGCTTGTCGTATTTGACGGTTTTGTTCCGTATTTTCCGGCCCGGGATGCAGGGGGTGATGCCCTTTTCCTGCAAGGCGTCGCGGAACCAGTCGGCGTCATAGCCCCGGTCGGCGAGCATCCATTGCGCTTTGGGCAAACTGTCGAGCAAAGCGGCCGCGCCCGTGTAATCGCTGACCTGCCCGGCGGTCATGAAGAAGCTGATCGGGCGGCCATTTGCATCGGTTACGGCATGAAGCTTGGTGTTCATACCACCCTTCGTGCGGCCGATCAGGCGTCCCGGACCCCCTTTTTTACCCCAAGGCTGGACGCCGTGCGGTGAGCCTTGAGATAGGTCGCGTCGATCATGATCGTCTTGCGCTCGGGAGCCTGAGGTGTCGCCAGGCCTTCCATCATGCGGACAAAGATGCCCTTGTCGCTCCACCGCTTCCAGCGATTGTAGAGCGTCTTTGCCGGGCCATACTCTCTCGGCGCATCCCGCCACCTCAGCCCATTGCGGTTGACGAAGATGATGCCGCTCAAAACCCGCCGGTCATCAACCCGCTTGCGGCCGTGGCTCTTCGGAAAATAGGGCTGAAGCCGAGCCATCTGCTCGTCCGTCAGCCAATACAAATCACTCATCCTTCAGGCTCCTCAACGCGAGCCTGAATCACAGCCGTCACATCAAATCAATGGGTCCTGACCCTAGGCGTCGGGACCGAGCTCGCTGCAGGTGGCGAAAATGATCTTGTCCGCGCGCTGCGATCTGGTCTGCAGGACAGCACGAACGAGGCCGGGCGGCGCGTGGTCGAGCGCGAACTTTCGGTGCCGCCGACGCTTACCATTCGGCCCGGCTTCGCCTTTCGCGTCATTGTCATCCGCGACCTGATCCTTGAGGAGCCGGGGCGGGGAGAGGCGTTATGACGAAGCTTCGCCTCGGTCCGATCGCCGAAGAGAAGCCGGTCAAACTGACGCTCGAGCTTCCGGGCGCGCTGATGCGCGACCTTCAGGATTATAGCCGGGTCCACGCGAAGTTGACTGGTCTGGAATCTGCTCTGCCCCCGGAGCGTCTCATTCCACCCATGATCGAGCGGTTCATCGCGAGTGATCGCGAGTTCGGCAAGCAACGTAGGAAAGGCTGACAGTGCGGGCCGCCGCCAATATCGAGATGCCGGGACCTGGTTCACACGCACTCGAAGATGCGTGCCCCCCGCAGCGTGTGCTCGACGTCGACGAGGCGGCGGCGCTGCTCGATGTTCATCCCAATACCATTCGGACGTACGCGAAGGCCGGGCTGATCCCCGCAGCGAAGATTGGTCGGTTCTGGAGGTTTCTCGAAAGCGATCTTGTCGCGTGGATTCGTGAGCACTATCCTGTGCGCGCACGAATGCAGCCAGGTGCCTCAACCAAGGAGGTAAGCCTATGGCACTCTGGAAACGTGCAGAAACCTACTATGTCGACATCACAAGCCCGGACGGAAGCCGAATTAAACATACTACTGGCACAGCCGACCGGGAAAAAGCGAAGGAATACCACGACAAGCTGAAGGCTCAGCTGTGGGACTTGGCGAGACTGAAGCAGAAGCCGAAGCGTTCATGGGACGAAGCGGCGCTGCGCTGGCTCAAGGAGAAGGCGCACAAGAAGTCCTACCGGGACGATGTGCAGCGGATCCGTTGGTTCACTGGTCATTTGCGGGGCAAGACCCTCGACCAGATCGACCGGAGCCTCGTCGATGGCCTGGTGACGCGCCATATCCACGGCACGGATCGCACGAAGGATCTCTATGTGGCGCTCATCCGCGCCATCTTTCGAAGGGCGATGCGCGAATGGGAATGGATCGACGCCGTGCCGGCGTTCAAGACCTACAGCGTCGGCGGAAAGGTCCGCGTTCGCTGGATCACCGAAGAGCAGGCCGAAACCCTGCTCAAGGAGTTGCCGGCCCATCAGCGTGAAGTGGTCGTGTTTGCGCTCGCGACTGGCCTGCGCCAGGGCAATGTGCTCGATCTGACATGGGACCGGGTCAATCTCGCCCGGCGCATCGCGACGATCGAGCATGGCGATACGAAGAACGGGGAGGCTCTGGGCGTCCCGCTCAACGATCTCGCGGCAGCCGTCCTCATGCGGCAGCAGGGCAAGCACGAAAGCCATGTGTTCACCTTCCGGGGCAATCCGCTCCGTTCGGCGAACACACGGGCGTGGCGCAAAGCGCTCCGGCGGGCCGAGATCACCAACTTTCGTTGGCACGATCTGCGGCATACCTGGGCGAGCTGGCTCCGGCAGAATGACGTGCCCACCTGGGTGCTTCAGGAGCTGGGCGGATGGAAATCGGAATCGATGGTGCGCCGTTATGCGCATCTCTCGGTGAAGCATCTCCAGCCGTACGCCGACCAGCTGACTTTCGGGTCCCAAACCGGCCTGGCCGGAGAGGCGCAGAAGACTGCGGAAGTCCATGTCCCAAAATCACCCCCAGGCATGGCACGAGCCGGCCTGCGATTGGTGGCCCGGGACGGGGTAACCGTTTGATTTGTAAGGGAAAGAAATGGTGGACGCACTAGGGCTCGAACCTAGGACCCGCTGATTAAGAGCTGAAATCAGAGGGTCCTTACGCTTCCGCATGCGTCCAAAAACGGCGGAAATCTGCGATTCATAGTCCGCATTGTTCTTGAAATGTTCACCAGTATCCACTACAAAAAGCTACCTAAGGTAGCAGGATCATATGGCGAACAAGGTTGGTTTGACAGATGCTCGGATCGCAGGATTGAAAGCGCCTGCAAGCGGGCAGATTGAGGTCGCGGATGGCATCGTGACCGGTCTGCGGCTCCGAATGGGAGCGAGCGGCACCAAGACTTATATCTTGCGTAAGCGCGTCCAAGGTAAATGGTTGAACGTGACTATCGGGCGGCATGGCCCGAATTTCACTCTTGCACACGCCCGTCGGAAGGCGCGGGACCTACTCGTCGATGTTGAGCAAGGCAAAAGCATCGCCAGAAAGCCGGGAGCTAAGAGGAAGGGATCGAAGGGTGTCGGCACCGTCGCTGAACTATACGAGACATACCTGGCTCAACAGATCGTCGGCAAAAAGCGGAGCGCGAATGAGTTCGACCGGGTTTTCCGCAAGTACATTGAACCTGAGCTAGGCGACCGCCTCGCCGATTCGATCACCCGAAGCGACGTCAGCCGCTTCGTAGAGAAGATCGCATTTGAGCGGGGCAAGGAAACCCTGACGATGGCTCGCATCGTTTATCGGCACCTTTCGACGTTCTACTCATGGGCGCTCACCAGACTTGAACATTTGCCAGCCAATCCGTGCCGGGACGCCTGGCGCCCAAAAAGGAGCGAGCCTCGCGACCGGGTGCTCAGCGATCGAGAGGTCGCTGCACTGTGGCAAGCCGCCGTCGAGGATGGCTATCCGTTTGGTCATCTTGTGCAGATGTTGATTCTCACGGCCCAGCGCCGGGGAGAGGTGCTCGACGCCACTTGCGACGAATTCGACTTCAAGGGGAAAGTCTGGACTGTACCAGGAGATAGAGCGAAAAACGGCAAGGCAAATGTGGTGCCTTTATCCGCACAGGCTCTCGAGGTCGTCACCGACATCTTCACGGCCGCCGGGATCGCGCCTGAAGATGCTCACAAGCAATCCCAAATTCTATTGGCATCCAAGGTCACCAGCACAAACAGTGTCAGTGGGCTGTCAAAGGCCTGGAAGCGGATAAGGGCAAGCGTGGACGAGAAACTCGGCTATGAAGCCGCTCATTTTACCATGCATGACATTCGCCGGACGGTGGCGACCGGACTGCAAAGGATTGGAATACCGCTGGTCGTTTCAGAAGCCGTTCTCAATCATCAGTCCGGCTCGGCAATGGCTGGCGTCGCCGGGGTCTATCATCGGCATCAGTACACGAATGAAAAACGCGAAGCTCTCGCACTGTGGGGTAGGGAGGTTCTACTGCTCGTCGCGAAATATCCTCCCCAGAATCAAGAAAGATGACTGCCCGCGCCAATCCAGTCGGCGCGTAGGCGATCCATGCCTGCAACGACGCCTTCGACAATCACGTTCGAACCGATGAGATCGTCGGTAACTTCCTCGCTTTCGACGATCCAAACCTCGTCCGATTTCGTGGTCAGGATCATTCCGCGTCGTCCGCGGCTCAGCATTCCCGACACGCGTATTCGACCGGAACTCACAAACCACCCCCTGCTCAAAATTGCCAATGACGCAGCACGTCGCGCACATAGGCCGGTGTCTCGCCATTACGTGGGATACCGCCGGCCCGCTCGACGGCGCCAGGGCCCGCATTGTAGGCAGCGAGGGCGAGATGAACTACCCCGAATTTGTCGAGCATCTGGCGTAGATATCTGGCCGCACCCAAGATGTTCGCCTTGGGATCGAAGCGATTTGAAACGCCAAGGTCCCGCGCTGTCCCTGGCATCAATTGTCCCAAACCTGCGGCGCCTGCCTTGCTGATGGCCATGGGATTATATCGTGATTCCGTCCATACAAGAGCGTCGAGAAGGCCACTTGGTAGCGAGTATTGAGCCTCAGCAGCGTAAACATGAGGAAGGTAGCTTGCCCGACGGAAGCCGGATGGCGCGCTGCCTTGGGGCTTTGGATATCGATAGGGCAAATAGGTTCGACCCGCATCGGTCGCCGGCGGCTCGGACGAGCCCGCTGGAGGCATTCTCCAAATGCCGTGTTCGACGAGAAGGAAGCCATCGGTTCCTTCTGCAACGCGGAAGCCATCGGTCGTCAACTCCGAGGCAACGGTCATCTGAGTGGGCTCAAGTTCCTGCGCGTGAGCGGGGAGGACGGACCCAAATCCTGTCGTTGCCGCTGCAACTACTGCCCATTTCAGTCTCATTCCCGAATCCTTTGGTGGTCGAATCGGGAAAGAACATATATAGAACATGCGATGTAGGAAAATGAAACGTCAGCGACGCAGAGCGGAGGCTGCGCGGGTGGAGGCACGTTACAATGGAGATGCCCCCATGCACCAACACCGATCATCCCAATTCCAAGGTCTGCAACTGGAAACCCGCGCGCGCAAGATAGTCGAGCAGCTGGGCGGTGCCTGGTCGCGTTCGCGCGGAATGTGCTGCTGCCCGGCCCACGACGACCGCACTCCTTCGCTAAGCATCACGCTCGGAAAGCGCGCAATTCTTGTTCATTGCTTTGCCGGCTGCACGAACGAGGCGGTGATAGAAGCCATGGCCGGGCTCGGAATACGAATTGCGGATCTGTTCGACGGCACGAGTGGTCCGATCGTGGCCGAACCGCGCGAGGAAGTCGCCAATCGCAATGCGCTGAGGCTCTGGCGTGAGGCGTCGACCATCGCTGGCAGCCCCGCCGAAAAGTACCTCGTGTCCAGAGGCATCACGATTGCTTCGCCGGAGCTGCGTTTCCACCCGCGTATGCCTCTGGGGCCAAAGGGTGCTGTCCGGTTTCTTCCCGCGATGGTCGCGGCCGTGCGCAATGATGCCGGAATTCTCGCGCTGCATCGCTCCTTCCTCGACCTCGACAAAACTAGTTTGGCTTCTTTCGATCAGCCCAGGCGTGCGTTAGGCAGCCCCGGTTCTGGGGCGGTGCGTTTCGCGCACCCGGATGAGGGACGCCTTGGCCTCGCAGAAGGAAACGAAACGGCCCTCTCAGCGATGCAAATGTTCAAGGTTCCCTGCTGGGCGACGCTAGGAAACGAACGCTTCGGCTTGGCCACAATCCCGGAATCGGTGCACCAGCTATATCTCTTTGTCGACAATGATGCGGGCGGGCGCCTTGCTGAAGAGCGTGCGCGAGAGGCCTACGCTTGCGAAGGGCGGCTGATTGTCACCAGGCGTCCGGAGCTAACCGGCGACGACTGGAATGATGTGCTCATGCGCTCAGTCCGAGCTGCGGTCTGAATGTCGGTTAGAGGAAAGCGGGCTTGGGGCCTTGTGAGGCCCCCGGGCGGATCCATCCGAACGGACACCCGGACAAACCCAGGGCCTCTTCAGGAGGTCTCTCATGTCACACGCAAATACCGCTTTCGCATTCTCCGATCCCGCCGAGCCGCAAGTGCTGGCTGCGGCGAGGGCGCTGGCCGCGCGGCTCGCTGCAGATCAAGCAATTTCACGGGTCACTGTGAATGCAATGATGGCCGATCACTTCGGCGGTAGCGACGCCGAAGGACGCTGGTCCGTACGCGATGCCCATGCCGCACTTGAATTGGCGCAGGTGCTGTTCCTGGCGCAGGCAACTGAATTCTCACCTGCAATGTCATCCAGCTTTGCCGATGAGGCTTTCACGCGCCTTGAAGGTCTGGTCCCGACCCAGTCCAACCGGAGCGACGAGCAGATCGAGTGGCAACAATTCGCGACGCCGCCCCGTCTGGCCTGGATGGCTGCAAAGGCATGCGCGATTTCTGCCGCTGAACTGGTTCTCGAACCGTCGGCCGGGACCGGGATGCTGGGCGTATGGGCAGCAAAGGCAGCTGCGCGTCTCGCTCTCAACGAGATATCGCCGCTGCGCCGCGAATGCTTGGGCACTGTGTTTCCGGAGGCGACAGTCACGGGATTTGACGGGGAACTGATCGACGAACTTCTCACGCCCGACGTGGGTCCGAGCGTGGTGCTGATGAACCCGCCCTATTCACACGGTATCGAGAGGGGCCACGATAGCCGCACTGGCGACCGGCACTTACGTTCTGCCTGGAAGCGCCTTATGCCCGGTGGCCGCCTGGTCGCTGTGATGCCCGAATGGTTCGAGCTTCCGAAGTTCCTCGCCGGGATCGCTGGTCCCCTCTCGTTGCGCCTCAACGCGACGATTGAGCGCGGTTTCATCAAGCAGGGCACCTCAATCTCAACCCGGCTCGTGGTTCTCGACAAAGCTGAGGATGGTACCAGCCCGATCATCGCCCAGCCGGCAAACTTTGCCGAGCTTCATCTGCTGATCGATATGCTCCCTGACCGGGTAAGCCTGCCCGCGGGACCCAGCATCGGCATCAAGCCAGCATTGCCGCTTCGACTGGTGGCGAACAGGGCGAAACCAGTTCCACTTAAGGTCCATCCAACCGCTGCGGTGCCGTCGATCCTGCCGCTTGATTTTACTCCGCTCGAAGCACCTGCGCCGATCGAAAGCCAGGTTGGGCATTATTTGCCCTACCGGCCGAGCCGGATCTCAATTGCGGATGCGGTCTCCCACCCGACCCCGCTGGTCGAATCTGTCGCGATGGGTTCGATAACCGCACCCGTGCCTGAAGTGGTGCCTCAGCTTCCTTCGAGTATCATTGCTGGAGGCGTCCTATCCGCTGCGCAGGCCGAGACCCTGATCTATGCCGCAAGCGCGCATGCCCGCGATCTGCCGGGCCGGTTCGAGCCCGACGACATGGGCTGCGCTTTGAAGGCGAGCGCTGAGGGGCACGCCTACCGCATGGGCTACTTTCTTGGTGACGGAACTGGCGCAGGTAAAGGCAGACAAGTCGCATCTGTCATCCTCGACCGGTGGGTGAGGAATGAACGGCGCCACATCTGGATTTCCAAGAACGAAGCTCTGCTCGAAGATGCCCGCCGCGACTGGAGCGCGCTCGGCGGCCTTCCCATCGATGTCCAGCCCCTTGGCCAATGGAAGCTCGGTGTCCCGATCGGGATGCGCGAGGGCATACTCTTCGTGACTTATCCGACACTGCGTTCGGGTCGAAGCGACGCGACCCGGCTCGATCAGATTCTCGAATGGGCAGGGGAGGACTTCGACGGGCTCATCGTCTTCGACGAAGCCCATGCGATGGCCAACGCCGCAGGCGGGGAGGGCTCACGTGGTAAGGTCAAGGGATCGGAGCAGGGCATTGCCGGTGTTCGCATCCAGAATCTGCTGCCGCGCGCCCGCGTGCTCTACGCTTCGGCGACCGGGGCATCCGACGTCAATAATCTCGCCTATGCCACCCGTCTTGGCCTCTGGGGTCCCGAGACGGCTTTTGCCAATCGCGAAGCCTTCGTCGCAGATATCCGCGATGGCGGTATCGCTGCAATGGAACTGGTTGCGCGCGATCTGAAGTCACTGGGGCTGTACGCGGCGAGGGCACTTTCATTCGCCGGAGTTGAGTACGAGATTCTCGAGCATTGCCTGACCCCCGACCAGGTAGCGGTTTATGACGCCTATGCAGACGCCTGGGCAATCATTCATGCCAACCTGCGCGAAGCTCTCGAGGCAACGCGGATCGTCGACACTGACAGTGGCGAGACACTCAATTCAGGTGCCAAATCGGCTGCGCTTTCGGTGTTTGAAGGCACCAAGCAGCGCTTCTTCGCGCAGCTCCTTCTATCCATGAAACTGCCGAGCCTGCTGCCTGCGATTGATACGGCACTTGCCGACGGCAACGCTGTTGTAGTGCAACTTGTCTCGACCGCCGAAGCCATGCTCAACCGCCGCCTCGCTGATCTCTCCGATGCGGAACGTGAAGCACTCGAAATCGATCTCTCCCCTCGCGAATACGTGGTCGATTACCTCACCAAAAGCTTCCCGGTTCGGTTGATGGCGGTGTTCACGGACGAGAATGGCAATGCCCGGTCCGAACCGATGAGTGATGAGAATGGTGCTCCTGTTCTCTGTCGTTCGGCGCTTGCCGCGCGCGACCGCATGATCGAGCAGCTCTGTGCCTTGCCGCCGATCGCGACGGCGCTCGATGCGATCATCGAACGGTTCGGTGTCGATCAGGTCGCCGAAGTCACCGGCCGTACCCGCCGCCTGATCGTCGGGCGCGATGGACGCCAGGTGCTCCAGTCGCGCTCTCCGCGCGCCAATGTGGCCGAAACGCGAGATTTTATGGACGGGACAAAGCGGATTCTGGTTTTCTCCGATGCCGGTGGCACCGGCCGCAGTTATCATGCCGACCTTGCGGCAAAGAACCAGATGCGCCGGGTCCACTTCCTGCTTGAGCCGGGCTGGCGGGCCGATGCCGCAATTCAGGGCCTTGGCCGTACCAACCGCACCAATCAGGCGTCGGCTCCGCTGTTCCGCCCGGTGACCACCGACGTGCGTGGCGAACGTCGGTTTATATCGACCATTGCACGTCGGCTCGACAGTCTCGGGGCACTGACCCGAGGGCAGCGCCAGACAGGTGGGCAGAACCTCTTCGATCCTGCCGACAATCTCGAGAGCACCTACGCCAAGGAGGCGCTCCATCGCTGGTTCGGCCTGTTGTTCGCAGGCAAGCTGGAAGCCGTTACGCTTTCTCGGTTTGAGGAATTGAGCGGGCTCAGGGTCGAAGGGCCCGACGGCGGGATGGTCGATGACCTGCCAACAATCCAGCGCTGGCTCAATCGCATCCTCGCATTGCCGATTGCTCTGCAAAACGGCGTATTTGACGAGTTTCTCGGCCTCGTCGAAGCGCGGATCGATGCAGCACGCCAGGCCGGCACGCTCGACATTGGGGTCGAGACCATTCCGGTGGAGCATTACGAGGTGCTGACCGACACGCTACTGCGCACCGATGCGCTGTCGGGCGCGACTACGCATCTCCTGGAACTCGAGATCGCCCGCGCGCTCAAGCCTTTGCGTCTCGAACGCCTCGAGGATCTCTACGGCTTTTCACGTGCGCGTCAGCAGCTTCTCCGTAATACGCGCTCAGGCCGGATCGGGCTGCTTGTCCCAGCGCGCAGCCTGCTCACAGACGAAGGTATACGGGTGGCCCGTTTCGAACTTGTCCGCCCCTTGAAGCACGGACACATCACTGCCGATCAACTCGAAGAGAGCAATTGGGAACCGGTGGACCCAACCGAATTTCAGCGCCTGTGGCAGGCGGAGGTCGATGACGCCGCATCAAATCACAAGCGCGAGCGACTGCATCTTGCAACCGGCCTGCTGCTTCCGGTGTGGGACAAACTACCTTCCGACTATGTTCGGGTCAGCCGGATCTCGGCGCGAGACGGACGCTCGCTGTTAGGTCGGGAGGTTCCGCTTCATTGCGTGCCCGAACTGTGCCAGGCGCTTGGGCTCGAAGACGAACATTCCTTTTCGGCAGAGCAGACCGTCGATGCGGTGCTCGGGACAGGGCGACCGATGCAAATCAAAAGCCGCGAAGCGCTTACGCTCAAGCGCAGCCTCGTGAATGGCGCGCAGCGGCTCGAACTGGCTGGTTGGTCGGCGTCGCGCCTCGATTGGTACAAGGCACATGGGTGCTTCACCGAGATCATACGCTATCAGACGCGGCTTTTCGTCCCGACGACGAACGCAGTGGCGGTCTTGGCGCGGCTTGCAGGCCAAATTTGATGCATCTTGCCAAATGGCATTCAAAGTGGTATATGCTGCCATATGGAGAATAGTCATGCTGGCTCTGCAACCAATTGATACCGTCCCCCACGCCTTCCGGCCCGATCCTGTAACCCAAGAGGAAGCAGCGGCGATGTTCCGCGCCGTGCTGAACCTGTTTGGGAAATGGGAACTAACCGACGAACAAGCCGCGACTTTGCTCGACATGCCGGTTCGCTCCTATCGGCGGTGGAAGGCTGAGGGTGCAGGCCGTGTCTCGCGCGATGGCGCGGCGCGGCTCTCCAACCTGATGGGTATCCACAAGGCGCTGAGGATCATCTTTTCAGAAGCCCAGCGTGGCTACGCCTGGATTAAGGCAGGTAACGCCGCCTTTGCCGGAGCGAGTGCGCTCGATGTCATGCTTGGCGGCGAACTGACCGATATCATGCGGGTGCGTCGCTATCTTGATGCCGAACGTGGTGCCTGGTGATTGATCCCAAGGCGATTCCGGTTGCCCAGGTCGAGTGGGAAGACGCTGTACGGATTATCCGCAGTGCCTTTCCACCGATCGACCTGTTCGAAGACATCGCAGACCCTGCAGATTGGCCGCTGCTGATCTCCGCCGAGCAAAAAACAAATCCCCGCATTATGGCGACGATCGGCAATCTCGATCTGGTACCTGCTGACCGCCGGGTAGGGGGCAACGGCGCATCCTATCTGATGGCCCCGTTCACGCATGTCAGCACTGACCGACCAAGTCGATTCACCGATGGGACCTACGGCGTCTTATACGCGGGGGATGCATTTGAAACTGCGCTGTTCGAGACAATCCATCATCATGTCCGCTTCATGGCTCGCACTTCCGAAGCGCCAGGTTGGACCTCGCAGTTCCGTGAGATCATCCTTTCGGTAAGCGCCAATCTTCACGATCTCAGGAGCCTTGCCGCAGGCGATCCCGCACTTGATCCCGACAACTATGCTGCATCGCAAGCCCTCGCTGTTGAGCTTAAAGGGGGCGGGGCCGAAGGTCTTGTCTATCCGAGCATCCGGCATCCGGGTGGTGAATGTGTCGGCTTGTTCTACCCGGACTGTGCATCCGACCCCACTCAGGGACGTCACCTCGACTACCACTGGGACGGAATGGGTGTCGATCTGGTTCGAGATGCGGGTACAGGGGCAGTGTTTCGGGTGGTCGGTTCTGCTTGAGCGAAAGATCTACGGCGCGCAGGCCAAAAGGCAATCCAGCTATGAAACGATATCCGCCCAACTCAATTTCAACGTAGTGCCCTTCACCTTGGGCAGGGCTTTGCGGTCGAGCAGCTTGCCCTGCACCTCAAAGTCAGAATCAATCTTCACGATCAGGACCTTGCTAAAGTTGCGCCTGAGATTGAGCGTAATTGTGTCGTTGCTCTTGAAAGGCGTAATCGTCTTCACTTCAACGAAGTGATTGCCAATTTTGCCATCTGATCCTTGTGCGTAATTCCGGTGCAGTTTGAGCCCGTGAGTGATTGCCCCATAGAGTTCGCCGAGATCGCCATACACCTGAAGGTGGCTACCCGTGAGCTCGTAATAGTTCTGCGCAACAGCGAGCAAGTCTTGAAAGATCGGAACCAGATCGACGTCGAGGTTCGGAAACCGGGCTTCGAACTCCAAACGCGCCAGATGTGTGTTGATCTCAGTCCAGGTAATCCATTCACCATCATCGTAAATGGCGTTGTCTTCGTTCCACATGTCTGTTGGGCCGTGCATCATACTGGTGTGACATGCCATCTTACCAGTAAATGACTGGTTTCCTTATCAACGACTGCGCCCATAGAAGAGGAAAGGAAGCTTGCTTCTGACTGAGCCGAAGGAGCGTCGATGGTCGATGCTTGAGCTCGCAATCAGGAGTAAGTCCCATGATCAAGACGATCCCGCTGACCAAGTTGGTCCAGTCCCCTCGCAATGTACGCCGTCACGGCGACCCAGTCGCAGATTCCGAACTGAAAGCGAGCATTGCAGCCCATGGGTTGTTGCAGAACCTCATTGTTCGGCCTGCGGCTCGTGGCAAATTCGAGGTCGAAGCCGGAGAGCGCCGCCGGTGCGCCTTGCTGGCGCTTGCCGAGGAGAAAGTCCTGCCGAAGGGCTACGAGGTCATCTGCCTCGTGCTTGAGGACGATGCGGAAATCGCAGTCGAAACGAGCCTGGCCGAAAACTTCCATCGCCTCGCGATGAACCCAGCCGATGAAGCGCAGGCTTTCGCTGCCCTTATTGATGCTGGTGCCTCGACGGAAGATGTCGCGCGCCGCTTCGGGCTGACGGTCCGCTTCGTCGAAGGCCGTCTGCGTCTCGCGATTCTCGCGCCTGTCGTCTTCGATGCTCTGGCATCCGGTGAAATCACTCTCGATCTCGCCAAAGCTTTCGGCGCGACCTCCGATCAAGAAATTCAGGCTCGCGTCTATGAGCAAGCGTCTTCGGGCTATTATGCGCCCAGCGTCGACAGTATCCGACGCATGGTGCTCTCCGGCACGGTTCGCGGCAGCGATGCTCGGGCCCGTCTTGTCGGTCGCGAAGCCTATATCGCTGCAGGTGGCCGGATCGAACGCGAACTCTTCGACGACGATGACAGCGAGTCCTGGGTCGATGTCGCGCTTCTCGAAACGCTCGCCGTGCAAGAGATGGAGAAGCGCGCCAAGGCGCTCGCAGCAGAGCAGGGTCTTGCCTGGGTCAAGCCGACGCTTGACGCCTATGCCAGTCACGATCTCGTCGAAGGCCTCATTCGACTTCCAGCCGAGCCGGCTCCGTTGACTGACGCCGAACTGGCCCGCCTTGATGAGCTCGATGCCTCGTACGACGAGCATGCTGCCATTCTTGAAGACGAAGACAGCGCCGAAGAAGCAATTGCTGCGGCCGAGGCGACGATCGAAGCGATCGAGCGCGAATGCCAGGACATTCGGGCAAAGCCCCCGGAGCTGGCACCCGAACTGAAGGCCGATGCCGGAATGATCCTCGTTCTCTCGCGCGACGGCACACCGGTTCTCCAGCCGGTGTTCTATGGCGAGCGCGACATCGAAGTCGTTGGTGACGAAGATGTCGTCGAAGTCGTTGCGAGTGTCGGCAGTGATGGCAAACGCCGTGCAGCGCTTTCCAAGCGCCTGGTCGACGAACTTGCGATGCAACGTCGTGACGTGCTCGCGCTCCACGTAGCCTCGGATCCCGGCCTTTCGCTTGACATCATGGTCTTCACCCTCGCGGATGCCGACACCCACGACTGGCGGTCGCGCGCGGCCACGACCCTGCGTGGCGGCGTCCCTGCGGGTCCGATTGTCGGGTTCGAAGCGAAGGATGCGCCGGCAAGCGCATCCCTTGCGGACCTGCGCTCTGGTCTCGATGAGAGCTGGCGATCTGGCGAGGACGCTTCGTCGCGCTTCAAGATGTTTCGGGCACTCGCTGATGAAAGCCGCGCAGCATGGCTCGGCTTCGTCGTCGCTCGCACGCTCGAGGCGAGCCTCAACATGGCAGGCGAACGTCAGATCACGTTCCAGGATCATCTGGGCAGCACGATCGGCATCGACATGGCGCAATGGTGGCGTCCGACCGCGGCAAACTACTTCGACCGCGTCTCGAAGCAGGTCATCCTTGATGCGCTCACCGATGTTGGCGGTTTGGAACTGTCCTCACGCTTTGCATCGGTGAAAAAGGGCGATCTTGCGATGAGCGCCGAGCGCGTCTTCGCGGGGACCTACATCACCGAGGTCGAAGTTCGGGAAAGGGCGCTCGCCTGGGTGCCCGAAGTCATGCGCTTTGCCGATCAGCCGGAAATTCCTGCCGATAACGAAGCGCAAAGCCCCGACGCGGATTTCGTCGCCAACGACGACAATCAGCCCCCGAGCGAGCTGGCCGCCTGACCTCCTCCTGACAGGAACGGCTGCTCGCCACCGTGAAGCGGTCCTCCGGCACATGCCGGGGGGCCGCTTCCTTCATGGAAAGAGAGCGGAGGGGGCTCCGGGATCTCCGGCACTGACCGACGGAACTGTCGTCAGGCCATTTCAGGAGATCCAACATGGCCTATCGCAAGGGACAAAGCGGCGGAGTGTCGCCTGCTACCCGTATCACCCAAGAAATCATCGCCCGCCTCGAGTCCGGCACGAAGCCGTGGATCAAGCCGTGGCGCGGTGTGCCGGTCGCGCGCCCATTGCGGGCGTGCGGCGTCCCTTATCGCGGCATGAATGTATTCTGGCTCTGGATGGTTGCCGACATGTGCGGTTACGCCTCGCCGTTCTGGATGACCTACAATCAGGCCAAAGAACTGGGCGCGCAGGTGCGCAAAGGTGAAAAATCCACCATCGCCATCTTCTACAAGAGCTACACCAAGGAAGTCGAAGCCCCCGACACCGGCGAAAAAACCGACGAAAGTCGTCGTGTGCTGAAGGCCTATCCGGTTTTCAATGCTGATCAGGTCGAAGGTCTGCCCGAGCGTTTCCATCCCGCCGCGACGCTTGAGGTGGTGGAGCCCGAGGGCCGTCAGGCTGAACTCGACTCATTCTTTGCCCGTATTCCG
This sequence comes from Sphingopyxis terrae subsp. terrae NBRC 15098, assembly GCF_001610975.1. Classification (NCBI taxonomy): domain Bacteria; kingdom Pseudomonadati; phylum Pseudomonadota; class Alphaproteobacteria; order Sphingomonadales; family Sphingopyxidaceae; genus Sphingopyxis; species Sphingopyxis terrae. Next base: position 3,858,799 of record NZ_CP013342.1, on the reverse strand, counting down.
GCCGTACTGCGGCATCAGGGCGACGAAGCCTATTATGAGTCAGTGGCTGACCGGGTGACAATGCCGCCTGCGCATCTCTTCTCGGGCTTCGACCACTATTACGCGACGCTCGCGCACGAGCTGTCGCATTGGACCGGCCATGCCAGTCGCCTCGACCGCAATCTCAAGAATCGATTTGGTTCTGCAGCTTACGCTGCCGAGGAACTCATTGCCGAACTTTCGAGCGCTATGCTTGGCGCTGAACTCGGTCTGCCAGTCACCCACCTCGATAGCCATGCGAGCTATATCGAGCACTGGCTCAAGCTCCTGAAGCAGGATGACCGTGCCATTCTCACCGCTGCCGCGAAGGCTGAGGAAGCATCAAGGCTTTTGCTCAGACTCGGAGGACGGATCTCTGCCGATGATACCGACGAAGCGTCTGCCGACGCTGCGTTGGCCGCCTGAAGGAGGGTGTCATGGGCCGATCGGTCAGTTACCCCAGCGGGGCCATTGTCGCCTTCACCGTGCTCGAAGTTGAAGACGACGACGACTGGGACTTCGAATATGAGTGGCTCCGCGAAGATCTGCGCGAGCGCGCAGGGCAGGTATTCCCTTCCCTGATCGCCCACGACGGTTGGCGGGGCCGCGAAGACCGCATCCTCATGCGCAATGCCTATGCAGATTTCGGCGTGTCGGTTTACGCCGGCCTGGTTGCGGTGTGGATTGTCGAGCGTGACGATGGCGCCTATTGGGATGCCGATTGGCGCACGGCCAGATCGCCCAGAGCACAGCGCTGGCTGTCCCAGATCGCCTCGCGCTTTGAAGCGTTGTTCGGCGACTTCGTCTGCCTCGGTCACATGTCGAACGGTGAGGGCGTCTACGCAAAACGGGTGGCCTGAATGCGCCAGTCACTTTGATCGTGGCGAGGTGCCTGTCCTCCCTGACGAAACTTGCTTTTGCACTCATGGCCTGAAGCCATGCGAGAAAGGCCCTGGGCCAGCCGCCAGTCTGCCGCAACCCGGCTTGCGCAGGCCCGAGTTGGCCCGGCCCTGTGGGCCGTTGGCCTGCCCGCGCCAGCCTGCCCAAGCGGGTTTCCCCTGTCGGGTGCGGAGACTGCCTCAAGCTGGCCCTGACGGGCTCTCGCTGGCGCAGCCATGAGCGGGTGCGTCAGCCTCACGCCAGTCAGGAGGACAATACCCATGCACTCATCATTTTCTGACCAACTTGCCGGCCTCGATCTTTCCGGTTTTTCGATTGGTCCTGCCCCTGTTTTCACCAATGACTTTCCGGTCCACGAGGCGGTCGTCCAGACTCTCGAAGCGGTCTGGTCCGATCTCTTTGCAATGGTCACGGGGACTGCGCTGGAGGCCGATGCCGAGGACCTCGGCTGGGCGTTCGTCAACATGTTTCACCGTTCCGCGACCCGCAAATCGACCGCAGTCGACCGCGCAACCGACGAAGTCCGAGCGCTCCTCGCTACTGCCGATGGATCCGAAATTCACACCCATGAACTCGAGACCCAGGTTGAGCGGGCACAGTGTGCCGAAGGGGCCATGATCGCTCTCGAAGAGATGCGTGAAGTGGCCGCTGCCCTCTATCTCAACGAATTCGGCTCCTCGTGGAAGCCCGTGTCGAGTTCGCGCTTCAATCACAGCGCCATGCTAACTTCCGCGCTTGTCGAGGGCCGCGAGTTCGTCCGAGCCCGGTCCGAAGCCAAGCGCCGCGCCGCCATGCCAGAAGGTACGCCGGTGATCTTTGCCGGTGGCCGCACACGCCATCCAAACGAGCAGGATGCGCTCACTTTCGCCAACAACGTCTGGGCTACTCTGGACAAGGTTCACGACCGGGTCCCTGACATGGTTCTTGTCCACGGCGGTGATACCAAGGGCGTTGACCGTCTGGCATCTTCATGGGCGGAACGACGCAACATCCCGCAAATCAGCTTCTCCCTTGACATGCGCCTGGGGGCACGCGCAGGCTTCAAGCGCAACGAGCGCATGCTCTCGCTTGACCCTCGTTATGTCGTCGCCTTTCCCGGAAACGGGGTCCTGGAGCGCCTCGTCATCGAAGCCAAATCCCGTCGGATTACCGTCGTTGATCGCCGCGGTCCGCTTGGAACTTTTCCCAAGCGCGCGGCTCAGGATGCCGACTGATGCGTCCGGCATCGCGCCAGCGCCATCGGCGCTGGCGCAGGCCGTCAGAGGAAAGAGATCGCCTGCTATCGTGGGCAAGACGATCGGTCCTTGCCCCCACATTGCAGGAGAAATCTGATGACTGATTTTCAGGCGATCATGGCGGATTTTGCTGTCCGCCAGGCCGAGCGCGCGGCGCAGGCACAAAGTGAAATCCAACGGCTCAAGGCAGCTATCATTGCCCCGCTGCGCAATGCCGAAATTGCCCGCGTAGAAATCCGTTTCGATGGGTGCGGCGACAGCGGTGCGGTCGAAGAATGCGTCTTCTCTGACGCCGACGGGGCGAGTGTTCCGTGTCCCGAAGTGACGATCGACTGTGCTGGAGAAGGCGGCGACCAGAGCCTCAATTCCGCCCTCGAGCAACTGACTTACCTTGCTCTCGAACGCCATCATCCCGGATGGGAAATCAATGATGGTGCTTGCGGCGAACTGGTCATCGACGTGGCTACGCCGAGTTTCGTTCTGGACTGCCAGCTGCGTTACACGGCGGCCGACGACCATTCGACTGATCTCTAGGAGAAGTGCGATGGCTCATTGCTATTATCACGCCCTATCGTCGGTTCGGAAATGGGGAGGGGTGGTGGACGATTACCTCCCGCTCCACCAATGGTTTGACCAGTCAAAGGCGATCTTTGCTGATCCGCGGCACCGGGCCCTTCGGCACCATGCCGAAGGCATCTTCATGCTCGAAACCCTGTTCGGGCCTACTATCGTCAACGCCGATAGCCGTGTTGTGCCCGTTCGCCTTGTAGGCGAACAGCACGTCCGCGAGGACTTGGGTACGATTCCTTCCTTTGCGGATTGGGGGCGCCTAATCACGCCCCAAGACTGGATGTTGCGGGGTCATCGTCTGGAAGAGCCTATGCCGCTTGGCACTGTGGAGACTGCTGCTGGCGGTGCGTTTTCAGGGGGTCTTTCGTCCGCTTCGGGAGGAGCGTCCGTAGTCGAGATATGATGTCGCCTTCGAGGCAGGCGAGGTCAGGGGTACGTGGCATCCCGATAATACGAAAAGTCATGGCTTGGCCTGTGCAAGGCACTCGGGACCAACCCGGCCTGTAAGCAAACCTTTCCTGAAGCATCCCCGTCGAGACGCGCAACCCCGATCTGGTCCGGCCGAGTTGCCGGGCTGCGCCCGGCTGCCCGCACCACCCGAACCAGATCGAGGTTTCCCTTCGGTGCGCTTCGCCGTGGCCGCTTCCTAGTCGGGTTTGCAGCCGGGATGGACCCGGAATGCTCGATCAGGAGAAAGACCATGACCAATCTCGTAATCCTCGTTGGCCGCATCGCCCGCGATCCCGAAACCCGTACGACCCAAGGCGGCACCAACATCACCTCGATCTCGGTCGTCACCGACCGTCCCGCCCGCAAGGACGGCAAGACCTACAAGGACGAAAACGGCTACACCGCCAAGGACAGCGAATTCCACCGCGTGACCTGCTTCAACGGGCTCGGCCAGAACGTCGCCAAGTACTGCACCAAGGGCCAGCTCGTGACGGTCGAGGGGCGCATCCACTATACGCAGTGGGAAGACCAGGACGGCACCAAGCGCTACGGCTGCGAGATCATCGCCGACAAGGTGGACTTCCTCACCAAAGGCCGGGCGTCGAACAATGAGGGTGCGCCCGACATCGACGAGGACTGAGTTCCTCCCGCATATGACAAGGCTCCGATGGTTCGCGCCATCGGGGCCTTTTTTTGTGCTCGCTGCTTGGACGGCGGGGCGGGGCATCGAGCCCGCACCCCGCCGCGGTTGAAGTGTCAGGCGGGGGAGAGCCGCTTGAGGGCATCGTCGATCCCGATGGTGAGCGATTCGCGGATGAGCTGCTTCAGTTGCGCCGGTTCGATCGTCTCGGCTCCGCATTCGAGAAGAACCTTGCCCAGTTCGGCGGCCGCTTCATCACGGAGCCTGGCCTCCTGTGCATCGAGTTCTTCGCGCTGCTCGCGCAGTTTTTTGAGCGCATTACGCGCGCTCGGTTTGGACCTGGCCATCAGATTGTCCTTTCGCTGGCCGTTGGTCCCCTCCACGCGCGACAGTGCCAGCATGGGGCCATGTAGGAAAACGGTTTTTGCCGCGATGCCAGTGCTTTTCACGCTGACGTTGGAGAGGTCTCTCTCGCAGAAAGTCCAAGTGTGATGCGGGCTTTGGGGCCGCGTCAAGGACGACGGGGCCCCACCATTTTTACCGGGCAAGCCCGGCAAAAATCGTTTCCCCCATCGCCGCTTCGCGGCCGCGCTATGCGCGGTCCCTGACCCGACCCGTCACCCACATCCTCGCAGCTCCTGATGCGACGCATCGAACATCAGGAGGAAAGATCATGTACGCTTCACTGAATATCGCGCAGGGTTCATTCCAGGCAGATCAGGCAGCCTTCGTTGCCGCACTCGACAAGGCTCATGCCCGGTCCCTTCACAGCTACTTTACCCAATATGTCCTGACCGATGGTGAGGCAGGTTACATCGCGGTCGATGAGGGCGATTACGGCGCACTGCCCAAGGCCATGCTGGACCGGGTCATCGACACAGTGCCTGGAAAGCTGAGCGATGAATTCTGAGGCTACACACAAGGAGGAAGTCCGTCAGGACTTCCTCCTTTCTTTTTGCTCGGGTCCCGTATTGTCGCTCCCGTAGGCATCGCGCGAGCATTCCCTGCAGCATCAGTCCTCGGCGTTAGACGCATCGAATTCCTCCAGCCGATCGGGCATGTCGAGTACCTTCATGGCCGCTGCTGAAATAGCCTCTGCCTTCGTCGGAAAGGCTTCCGCTGAACTGATCGACACGCCGCTCGAATAGGTCACGGTTGCCTGGAAACCATTGCCTTTGGGTGTCGCGCTCAGTGTTACGTCCGCCATAGCCATGCTCCCGGTGGGATGCCCGCGACACCATTCTTCCTGCCGGCGGACTCGATCGATCTTTAACACGATCGGCAATCGAGCGGCATCGTCTTCGTCCCTTGGTCTTGGGAATTCAAAACCGTCGATCCCGTGCAGGTCATGACACTGGAACCTACCCTCTAAGCTGGGGACGGAAGAGCACACCGAACGCAGTAGCTGCTGCTGGTGAAGCTGAGTTAGATTAGCGAGTAACGGCCGATTTTGGCGAGTGGCAGTTTCTTGCTGCCTAATCTCAGCGCGACCTTGCCATGGCTCTGTCAATCGGAGACGAGCTGTAGCAAGTCTGACAGCACCCAATTGGGTCCAATTTTCAATCAGGTACAGTTAGTCTGACAGCTCCGCAACGAGTTTTCCGGCGAACCCCCAATCTTCAAATTCAACTTCTTGAATCACGACATGGACGTGCTCGGGCCTCTTACCGAGGTGCTCCACCATTAAATCTGTGACACCTTTTACGATCTCTCGCTTGGCTTCCTTGGTAGCGCCCTTGGTAAACTGGACATTGATATAAGGCATCGCGGCAAATCCTGTTCAAAAATATGATGTGAAATCATGGGCTTCTGTCCGAATGCCGATGAATCATCAATGTCGCCGTGACCGGCAACTTTGCCTGCTTCACAATCCCGAACTCGTCGGTGGGGCGATTCTCGGGCAATTCATTGCAGGCATTGCAAGCCCGACCGATCAATCTGACTTTTTCTCCGAGCCGGAGAACATCGATTTCCATTCCTTGGAACCGGGCTTAGCTTGCCATTTCATCTTGTCGGACAGAACACTCAGGCCCTCAGAGACAGACGGGCGAACCTTGATCTGGTCATACCAACGTTTCACATTTGGATAATCTTCAAGGTCCTGGCCCTGCATTTTTCGGGGCCTGACCCATGTGAACGTAGCTATATCGGCTATCGAAAATTCGTCCGCCAGATATTCATGATCCGCCAGCCGGTTATCGAGCACTTTGTAAAGGCGAGCGGCCTCTTGTGTGTAGCGGTCTACCGCATATTCGATCTTCTCGGGCGCGTATGTTCTAAAATGGTGTGCCTGCCCGAGCATCGGCCCCATGCTACTCACCTGGAAGAAAAGCCATTGCAGGGCTTCCAGCCTTTTCACTTCAGACTTGGGAAGAAGCTTTCCGGTCTTTTCAGCCAGGTAGAGCAATATGGCGCCAGATTCGAATATCGCAACCGGCTCGCCATTTGGACCATCGTGATCGATGATGGCGGGAACCTTGTTGTTTGGACTGATCTTAAGAAATGCCGGATCGAACTGTTCACCGGCCAGAATATTGATTGGCGTAACTTTGCCAAGCAATCCCAATTCCGCCAAAGCAATCGTCGCCTTGTATCCGTTGGGAGTAGGCCAGAAAAACAGTTCGATCATAGCGTGCGACCTGCTCCCCTTATCCGACGATCTTGAGATGATTCGAACGGTCGAGAAGCATTCCCGGGTTCATAATCCAATCTGGATCAACAGCATTCTTTGCGCCAGCCAACATATCCCGGAAAAGCGGGTCCACTTCCTTGTCGTACCACGGACGGAAGCTGCGTCCGACCGCATGGTGGTGCGTGATTGTCGCGCCAAGCTCCGATATCGCATCAGAAGCCACGTCGGAAAGCGCCTGGTAATGTTCAAGGCTCGTCTCGTGCGTGGAAGGCGCAACGACGGAATAATAGGGCGCCGGCCCATCGGGATAGAGGAAGGAGAATCTGCGGCAAACAATGCCACCGCCGGTCAGCGCTTTTTGCGCCTCGCTGACCCGGCGAATAATTTCCGTGTCCACGGCTTCGAATTTGTCCCAGGTATAGGCCGTTTCAAAGGTAAAGCTGACCACGCCCATCGCAGCGCGCGTATGCATCAATCGCGGCAGGTAACGGAATTGCTCGCGCCAATTCCCCTGCGCGCCGCTGCGGCTTGACTTCAAGGCATCGCCGCCCGATCCGGTCTTGGTCACGACTTCACCGCCGTGGTCCTGGCAAATTTCAACGCCGCGCTCCAGCCAGACATCCACGGGATGATCCGCAGATTCAAAGCCAAGCAGCAGCACAGATTTTGTGCCATCACCAGCGCCATAAAACTGGGCATCTTGCGCGTCCAGATAACGACAATTCGCAGGAAACAGGCCTGCCTGTGTGATCTGCCGAATGGCTGCGGCACCTTGATAGAACGTGTCAAAGGTGATGGTCGCATTCGCCCGGAAGACCACTCGCCCCTGAAGCTTCATCCATGCCTGTGTGATAATCCCGAGCGAGCCTTCAGAACCGATAAAGAGGCGGTCGGGATCCGGGCCGGCACCTGATCCCGGCAATCTGCGATTTTCTATCGTTCCGCGCGGCGTTACGACCCTGAGGCTCTGCACCATATCGTCAATATGGGTAAGGTGGGTAGCATAGTGGCCCGAAGAACGCGTCGCAATCCAGCCGCCAAGCGATGAAAACTCCCAGGATTGCGGAATATGTCTCAATGTGAGGCCGTGCGGCTTTAGCTGATCTTCAAGCGAAGGCCCAAGCGTACCTGCCTGGATAAGTGCGCAGCGGGAGACCGGGTCAACCTCCAGCACCTGGTTCATGTTCCCCAAATCGATAATTACCGAACCGTCGCAATCCTCCGGGGCAGTAAAGCCGTCCGTGACACTTGATCCGCCGCCATATGGAATTGCCGCATAGCCATTATCACCGCACCAATCCAAAACTGCGGCAACCTCGGCCTCGTTGCGAGGATAGGCAATCACATCAGGCGGATTGGTAAAATCTCGCCGAAAAATGCGCGTCAGGTCCTTGAAGCTCTTGCCGTAGGAATGAGAAACGCGATCCCATTTGTCTGAATTACAAAAAGACGACAAGGAAGCAGGGATGGAGATCCGCGATTCCCTCAACTCGATTTCCTCGAGCGTTGGATCAGACAAGACCACCGGCTCATCAATGCCCAGGCGTTTGCCAACGCGAACGGCCATTTCCTTGACCTCAGCCTGGGAAATGACCTCGTCTTCGTATCCCCAGCTATGCCATTTGCGCCTCTTACCATAGTAGCCAGCTTGCTCAGTCATGATTCAATGCCCTCAGAAATCAGTTTGAGCACCAGAAGTTAACGGGTCGACGAACCTATTCTATTGCCATTGAAGTCAGTTTTTTGACAGATTCATTCAACTTCGTGCGCGGCCGGGATCTCCCTTGGATTGGAAAATTCAGACAAGAACCTCGGCTATTGCGGGCTGCTACAGGCCTCATGTTCAGGCGCGAGAAGCCCATCAGCCAATTCAACTGCTCGCGGTCGCTGCCTGCGAAGTGATTCGTTGTTAGGAACCGTTGCATGTCTGGCTCCAGCGTCGATCCCGAGACACTTCCCAGCCAGGGTCAGGTCTCATAAGTTGATTCAGAGGGCGCAGGAAGATGCCCGACAGACCAAGCTCATCCACGAGGCACGGGAAGAGTGGCAGGGTGTACGGCAACCGCATCTGCATGATGTTCTGCTTGATCAGGGTGAGCAGAGCTGTCCCAACCGTGTGGCTCGCCTTGCATGGCAAGCCGGGATCAAAGCTCAAGTTGGCTATAAGCGGCGTCCAGACAGCTATTGTGGCACGCCATCAGTTGTGATCGACAATACGTTGGATCGCCAGTTTGCAGTGTCAGCGTCCGACGCAGCATGGGTAACAGACACCACCTTCATCAGAACGCATGAGGGCTTCGCTTACCTCTCAGTGGTGATCGATCTCTATTCACGGCGGTGGTTGGTTGGCAGATACAAAGTCGGCAGACCGCTGATCTGGTCTGCCAGGCACTGCTGATAGCGGTGTGGCGCAGAAAGCCGAAGAACGTAGTTCTGATCCACTCCATCAGGGCTCACAGTTTATCTCCCGCGAATGAACCTGGCTCCTCCATGCCCACAATCTCAAGCACTCAATGGGCAGGCGCGGGAACTGCCATGATAATGCGTTCGCTGAGAGCTTCCTTAACCTGCTCAAACGCGAACGGATCCGAAGGCGGACATAAAAAACCCGCGCAGAAGCTCGGCAGGATGAGTTCGACTACATCGAAATTCTATAACCCCGTGCGAAAGCACGTGACGTGACCCCCTGGTTTCCACCAGCGGGGATTAGAGCCCAGCAGCTTTGTTGCGCATGAGCGCAGTGTAAGCAATGGCCTGTGCAGCGGAGCCCGAAGGGCGTAGCTGCACAGGCCATTGCTTATGCAGTTCGGCGGCGAACGCCGCCGGTGTCTCATATCCAAGGGCCGAGTGTGGCCGCGCCTGGTTGTAATCTTCGGCCCAGGCCGCGATCACTGTGCGGGCATGATCGAGGTCGAGGAACAGCGTCTCGTTCAGAAGCTCATCGCGCATCCGGCCATTGAAGCTCTCGACATAGCCGTTCTGCATCGGCTTGCCCGGCGCGATATAATGCCACTCGACCCCGACCTCACCGCACCATGCGAGCACCGCGTTCGATGTCAGCTCGGTCCCATTGTCGCTGACGATCATCCCCGGTCTGCCGCGCTCCTCGATCAGATCGCTGAGCTCGCGCACGACCCGGCGCCCGGAGATCGACGTGTCGGGCACCGCGCGCAGGCACTCCCGCGTGACATCGTCCACGATGTTGAGCACCCGGAACCGCCGACCTGACGCCATCTGATCATGCACAAAGTCGAGGCTCCACCGCTGGTTCGGCAGCGCGAGCACCGGTGCGGGCGCCCGCGCACCGATCGCCCGGCGCCGGTTGCGTCTTCGTCGGACCATCAGCCCCTCCTCTCGATACAGGCGCTGGGTCTTCTTCCTGTTGATCATCACGCCCTCCCGGCGCAGCAGGATATGCAGGCGCCGATAACCGAACCGGCGACGCTGCTGCGCCAACTCGCGCAGCTTCTCCCGAACCTCGGCATCGTCGCCACGCTGCGACCGGTAGCGCATGCTCTTCCGATCGGCGCCTGTGACACGGCACGCCCGCCGCTCGCTCATCCCATGGCAAGCCTGGAGATGGGCGACCGCTTCCCGCTGAACGGCGGGCGTCACCATTTTTTTGTGAGAAGATCCTTCAGCGCCGCATTGTCCAGCATCGAGTCCGCAAGCAACCGCTTCAGCTTCGCGTTCTCGTCCTCGAGCGAGCGTAGCCGCTTCGCCTCCGACACCTCAAGGCCGCCATACTTGGCCTTCCAGTTGTAGATCGTTGCTTCCGACACCCCGTGTCGCCGCGCCAGCTCGCCGGTCTTCGCGCCCGCCTCCGCTTCCTTCAACACCCCGATGATCTGCTCTTCCGAAAACCTCAAACGCTTCATCTGTCCGTCCTTCCTTCAAGACCGGACTCTAATCACTGTTGGAGGAAAATCAGGGGGTCACGTCACACGCCACAAACCCCATGTTGTCACCTGTGAACTTCGAACGACAGCAAAAAACAAACAATGAAGGCGTCTAGATCACTAGGCGCTATTCACTTCAATGTCTTCAATCTCAATGTTCCCCGTCAGCGCCTATGGCCCAGTTCATCGATCCGAAGTCAGGTGAAGTCTTGTCATTGCCGCTCCAATCGGAGACAAGTGGTCTCAACTTTGGTGACGCGAAAATGACCCACATCTCATACAAAAAAGAATTTTCAGATATTCGACAAGTTACATCGTTGAGACTCCTTGTTTATTTCGCGCGCGAACACGACATTCCAGCCCTCGAAATCCTGAAAGGAACGGAATTAGATCTGGATGATATTGAAGACCCATATTGCGAAATTCAGGTCTGGCAAGAACTCCGAGCAATTCAAAACTTGCTGGAGATAGACGATGATCCTGCCAACGGCGTGATTTTGGGAATGCGCCAACACCTGACCTGTTATGGAACACTAGGTTTCGCCATGATGGCTAGCCGCACGCTGGAACAAGCGCTAACGATTGGCGCCAAATTCTACAAGATATCTTTGTGGATCAACGAAGTTTCCGTTGTCCGAGATCCTGACACCATCAAATTCGTGATTCTTGGGCACAAGCTGCCACCATTCAGTCAACACTTTCTAGCTACAAGAGGCATGGCTGCCCTGGTTACCTGGGTCCAAGAGTTAACCAATTCCGAAGTATATCCATGCCAAACTTCATTCAAGAACGATAGACCGGACAATATGGATGAGGTTGGAAAGGCGTTTGGAACAGAAACGCTATTTGGGCAGAAAAACTATTCAATTTCATTCAATCGCAGCTTGTTTCGTATGCAATTGAAATTCGATGACCGTTGGTCACGCATGAGATTAGAGGACAAGCTGAGCAACACCCTTGAAAGGCGCCACTCAAGTACAAAAAACAGAGTCAAGGAAATGCTTCTGCAGATGTCAAATGAAAAGCTGTCCACTGAGCCAGAAATTTGTCGAGCTTTAGGGTGCTCAATGAGTACTCTGAGGCGTCGTTTGCATACAGAAGAAACAAATTTTCGACAAATCCAGTCCGAAGTTATTTTTGAACGTGCTTGCCAGCTCTTATTATCATCAACCATGACATTAGAGCAGATCGCTTACACGCTTGGATACTCTGAAGCAGGTAGTTTTTGTCGAGCTTTTAAACGGGTCGGTGGAATGGCACCCGGTCGTTGGCGCAAAGCGAATACATCCTAGCGATTCCACTGCTCAAGCTACAACCTACTCGGCAGGGCGCTTCGACCTCGACTTTTGGTTCTCATGTTCGTTCCTTCGTCACTACGACGAGAACCAAAACCCTCCTAAACTTCAACCGCTAATCTGTCTCATGAACGCTGACGGGGAACAGTCGCAGCTCTCATAAGCCTCTCTGTTGCGCCATCGCGTGATTTCATACTCGGCCGCGCCGTCAAAATAATCGAACACTGGAAATGGAATTCGACGCTGGGCGAGACGATGAAAATCAGTCACATTGTGACAGCCTGGAATATTCATCTGCGTCACTCCAAATCTAGGAGTTTTTGATGATCTTTTTGGATCGTCTTCTTATCAATCTTACCGGACGCGATACGAACCAATGGCTCGGTTGTGACCCGGATGTGCTTTGGGATTTTGAAACCGGCAATCTTGAGCTTCAGATTTGATCTTATGGCGTCGACGTCTACTTCCCGATCAACATATATTGTCGCCGCAACATCCTCGCCCAGCCTTTGGTCGGCTACGCCGTAAACGCTGACCTCAATAATTGCCGGATCGTTTAACATTGCCGATTCCACCTCGGCGCAACCGATATTTTCACCACCCCGAATGATGATCTGTTTCAACCGATCTACGATGTAGAGATATCCATCTTCGTCGAGATAAGCGATATCTCCCGTCCTGAACCAACCACCTTCCAGAAAATCGCCGCTCGAATCTGGTCGGTCCCAATATTTGTGAATCACCGAGGTTCCTCGAACAAGCAATTCTCCGCGCTCTCCGGCCTTTACAAAGTTATCGTCGCTGTCAACAATTCCGAGCTCAAGAACCGCGCTCACCCTGCCCGAACTGGATGGTCGCATTAGATATTCTTCGCCACCGATCGACGTGCCGATCGAGTTGGTTTCAGTCATCCCCCATCCGGTGTACGGCTTTGCATTCTTGAATGTCTCGTCAATGCCCTTCACTTGAGATTCAGCGCGCGCCGATCCGCCGCCACCCACGGCGAGCAAGCTGCTCACATCTTTATCCTGCTTTTGCGCCGCCAGCATAATGTCTCCCGTCATTGCGGGCGTTCCAACAAAGCTGACAATTTTTTCTGCCTCAACCAACTCGACAGCGACATTCGGGTCCCATTTGTACATCGCAACAGTCTTCCGCTTTCTGCGGAAACTGGTCAGCAATACAGCAAGAAGTCCGTTGACGTGAAAAAGCGGCATGCCAAGCAAGGCTGCGTCCGGATAATGCGGCTTCGATTGCCCTTTGGGCGCGCCACCGTGGATTGTTGCCAAAACTGCCAGATCAAGCTCCCAGGACAAGAGCGCCGCAATGATGTTGCGGTGCGTCGAGACGGACCCTTTGGGGTGGCCAGTCGATCCCGATGTAAACAAGATGACCGCATCATCATCGGGTTCGATTTGGATATCGGGAAGCTCGCCGTGCTGACGCAGAAGCTGATCGATGGGTGTGGCACGGTCACATGGCTCTGAACGGACCGAAATAAGAGTCAGAAAATCAAGACCACTTTGGAGTTTGACTCTGTCAAGCCGTTCCTGGTCGACTATGGCCACCTTTGCCCCGATATGCCTAATGCCATACTCAAGCTCGTCCGATTCCCACCATGCATTGAGCCCCGCGACGATCCCTCCGATAGAAGTTATCGCCGCAAATGCGAGCGCCCATTCAGGGTAGTTGCGAAGGCCAATTGCGACCCGGTCGCCAGGTTTGACTCCATAGTCATCGATCAGGCGTCTGCCCAGATTTGACGCACGCTGATAGAATTCCTCAAACGTGTAGCGCTCATCATTATAGACAAAAAATGTCTTCTCGCAGCGCGCTTCGCTAATCAGCTGTCTGAGCGAGGTGGGTGCGTTTACGAACCACTTTACCTCGTTTCCATTCACACAGACATTTTGCAGTTCATACTTTCTTCCGGGTGCCGTAAGTTTTGCAATAGCTCTTGCCCTATCCACGATCCCAACCTTTCTAATCCTTCGCTGCAACTTTTGCTCAAATCGGCACAAGACTAATACGCTAACCTGGTGTCTGTGATTGCGCCCACACGATCACGACCTTCCAGCGTTCAACTCCACACCCGGCGTCTGCACATTGTCCTCAAGCCTGATCTGCGGCGCGCATTGCACACCGGGGCGTTCCTTCAGC
>NZ_CP013342.1:1500000-1742500 GCF_001610975.1 Sphingopyxis terrae subsp. terrae NBRC 15098 | reverse complement strand
TGCACCGGTAGGGCGATCGACACCCCGCGCAACGCTTTGCCAATCAGTTGGTGCTAGAGCCTCGAATCGATGACCGAATCCCCCTCTTTCCGCCCTCAGGAGACGATTCTCGGCGATTCCGTCGTGGCGAATCTCGCCACGACCGAAGAATCGGACGGACTCGGACGGCGAATCCGCGCGGCGGTGCTCTGGCGGTCAGGATCGCAGATCGCGGGACAGATGATCGCCTGGGCGGCGACCTTCCTCGTCATCCGGATTCTGAGCCCCGCCGACTACGGCCTCTATGCGATGACGCAGGTGATGCTGATGCTGTTCACGATGCTGAACGGCTATGGCCTTGCGAGCGCCGTCATCCAGCAGCGCGATGTCACGCCGCACCAGCTCCGCCAGACCCTGGGGCTCCTGCTCCTGATCAACGGCGGCCTTGCACTGTTGCAGATTGCCGCGGCGCCGCTTGCGGCCGCCTATTACAGGGAGCCGCAAGTCGCGACGCTGCTGCGCGTCCAGGCGATCATCTATCTGACCACGCCGTTCACCGCGCTCGCCTATGCCCGGCTCGGCCGCGCGCTCGAGTTCCGGCGCCAGGCGCAGGTCAATATCCTCTGCTCGCTGATCGGCGCGGGGGTCGCCTTGGGCGGGGCGCTCGCAGGATGGGGTGTCTGGGCGCTCGTCTGGGCGCCGATCGCGATGTTCACGACGCGCGCGCTCGGCTTCACCATCGTCTCGCGGTCATGGATGCTGCCGTCGTTCGATTTCCGCGGCGCCGGCACGATCGCGCGCTATGGCGGACTCGTCGCCATCGGCCAGTTCTTCGGCTTCATCCAGTCGCAGGCCGACATATTGGTCGCCGGGCGCCTCTTCGACGCGCATCTGGTCGGCGTTTACACGACCGCGCTGTTCCTGACGCAGATCTTCAACAACAAGATCATTCCGCCGCTCAACGAAGTCGCCTTCACCGCCTATTCGAGGCTGCGCGACGAGGCCGAAGGATTGGCCGGCCCCTTCGCCCGCGCGGTGCGCGCGATCATGGCGGCGGCGATGCCCTTCTTTCTAGGGCTCGCGGTCGTTGCCGAACCGCTTGTCCTCGTCCTGCTCGGCGACAAATGGGCCGGCGCCATTCCGCTGATTCGTCTGCTCGCGATCGCCATGCCTTTCTGGACCCTCTTCACGCTGCTGCAACCCGCGACCGACGCGATGGGCCGGCCCGAGATCGCGCTGCGCAACGCCGCGATCGGCGCGTTCATCATGCCGGTCGCGTTTCTCGTCGGGGGCCATTGGGGAATCGCCGGGATCGCCGCGGCATGGATCGCCGCCTATCCGGCCCTGTTCGCTTTCGCCGCGTGGCGGTCGCTTCCGGTGATCGGGATGCGCGCGGGCGCCCTGCTCCACGCCATCCTGCCCTCGGTGCTCGTCGCGATGGCGATGGCGGCCGCCGTGATGGTCGCCGGCCGCCTGCTCGCCCAAGTTTCGATGGCGCCCCGGCTCGCCCTGCTCGTCGGAATCGGCGCGCTGACTTATGTCGGCGGGCTCATGCTCTTCGCGCGCGAGACGATCGGCGATCTGGTCGCGATGGCGCGCGGCAATCCCGCGGCCTGACCCGGCGCCGCTGCGTCAGCGCGGCAGCATCGCGACGGCGCGTCGCGTCGCATCGGCATAGGCGCCGCCGGTAAAGCGGTGCGTCCCGATGAAATGGATGAAGCGCGCATCTTCCGGCACGCCTTCGTTCCAGAAATTGATGTAGCGCTCGTAGGGCAACAACAGCGGGTCGGGCTGATTCGCGATGACGAAGTTCGACGTCACCTGCTCGCTGCCCCATTGCGCCCAGCGCTCGGCGCCGAGCAGCGCCGTCGCCTCGCGCGAAAAGGCTTCGGCGATTCGCCGCCCCTCACCGCTCGGCGCGAAGCCCGCGAACCCCGAGCAGCCACGTACATAGGCCGGCGACGCCAGCTCCGGCAGATCGAGCCGGTCCATCCCCGATTCGATCGCCCCCTGCACATGCGCCGCGGGATTGGTGAAGCGCTGCGATTCGATCGCCTGCGCGGCGATTGTCGCCAGCGGCAGGATCTGCGAGGCGGCCTCGCCCTTCAACGTAAAGCTGCGCCCGGCATCGATCGCCGCGGCGACTTCGGGAAGCGGGCCGACCGTCACCGTGTCCGAATCGACCTGGACGACATAGGCGTCCGCGCGCAGGTCGAGGATGGTCAGCAACCGCTCCCACGTCCCGCCGCGCGGACAATCGCCGGTATCGACCGCCGCGATCGCCCGAATCTCGGGATCGCCGAGATGATGAGCGAGCAGTTCGCGGTCAGCATCAGTGAGCGTGCCGTCGTCCAGAATCACGACACGGCCGCGCGGCACCTGGTGCCACAGCGACTTGATCGACACGAGATAGGGCAGCAGCACGCGCGTACCGATCATCGAGAAATAGATGACGCCGTCGTCGGCGGGCACGATGGGGCGTGCCTTGAGCACGCCGGCGGCCAGCCGCCGATGCGCCCATTGCTTGCGATACCACTGGATCCGGTCGACGACGCGCTTCATAGTCTTCGCGTTACCGCCAACCGATTAATTTTCAATAGGAGCCGAAGCAGCGGGTCAGCCGGCAATATAGTCGCGCATCGCCGCCGCCTCGGCCTCGATCTTGTCGATACGATATTTGACGAGGTCACCGATCGAGACGAATCCGACCAGGCGGCTGCCATCGACTACCGGCAAATGGCGAATCCGCTTCTGCGTCATCTGCGACAGCGCGCCGATCACCGCCATGTCCGGACCGCAGGTCACCGGCGATCGCGTCATCACCTCGTCGAGCCGGCGGTCGAGCGCCTCGGGACCGTAGGAAGCGACGAGGCGCACGAAATCGCGTTCGGAAAATATGCCGACCAGCGAATCGCCGTCGAGTACCGGCACCGCTCCGATCCGATGCTGGGCAAGCAGATCGACGACCGCGCGCACCATATCGTCGGTCCGTGCCGCGACGACTGCACCGCTCCGCCCCTGAAGAATCGCTCCGATCGTCATGCGCTGGCGCTCCTTTCCCGATTGTCCTGTCGTTGCCCACGCAGTCTATCATGATTCGCGGCGGGCGCGAAACGAACGGGGGGTCGCCATTACCGCTTGGCCTTGCCCGCGGCTTGGTTCATGGAAGCGCGCATGGTCAAACCTTCGCCGCTCGACAATCGCGATACCTCGAAAGTCGCCTGGGCGCGCTATCGCCGGCTGATGCGCGGGATGAGCATCGTCTCGCTGCTCGCCGTCGTCGGCGCGCTGAGCTGGCTGCGCATCACCATGGGCGAGGCGCTGACGATCCACATGATGATCGCGACCGCCGCGGGCGTCGGCCTGTCGGTCATGCTCGGCGCGGCGCTGATGGGACTTGTCTTTCTGTCGAGCGGCAGCGGCCACGACGAATCGATCGACGATCCCTTCAAGGACGACCCGGACCTCAACCCATGACCGACAACCCTCGCGACCCCATATTGCGCGTCGTGCCGCAGCCGGCCGACATCAACAGCAACGGCCATATCTTCGGCGGCTGGGTGTTGGCGCAGATGGATATTGCGGGCGGGATCGTCGCCGCGCGAATCGCGCAGGGGCCGACCGCGACGGTGGCGATCGAGGCGATGGAATTCATCGCGCCGATCCTGCTGCGCGACATCATCTCGGTCTATGCCCATCTCGAACGGCGCGGCCGCACATCGATGGGCATCCGGATCGAGGTGATCGCGACCCGCGGCCGCGGCGAAGAGCAGGTGAAGGTCACCGAGGGATTGTTCACTTTCGTCGCGCTCGACGAGAATCACCGGCCGCGCCCGCTGCCGCCGGCCTGATCGCACTCAGCCGCCCTTGCGGTTTTCGCGAAAGCTTTGTTCGATGCGGTCGTTCGCTGGAACGCGGACGCGCCAGACCCAGCTGTTGCCGCGCCGCTCCCAGCCTTCGGGGGCAGGGTCAATGGCAAAGGGAATGAGCAATTCCACCTCGGCGTCGGTCGGGCGCGCGTTGGTCAGCGTCACCTGCCACAGCCGGTGGTCGGCATCCGAATCGGGAAGGACGACGGTGCGATACTGGACCGCGGGACTCGCCCCCAGATCATAATCGACGCGCTCGCCCTCGGCCTTGTCGCCGATTTTCGCCTCGCCGACCAGCAGCGGCTCGCCCGCGACCGTTTCGAAGACCATCGCCGCCCCCGCGGGAAGCGCAAGGCCAAGCCCGTCCGCCTTGCGATTCTGGACCCGCAGCCGGGTCGTCAGCGGCTGCGGCCGCCCATTGCCATAATTATAAAGCGACCCCGCATAGAGCTGTTCGGCCGCAACACCGCCCTGCGCGAGCAGCGCCACCTGCTTCTGCCCCTTTGCCGCGACATCGACGCGAAAGGGGATGCGATAGAATTTGAGGTCGCCAAGATCCTCGGGAGGCGGCGGCGGGGGAGGTGGTGGCGGGGGAGGCGGGGCGGCCGGAGCGGGCGGCGCGCGCATCGCAGCTCCCCGACGCTGGGCGGTAACGACGACCTCCTGCGCTGCATCGGCGGCGTAATTTTCATACTCGTCGATCGGCGGCAGCTCCCAATAGGGATGCGTGCTCGTGATATCCATCGGCCAGCATTTGAGCACCAGCGGCCCCGCCGTGCTGCGCGGCAGCGGCGGGCTGTACATCTTGTTGAGCCGCCCGGCGATGACATTGAGCTGGGCATTGGGAAAGCTCGTCACGCCGCCATTGGCGACCGTGACCCATCCCGTAAGGTCGAGCGTCTTGTCGTCGGCGCCGCGATTCGCGACATAATTGGCCGCCCAGTCGAACCCTTCGGCCAGATAGAGAAGCTGAATGGTGACGGTGCGCGGAGCTGTGCTTTCGACAAGCACCGACAGCGTCGGACGCGGCGACAGATCCTTGGGGACGCGCGGATAGAGCATGCGTTCGGGCAGGCCCGAACAGCCGAGCGCTTCGATCCCGTTCGCGGTTTCCAGGATGACCCCGCCATTGGGTCCGGCCTGGATCACCGCCTCCTGCTCGATCGCCTTGCCTGTCTTCAAATTGGTGCGGCGAAGCGTCACCCGGCGCTTCAGATAAGCGTCGACGAGCCCGGCGGGGGAAAGCAGGCGAGCATCGCGGTTCTTTTCGATTACCCCGTCGGGAAGCCCGCTCACCACAGCGGTTTCGGGGAGCAGTCCTTCGGCCACGCCTTCGAAGCGCACGACCGACACCCCGGCGGGCAGCGTCACGCGGCGGCTTTCGGTGATGAAGGCAAAGCCGCGCGGCCAGCGCGGATCGATTGGCCCGCTACCGCGATTCGGCGCACGATAGACGGTGACCGCGACATCCTGCGCCGCCGCCGAAACGACGATCGGGCGCTCGGTCTGCGCAAGCGCCGGCGGCGGCGCGAGCAGCGCCGCGGCCCAGATCAACAGCGGCCAGCCGCGCGCCACGCCGCAGCTCAGTAGCGGGTGTCGAAAGTGACGGTGACGTCGGCCTTGCCGTTGGCGGGGACCGGCACCTGCCATTCGACGCGGTCGGCGGAGACGCGTTCGCTCTTCATGCTTTCGTCGACGATCCGCACATCGCCCCACAGCCCGTCCTGTGCCAGTTGGACCGTGATCGGACCCGGCCGCGCGTTGCTGAGGGTATATTTCATCTTCGTCACCCAGCGCGAATCGCCCTTGCGCGTGCGCGAGACGATGGTGGGCAGCACCTTGACATCGAACGCATCGCCGGTGCGCAGCGACATCGCCGAACCCATCGGGGTATGGTCGATGCGATTTTCGCCGATGAATTGCGGATCGCCGCGCGCGTCGCGCATATAGACGCGGATCGTTCCCGCGGGCAGCTGGTCACCGAGCCCGCCCTGGCGCGAGGTCGAAAAGCGCAGCACGCTCGCCGCGCTGACCGGATCGTTGCTACTGCCGAGCCAGCGATTGGTGAATTCATAGGTCGACTTCGCCGGCGAACTCTTCACGTCAAGGAAGCTGACCTGCTTCTGCTGCGCATTGGCGATCGTGGTGCGTGCGGGCAGCGGATAGAGATAATAGTCACCCAGCCGCTCGCGATCGTTCGATTCGGTGCCAGCGCTGTCCATCGTTCCGGCAAGCCGGGTGAAGCCGCCACCGCCGCCATTGGGATTGCCCGCCACCAAGAGGGTGCGCGCATTGGTGAAGGTCGTACCCGTAGTGTTGGTCAGCGTCACCCAGCCCTGAAGATCCATCGCGCCCTTCGCCGCATCGAACAGCGCGACATAATCGGCGGTCCAGCCCAGATTGGGCGTCAGATAGGAAAGTCGCGCCGGCACCGCGCCCGCCTCGGCAGCATCGACCGTCACCGACAGCGTCGGCCGCGCGCGCAAATTGGGCGGCAGCCGGTCGAACACGGTGCGCACGGGCAGGCCGTCGTCGCGCAATACCTCGATCCGGTCGCCGATCTGCAGGACGATGCCGCCGTTCGCCGCAAGCACTTTGGCCCGCTCGCTCTTCTCCGCGCCAGTCGCGGGATTGGTGCGGACCAGCGTCACCGACTGGCCGACCGCCTTGTCCATGAGCTTGTCGGGGGTGAGCAGGTCGAAATCGAAATTCTGTTCGACGATCGAGAGGCCGGTACCCGAGAGCGTCACCGTTTCGGGCCGGATGCGCGCCGAAACGTCGGGAAATTCGATCCGGTTGCGGCCGCGCGTGACCGAGAGCTGGCGCGCGTCCTGCACCAGCGACTGGCCATTATTATAGATGGTAACCGCAACATCGCCCTGCGCGGTGGCAGGGTCGCCGTCCTGCGCCAAGGCGGGATGTGCAAGTCCGGCAAGCATCACCGGACCCAAAGCCAAGACCAACCGGCGCATCGATATTCTCCCCCAGCCATCGCGAACGATGGCGGGAGGCTAGGTCATGTCGCTGGTGAAAACCAGTGCGAAATCGCGGGCTTATTCGGCCGCTTCGACCCCGGTGTCGCGCGCGGCAAGCGTGCGGCGGGTTCGGCGTGCCTTCGGCGCGGGCGCATCGGCGTCGGCGGTTTCAGCCTCGGCGGCGCGCTCGCTGCGCCCGATCGCGGGGGGGAGCGCGGCGCTGTCGATGCTGCTGCTGTCTTCGGCGGCAGCTTCGGGCCGGGCGCGGCGCGGGCCGCGGCGGCGCGGCGCCGGTGCAGCCTCTTCGCTCGCTTCAGCTTCCGTCGAGCTCTCGCCATCGCCACCGGCATCGTCATCGCTGCGCGCCGCATCGCGATTGTTGCGACGGTTGCCCCGGTCGTTGCCGCGATCAGTGTTGCGGTCATTATTGCGGTCGCGATCGCGGCGGTTGCCGCGATTGTCGTCGCCCTGGCGGTCGCGGCTCTCGCTCTGATCGCGGTCGCCGTCATTGTCGTCGCTATCGAGATCGGTGTCGTCGTGCGCGTCGAAATCCTCGACGCCGCGAATTTCGCGCTGGCGATCGTTGCGATCCGGCGCGCCGCCGTTCCGTTCTTCCTGGCGGGCGCGGAAATCGCTGTGCACGCGGAAATAATGGTCGGCAAACTGAAGATAATATTCGGTCTGGACACGGTCGCCCGAAAGCTGGGCGTCGCGCGCGAGATTCTTGTATTTCTCGATCATCTGCGCCGCGTTGCCGCGCGCCCGGCTGTCGATACGATTGGCCTGGTCGACACCGCCGCGGCCGCCACCCGACTGCGAACGGTTGTTGTTATTGTTGCGGCCGCGACGGCGACCGCTCTGCCGGTTGTTCATGTTCAACTGAGACATCCTGATAAGCTGATAAGCTACGCCAACCCCTTTTGGCCGACCGCGCCATTTGCGCGCCGCGCCCGCGCTTGCCGCGCGGTTTTTGCCCTTACCGCCTGCACCGGGCCAAAGCCCCGCACGAGCATCGCAAGTGGGAAGCAGACCGGCCGGACCAATGAAGGTTCCCGCTCGGGTCTGTAGGCCGCCCCTACAGGGCTTTGCGGCGGAAACCAAGCAAATTCTTGCGCTGCATCATTCGGGCGGGGTCAGCACCAACGCCCGATCGCGGCCGCCGATGTCGCGGCGACAGGCGACGGCGAAACCCGCCGCCTCGGCCAGCTGCGACACCGATATGCGTTGCTGATGCCCGATTTCAAGGATCGCGGCTCCGCCGGGTGCCAGCAGGCGCGGCAGATCGGGAATGATCCGGCGATAGTCGTCCAACCCGTCGGCGCCCGCGAACAGCGCCTCTGCGGGTTCATGATCGGCAACGTCAGGCATCAGCGCCTCGTCGTCGGCGATATAGGGCGGGTTACATAAAATGAGGTCGAACGCGCCATCGAGCCCCGCCGCCCAGTCGCCCGCGCGGAACGTCGTCCGCGCCGCGAAGCCCAACGCTTCCGCATTGTCGCGGGCATAGGCGAGCGCCTGTTCCGACGCATCGACCCCCAGCCCCGTCGCGCCCCGAAAAGCGTCGAGCGCCGCGAGCAGCAGCGTTCCCGGACCGGTGCCCAGATCGAGGATGGTGCGCGGCCAGTCCGCCTCGCACCCGCGCGCAAGCGCGATGGCGGCCTCGATCAGCGTTTCGCTGTCGGGCCGCGGAATCAGTACGCCGGGGCCAACTTCGACGCGGATCGTCCAGAAATCGCGATAGCCGACAATATAGGCGATCGGCTCGTTGCCCATGCGCCGCGCGACCAGCTGCACGAAACTCTCGGGCACCTCATAGCGCGAAGAATCGAGCAATAGGGCCTGGCGGTCGATCCCGAGCGCGTGCGCCATCAGCAATTCGGCATCAAGCCGGGGCGTGTCGCTCGTCGCGGACAGGAGATTTGTCGCGGTGCGCAGATTATTATCCGCCTCGCCGCGCCGGTCAGCCATCGGCAAGCCCCGCCAGCCGCTGCGCCTGATCCTCGGCGATCAGCGCGTCGATCAGTTCGTCCATCTGCCCTTCCAATATCTCGGGCAGGCGGTGGAGCGTCAGGTTGATGCGGTGATCGGTGACGCGGCCTTGCGGGAAATTATAGGTGCGGATGCGCTCCGACCGGTCCCCCGACCCGACCATCGACTTGCGCGCCGATGCCTCGGCGCTGTGGATCTTCTCGCGCTCCAGATCATAGAGCCGCGCGCGCAGCACCTGCATCGCCTTGGCGCGATTCTTGTGCTGGCTGCGCTGGTCCTGCTGAATCACGACCAGGCCGGAAGGGATATGCGTGATACGGATCGCCGAATCGGTCGTGTTGACGTGCTGGCCCCCGGCGCCCGACGCGCGGTAGATATCGATCTTGAGGTCATTGTCGTTGATCGCAACGTCGACCTCTTCAGCCTCGGGCAGCACAGCGACGGTCGCAGCGCTGGTGTGGATGCGCCCGCCGCTTTCGGTGACCGGCACGCGCTGGACGCGGTGGACGCCGCTTTCGAATTTCAGTTTCGCAAAGACGCCCTGACCGCTCACCGACGCGACGACTTCCTTGTAGCCGCCAACCTCGGCCTCGTTGGCCGAGATGATCTCGACCTTCCAGCCCTGGCTGTCGGCATAGCGGCTGTACATGCGCAAAAGGTCGCCCGCGAACAGCGCCGCCTCGTCGCCGCCGGTGCCGGCGCGGATTTCGAGCATCGCGGCGCGTTCGTCGGCGACATCCTTGGGCAGCAGCTTGATGGCAAGGTCATGCTCGGCGGCGGGCAGCGCTTCCTCGAGCGCGGCGATTTCCTCGGCGGCCATCGCCTTCATCTCGGGATCGGCGAGCATCTCGGCGAGCGACACCAGCTCACCGCGCAGCCGCATCACTTCGGCCGCCGCCCTGGCGACCGGTTCGAGCTCGGCAAATTCCTTCGATGCCGCAACGAAATCGGCGGGCGCCATATCGCCCGTCGCCATGCGCGCCTGCAGCGCGGCATGCCGTTCGATGATGGCGTCGATCTGCTTTTCGGAAACGCTGGTCATCACAGTGCGCGGACGAGCGCCTCGATCGCGCGCGCCCGCTCTCCGTCGCCGCGCACGTTGACATGCGGCGAACCGTCGCGCGTTCCGATTGACACCAGCGCTTGCGCCGGAATTTTTGCAGCCTTGTCGAAACGCTTGCGCGGCGACCCGGTCGCCACAATTTCGGTGGCGAAGCCTCCGGTACGAAGCGCTGCAAGAGCCCGCATCGCAAGTGCGAGCTGGCCATCGTCCTCGACCGCAATCACCGCGTCGAGGCGCGTGTCGATCGCATCGTCGCCAAGCAACATCGCCAGCCGCTCAATCCCCGCCGCCCAGCCGACCGCCGCGGTCGGAGGGCCGCCGAGCGCTTCGATAAGGCCGTCGTAGCGTCCGCCGCCGAGCACGGTGCCCTGGGCGCCCAGCCGGTCGGTGACGAACTCAAAGGCAGTGTGGCGGTAATAGTCGAGCCCGCGCACCAGCCGCGCGTTGCGGTTCCACGCGACGCCCGCGGCGTCGAGACCGGACGTGACCGCGCCAAAGAAATCCTGGGCTTCGGCGGTCAGAAACGCGTCGATGTCGGGGGCGCTGTCGGCAACCGGGCGATCCTTGGGATCCTTGCTGTCCAATATCCGCAGCGGATTTTTGTCGAGCCGCGCCAGGCTGTCTTCGGACAGGTCGCCCTTGTGGGCCTCGAAATGCTCGACCAGCGCCGCGCGCCACGCATCGCGGCTTGGCGCATCGCCCAGCGTGTTGAGCGTCAGCGTCACGCCGTCGGCGACGCCCAGTTCCTTCAAAAGCTGGTCGGCGAAGACGAGCAGTTCGGCATCTGCGAGCGGACTGTCGCTGCCGATCACTTCGGCATCGAGCTGGTGAAACTGGCGGTAGCGGCCCTTCTGCGGGCGCTCGTACCGGAACAGCGGACCGTGCGTCGCGACCTTCAGCGGCGCAAACTGCTGCCAGCCGTTGGTGATATAGGCGCGCGCGATGCCGGCCGTGAATTCGGGGCGCAGCGTGATCGATTCGCCGCCGCGATCCTCGAACGAATACATTTCCTTCGACACGACGTCGGTCGTTTCGCCGAGCGAGCGGGCAAACACCGCGGTCGGCTCGATCACCGGCACCTCGACGCGCTTGAAACCATAGAGGCGGCGCACCCGGTCGAACGCGTCGACGACATGCGCGAACCGGTCGGCGAATTCGCCGAGCATGTCCTGGGTGCCGCGCACCGGCTGGGGGACGCTGATCTTCGCGTTTTTGTCCTTGCTCATGCGCCGCGCGTCTAATCTTTTTTCGGCGAAAGGCAAAGCGCGCTTGCGCAAGCCCGCGCTGGACGGCGGCGGCATTTGGCGGCAGAGTCGCTGCCCATGAAAAAAGCACCGTTCGTCGCCGCCGCGCTGATTGCGGCCCCCGCCCTGTTTGTATCCGCCACCGCCGCCCAGGAGGCCAACAGCCGACCGCAACCGGTGGTTCAGCCCCATGTGATCCCGCTGCCCGCCGACAAACCCTATCCCGGCATGATGCTGCTCAAGGTCGATGCGACCGACTTTGCCCGCGGCATCTATCGCGTGCGCCAGACCATTCCGGTGCCGCGCGCGGGCAAATTCACCCTGCTCTATCCGCAATGGCTTCCCGGCAAGCACGCACCGCGCGGCGCAATCGCCGAAATAGCGGGGTTCAAGGCAAGCGCCGGCGGCCAGCCGCTCGGCTGGACGCGGCAACCGACCGACGTCTACGCCTTCGACATCGACGTGCCCGCCGGCACCAAGAACATCGACATCGCCTTCGACTTCCTGTCGCCGACGCGCAGCAGCGAGGGCCGGGTCGTGGTGACGCCGGCGATGATGAACCTGCAATGGGAACAGGTCAGCATGTACCCCGCGGGCTATTTCACGCGCCAGATTCCGGTCCAGCTCGACCTGACGCTGCCCGAAGGCTGGACCGGCGCCGCAGCGCTCGACGGGCTCAAGATTTCCGGCAACCGCTACAGCTATGCGCCGACGAGCTATGAAACGCTGGTCGACAGCCCGATGTTTGCGGGGCGCTATTTCCGCAAATGGGATCTGGGTCAGAATGTCACGCTGAACGTCGTCGCCGATGAGGCGAAATATCTCGACGCGACGCCCGACCAGATCGCGCGGCACGCGGCGCTTGTGTCGGAAACGCTGGCGCTGTTCGGGACGAAGCATTTCGACCGCTACGAATTTCTGCTCGCCCTGACCGACGAGCTGGGCGGCATTGGCCTTGAGCATCATCGCAGCAGCGAGAACAGCCGCGGCACCGACTATTTCACCAAATGGGATGATGGCGATTCGGATCGCGGGCTGCTGCCGCACGAATTCGTGCATAGCTGGAACGGCAAATATCGCCGCCCCGACAAATTATGGACCCCCGACTATCGCACCCCGATGCAGGGCAATCTGCTGTGGGTCTATGAAGGCCAGACAAGCTTTTGGGATCTGGTCCTCGCCGGCCGGTCGGGAATGCAGTCGAAGGACACAATCCTCGGCGAATGGGCGAGCAACGCCGCCTTCTACAGCGTCCAGCCGGGTCGCGCATGGCGATCGGTCGAGGATACGACGCTCGATCCGGTGATCGCGGCGCGCAAGCCGCGCCCCTTCCCGAGCGCGACGCGCACCGAGGATTATTACAACGAAGGCTCGCTCGTCTGGCTCGAGGCCGACATGCTGATTCGAGACGCGACCAACAATGCCAAGAGCCTCGACGATTTCGCGCGCGGCTTCTTCGGCGGCCGCGACGGCGACTGGGGCGAGGTTACCTATAATTTTGCCGATGTCGTCGCGGCGCTCAACGCCGTCTATCCCTATGATTGGGACAAGTTCCTGCGCACGCGGCTTCAGGAACCGGGCCAACCGGCGCCCGTTGGCGGTATCGAAAAGGCGGGCTACCGCCTTGTCTGGCGCGATGCCCCCAACGCCTATGACCGGGCGCGGATGGCACGGGCGAAGAATTTCGACCTCACCCATTCGCTGGGCATGACCGTGGACAAGGACGGCGTCGCCGGCAGCATCCTGTGGGACGGCCCCGCCTTTCGCGCCGACATCATCAACGGCACCAAGATCCTCGCGGTCGATGGCATGGCCTATAACCGCGAGCGGTTGGAGGCGGCGATCCGTGCCGCCGCCGACGGCAAGACCCCGGTTCGGCTGCTCGTCGAACGCGGCGGCCGCTACCGGACGGTCGAGATCGACTATCATGGCGGGCTGCGCTGGCCGCACCTTGAAAAGGTCGGCACGGGGCCCGACTGGTTCGACCGGCTGCTCGCGCCCAAGCGCGCGCTCTGATCGCGCCGGCCTATCTTTGGTCGTAATGGCCTCGACTTTCGGCGCCCACGGGCGCTAAAGGCGCGCGCAAATCACCAAATAAGGATACTCTCCCATGCGCATCGACCTTATCCCCGCCGGCGACAGTCCGCCCGACAGCCTCAACGTGCTGATCGAGGTGCCGATCGGCGGCGAGCCGGTGAAATATGAATTCGACAAGGCGTCGGGCGCGCTGTTCGTCGATCGCTTCCTGCACACGCCGATGCGCTATCCCGCCAATTATGGCTTCATTCCGCATACGCTGGGCGAAGACGGCGATCCGCTCGATGCCTTGGTGGTTGCGCGGTCGCCGGTGGTTGCCGGTGCGGTCGTCAAATGCCGCCCGATCGGCGTCCTCAAAATGGAAGACGATGGCGGCGGCGACGAAAAGCTTCTGTGCGTGCCGGTCAATTCGACCTTCCCTTATTATGCGAACGTCGCAAGCTACTCCGACATGCCGCCAATCGTGCTGCAGCAGATCGAGCATTTCTTCGCGCACTACAAGGATCTCGAACCCGGCAAATGGGTAAAACTTGGCGGCTGGGGTGACGTCGACGAAGCCAAGGCGATCATTCTTCAGGGAATCGAACGCGCCAAGGCCAAGGGATTCTGACGCGGGCAACGGTATCGCTCAGCCCGGCTTTCGAGACGCCCGCTTCGGTTTTGCCGCGGCGGGCGTTTTTTCGGGCAGCGAGCGGACATGGACGTCGCGCTGCGGAAAGGGAATTTCGATTCCCGCCGCCTTGAACTTGTCCCAGATGCGGAGAAAAACGTCGCCCTGGATATTGCCGAGCCCACCTTCGGGGTCCGAAATCCACAGCCGCAGTTCATGGTTGACCGCGCTGTCGCCGAAACCGGTGATCCAGCACACCGGGGCGGGCTTTTTGAGAACGCGCGGCGCTTCGTCGGCGGCCTCGAGCATCAATCGCTGCGCCAGCCGCAGATCGCTGTCATAGCTGACGCCGACCGCCATCTTGATTCGCACTTCGCGGCTCGAATAACTCCAATTCTCGACCCGCTCGGTCATCAGCAGTTCGTTCGGAATCAGATGTTCCTTGCCATCGCGCGTGATGACCGACACCGCGCGCACCCCGATCTTGTTCACCCGTCCCACCGCATCGGCGACGACGATGACATCACCCGGCTTGATCGACCGATCCATCAACAGGATGATTCCGGCGATCAGATTGCCGAACGTCTTTTGCAGGCCGAAACCGACGGCGAGCCCGAGCGCACCCGAAAAGACCGCAAAGGCGGTCAGATCGATGCCGAGCAGGTCGATGCCGACGAAAAAGGCCGCAATCACGATCACAACGCTCGCGATCTTTTCGACCAGCAATTGCTGCGTGGGATCGAGGTCGGGACCGCCGCGCACGACGCGCCGCACGACCCGGTTGGCGATACGCACCAGCAGGAACAGCACCAGCGCCGTCAGGGCGATATTGATGAGCGACAGCAGCGAAACATGCATGCGTCCGGCGCTGAAGCCGATCGCATCGAGCCGGTCCTGCAGGGTCGCCAGTCCGCCGACGACGTGCGACAACAGCGCCACGAACAGCACCGCCGCCAGCATCAGCGCCGGAACGCGGCCCAGCCCGACGCCCAGCACCAGATTGCGCGCCGTCGCCGCGGCCGAGAAAGCGAGCACCAGCCCGAGCAGCAGCGCCGGATAGGGCGTCCAGGCCCAGGCACTCCAGCCGATTCCGGCGATCAGAAGCGCGACCAGCCAGCCGAGAATCGCGGGTGCTCGTTCGGTCAGCGGCCCGCGCGAATGGCGTTCGCGGCCATGGAGCCAGTTGGCCAGCTGCGGCCCGAGCCGAACCTTCAGCGTCCAGCCGACGATCAAGGCCGCTCCGGCGATCATCGCGGCGACGCCGAGCTCCGCCAGCTGGGCCTCCGCCATGCGCGGCAAGCCCAGCCGGAGGAGCAGCGCGTCCATCATGATGCGCCGCCGAGCGCAGCGAATCCGCGTTCGAGATCGGCGATCAGATCGACCGGATCCTCGAGCCCGATCGACAGGCGGATGAGCGCATCGGGATCGGTCCAATCGGTCGCGGTGCGAATCGCCTGCGGATCGCTTGGCACCACCAGGCTTTCGAAGCCGCCCCAGCTGAAACCGATGCCGAACAGAGTGAGCGCGTCGATAAAGCGCGCGCGTGCAGCATCGCCCGCGCCTTTCAGCGTAAAGCCGAACAGGCCGCTCGCCGCCGAAAAATCGCGCGTCCAAAGCGCATGGCCCGGATCGTCCGCCAGCGCCGGATAGAGAACCCGCCCGACCTCGGGCCGCGCCGCAAGCCAATGCGCCACCGCAAGCGCATTGGCGCCGTGGCGCTCCAGCCGCACATCGAGCGTGCGCAGCCCGCGCAGCATCAGCGCGCAATCGTCGGGCGATACCGCATGGCCGAGCTGATAGGTCGCCTGCCGCAGCCGCGGCCAGAGGCTGCGCGTCGCGGTCAGCGATCCCATCATCGCGTCCGAATGACCGCCGACATATTTGGTCAGGCTCATCATCGTCACGTCGGCGCCATGCGCGATCGCCGGAAAGAGCAGCGGGGTCGCCCAGGTATTGTCGAGCATCGTCACGACGCCGCGTTCGCGGGCGATGCGCGTGATCGCTGGCACATCCTGGACCTCGAAGGTCAGGCTGCCCGGCGATTCGAGGAAGATCAACCGCGTTTCGGGTTCGATCAGATCGGCGATGCGCGCGCCGACGCACGGATCATAATAGCTGGTCCGCACGCCGAACCGCGCGAGCATGCCGTCGCAAAAGCTGCGCGTCGGTTCATAGGCGCTGTCGACCATCAGCAGATGATCGCCCGGCGCGAGCAGCGCAAGCAGCCCCGCCGATATCGCTGCAACGCCCGAAGGATAGAGCAGCGTGCCCTCCGCGCCCGGCTCGAGTTCGGTCAGCGCGTCGGCAAGCGCCCATACCGTCGGCGTACCGCGGCGGCCGTAATAGAGTTTGTCGTGCGTCGCATGGCCGCGCGCCTTCAGATCGGCGATGCTGTCATAAAGGATCGTCGAGGCACGCCAGACCGGCGGATTGACGATACCCCCGCCAAGCCGAGGGTCACCCGTCCATTCGGGCCGCCGTCCGCCCTGCACGAGCTTCGTCGCGGGGCGGCGTCGATCATCCTTGTCCGCCGGGCCGGCCACCGCCCGGTCAGGCCGCGCCGGTCGCTTTCGGAGTCGCCGCGTCGGCGCCCCACTCGCTCCAGCTGCCGTCATAAACGGCGACATCATCCTTGCCGAGCAGATGCGCGCCAAAGGCAAGGACGGTCGCGGTCATGCCGCTGCCGCAGGTCGCGACGAGCGGCTTGTCGAGATCGATCCCGGCGGCATCGAAAGCCGCCTTCAGCGCATCGCCCTGCTTCCAGGTGCCATCGTCGTTGAACAGCTGACTGTGCGGCAGGCTGCGCGAACCGGGAATATGTCCCGGTGCCATGCCCGGACGCGGATCGCGTTCCTCGCCCGTGAAGCGCGCCGCCGGGCGCGCATCGACAACCTGTTCGGTGCCGCCATCGACATTGGCGAGCATCTGATCCTTGGTGCGGACGGCCTTCGCGTCGCGCCAAACGGTGAAGTGGCGGTGGCGCAGCGTCTGCTTGCCCATTTCTAGCGGGCGCCCTTCGGCCTTCCACTTGGCGAGGCCGCCGTCGAGCAGCGCGACATCATGCGCGCCGAACAGTTTGAGCAGCCACCAGGCACGCGCCGCGCTCTTGAGCGGGCTGTCGTCATAGATCACGATCCGGCTGCCGTCGCCGAGGCCGAGCGACTGCATGCGGCTCGCGAATTTTTCGGGCGGCGGCGCCATATTTTCGACCGCGCTCGTCGCGTCGGCCAGTTCGGTCAGGTCCATGAACACCGCGCCGGGGATATGGCCGGCTTCATATTCGGCCCGCGCGTCGCGGTCGGTTCCCGCCATGAATTTCGTCGCATCGACAACCCGCAGGTCCGATGCCCCCAGTTCGCGTTCCAGCCATTCGGTAGAAACCAAGGCGTCCATGTCATGCTCCTGTTACGACCGGGCGGTGGACCTTCTATCCATTCCCTCCGCCGGCCATCCTGCTGTGGCTCTTAATCTTTCCGGGGAACATCAGCCTATGCCCCCACCTGCGCTTTTTCAAGCGCAGTGGCGCTCTGCCCCAGTCAATGCTGCGCCGCAACACAAAAGCAGAGGTAAAGCGGAGCATGGCGCCCGCGCGACGCGGAGAATCACTGCATCCGGCGCACGGCGGTCGTGCGCGCACCAGGGCGGTCGATGACCAGCATCGGGCGATCGAAGGGCAGCGGTGCCAGCTTGTCGCTGCCGCTCGTCCCCTGTTCGCGGCCGAGCACGAAACTGCCGGCATTCTGGCCAAAGGCTTCGCCAGGGCCATCCCAATGATAGGTGACGTCGAGCGCTATGACCGGGATCAGCATCGGGCGGCCGGCGATCACCAGCGGCTCGACGATCGCCCGCGGCAACATCACCTCGGTCGTCAGCGCCTCGCCCGCGCCCGCCGCCAATGTCATGTCGTCGCGCAGCACGCTGCCCCCCGCGCCGTCGAAAAAGCGCGCGAGCACCGCTTCGGGCATCGCCGACGCCTGATGCAGCGCAATACGGACGAGGAGGCCGGTGGCGTCGAGCAGCCCCTCGTTCAGCAGGTTGAGCGTGAAGGACACGACCAGATGTTCGGACGTCAGGCGAATGTCGCGCACCTCGAACGCCATCGACACCTGCGCGCGTCGTTCTGCGGCGGGGCGCGTGACGAGCGGGGAGGGAACGGGCGGCGAAGCGACCGGAAGCGGCGTCGGCCGGAATTGCGGCTGGGGCCCACGATCCGGTTGCGGCGCGGGTTGCGGCGCCGGAGGAGCAGGCTGCGGCGCTGGCTGCGGCGCTGCGCGCGCTGCAGGAACGGCGGCACGCGGTGCGGGCGGCGGCGAGGGCTGATCATAATCAGCCGGGGCGTCGGCGGCGGGCGCTGGACGGCGGCGCCAATACCATAGCCCCGCCCCGGCAGCGGCGAGTCCCGCGAGCAGCCACGCCCAGATTGGCACCGCGCCCTTGTCGATCGGCGCCGCCGCACCGGCTGCCTCGTCCGACGGCTGCACCGGCGCATCGAGGGTGCCCGCTGCGCTCGTCGGATCGCTGGTGAAGCCCGGCAGCGTGGCGGCATCGTCGGTCGGCGAGGTCGCGGCGGGCGCACCCTGCGATGCGGTCGGTGCCGGAGTCGGCGCGGGCGCAGGCGCCGCGGAAGGCGCGCGCGTCGATGCGGCGGCGGGCGTATCGCGGCGCGTGGGCGTGGGCGCGGGGGTCGGCGCCGGCGTGGTCGCGGTCGGACGCTGGGTCGTCGGCGCGGGCGCAGGGCGCGTCGGGACGACCATGCTCGGCGCAGGCGTCGGTGCCGGAGTCCCGCGGCGCTCGCCCGGCGCAAGCGGCGGAATGCCATTGTCCGCGGGACCCTGCATCCCCGTGGTACGGCCATCGTTGGTCGACGGCAGGCGGAAGGTCGACGGACTGGTGGCCGACGGCGCCGGGGTCGGGGCGGGCGTTTCGTCCTGCTGTGCCAGCGCGGGCGTTCCCGCTGCCCCCGCAATCAGCACCGCCGCCAGCGCGGCGGTCGATAGCCGCGCCATCTTCGCTGTCCGCCCGAAACTCCGCTTCGTCATGATGTAATGCGATCCCGAAAACTCTGTATGGCCTGCGCCTTGCGTATCGCACGGGCGCTTCGCGCCGCCATCCCGTCCCGATCGACGGTGACATCGGCTGCGCGCCGCACTAGACGAAAGCCATGAGTGATTCCAGCCATACGCCGCTTCAGCCCAAACATCTCGGCCAATCGAGTGAACTGCCTGCCTCGCCCGAGGCGGCATTGCTCGACTATGTCCCCAATCCGCGCGCCGGCGAGCTGTATCTCGTGCGCTTTGCCGCGCCCGAATTCACCTCGCTCTGCCCCGTTACCGGGCAGCCCGACTTCGCGCATCTGGTGATCGACTATGCGCCGGGCGAGACGATCGTCGAATCGAAAAGCCTCAAGCTGTTCCTCGGCTCCTTCCGCAACCATGCAGGCTTTCACGAAGACTGCACCGTGGGTATCGGCCGCCGCCTGTTTGACGAGATGCAGCCGCAATGGCTGCGCATCGGCGGCTATTGGTATCCGCGCGGCGGCATTCCCATCGACGTGTTCTGGCAATCGGGGCCGCCGCCCCTGGGGCTGTGGCTGCCCGATCAGGGGGTCGCGCCCTATCGCGGCCGCGGCTGAGTGCATTCTTCGCCGACGCAGAAGATGGTCCTTCCCGAGACCGGACCAGAAAAGAATCGGATTTCATCTTTCCGTCACGAATTGTTGACACTAGTGTCAACGATATGAGCAGCGCCGCGCTTCCCCACGACCATGACATCACCGTCGGCCCCGACGTCATCGACTTCATGGGCCACGTCAACAACGCCCATTATCTAAGCTGGGTGCAGGATGCAGTGCTGTCGCACTGGCGAAAGATCGCGCCGCCCGAGGCGGTGGCCCAGCATCTGTGGGTCGCGCTGAAGCATGAAATCACCTATCGCCGCCCCGCCTTTCTCGACGATGAGGTCATCGCGACGGTGATCCTGGAAAAGGTTCAGGGCGCGCGCGCTTTCTATGAAACGATCATAAAGCGCGGCGAAGAGGTGCTCGCCGAAGTCAAATCGAGCTGGTGTTGCATCGACGCCGAAACGCTGCGCCCGGCGCGCCTCGCCAGCGATGTGATCGCGCGCTTCTTTCCGGGCGAGAAAGTTTAGGGTAGCGTCCTTGCGGCAGTTTGCTGTTCCCTGACGAAAGCCGGGGTCCGGGGCTTTAAAACTCCAACGTCAGCGTTCGACGCTCTGGGCCCCGGCGTTCGCCGGGGAACACAATAGCGACCCGGGACGCTCGTTCCTTCAGTCAGCCCGGCAATCTTCTGTCGCTTGCAGCCCCCTACGCCGCTTCGAACCGGATCGGCAGGCGCTTCAAGCCGCCGACGAACACCGATTCGACGCGCGCCGGTTCGCCCGCGAGTTCGAGCTTTTTCAGGCGCGGCAGCAATTCTTCCATCATGATCCGCATTTCCATGCGCGCCAGATGCTGGCCGAGGCACACATGCGCGCCGAAGCCGAAGGCGATCTGCTGATTCTTCGCACGGTCGGGGTCGAAGGCAAAGGGGTCGCCGAACACCGCCTCGTCGCGGTTGGCCGAGACATAGTTGAGCATCAGCCAGTCGCCTTCGCGGATCTGCTGCCCGCCGATCTCGACATCGGCCCGCGCGGTGCGCATGAAATGCTGCACCGGCGTCGTCCAGCGGATCGCCTCTTCGATCAGCCCTGCCTTGTCGCTGTCGGCGGCCCGAAAGCGTTCGAAAAGCGCCGGATTCTTCGCCAGCTCCATGATCGCGCCGGCGGTTGACGCACTCGTCGTGTCGTGCCCCGCCGTTGCGATGATCATATAATAGCCTGCAAGTTCGCGGTCAGGGATCTGACCGCCGTCGATCGTCGCATTGGCGATCACCGTCGCAATATCCTGACGCGGATTGGCGCGGCGGTCAGCGGTCAGTTCGCGGAAATAATTTTCGAAATCAGCGATGACATAGTGGAGCATGGCGATCGCCTGTTCGGCGCTGGTGATCGCCTCGCGGCTGCGGTTGAGGTCGGGGTCGGTCGATCCGAACAATTGCTGGGTCAGCATCAGCATTCGCGGCTCGTCTTCCGGCGGCACCCCCAATATGTCCATCACGACATGCAGCGGGTAATGCGCCGCGACGTCACGCGCGAAATCGCATTCGCCGCCGGTCGCGAGCAATTTGTCGACCGTCTCGCGTGCGATCTGACGGATGCGGTCTTCGACCTGCTTCAGATTCTTGGGCATGAACCAGCTCTGCGTCAGCAGCCGGTATTTCATATGGTCGGGCGCGTCCATCTGGACGAGCGAACGGATCAGATGCCCGTCATTGCCCGGCGTCGCGGCGCGGGCGAGCGCCTCGCCATCGCGATTGGTGAGCACGGTCGGGCGCACTGCATTGGCAAAGCGCTGCGGATCGCGGCCGATCGCCATGACGTCAGCGTGCCGCGTCACCAGCCAGAAGGGATCATAGTCAGGGTTCTCGGCTACCGCGAGCGGCGCATTGGCGCGCGCCCAGGAAAGCTGTTCGTGCAAGCCGTCCCATGCCCCGTAAGCGGCGGGATCGACGACGGCGGCGGCTACCTCTCCAGGCAATATAGGTTTTGTCATGCAACCAAATTGCCTGAAGCCTCGGCGCCTGTCGAGATGGAATAGCGCGCCGCGGGCGCGGGCTCGGATCAGCCGGCCGCCTGGCGGTGCGCCTCGGGAAGCGCCGCCTGCCATTCGGCGAGTGCGCGGTGGATCATCGCTTTGAGCGCCGCGGCCTGACGGCGCCACGCGGCGTTGCAATCCGCGTCCCATGCGGTGCCCGCCGCCACCGCAAGCGCATCGACCGCCATATCGACGAAGGCGTCATATTCGGCCGTCGTCAGCGCTCCATAGTTGCGATGCGTCACCACCAGTTCGGCAATCTGCGGCCAGACCCAGCCTTCGTCCTGCGCCAGCCCGAACATCGCCTGCAACGTCTCGTCGGTCATGCGCCGCGACGCCGCATCGAGGTTCAGAAAGGCGGCGCGTCGCTGCGGGAAGGCATTGAGGAACCGATCGAACAGCGCATGGCGAATGTCGATGCCCGCGTCGGCGATGGCGAGCAGCGCCGCCTCCATCCGCGCGGCATCGCCGGCGGTCATTTGAACAGGCTGCCCAATATGCCGCGCATCAACTGGCCGCCGAACTTGCCCGCAACCTGCCGGCCGAGGCTCGTCGCGGCAGAGCGCGCCGCCGATTGCATCATCTTTTCGGCCATGCTCGGCTTCGCCGCCTCGCGCGCCGCGGCGCGTTCCTGTTGCAGGCGGACGCGCTCGTCGGCGGCCTTGCGCTTGGCCTCTTCCTTCGCTGCGATTGCCGCCGCCTTGTCGGCTTCCTCCTGCGCCTTGGCTTCGGCGGCGGCCGCCTGCGCCTGCTCGGCCTTGGCGGCGAGCAGTTCTTCGGCGCTTTCACGATTGACGAGTGTGTCATATTTGCCCGCGACCGGCGAGATCGACTGGATGATCGCGCGCTCCTTGGGATCGAGCGGGCCGGCGCGCGAGCAGGGCGGCTTGATCAGCGTGCGCTCGACCGGAGAGGGCGCGCCGTCGGGCATGAGCAGCGAGACCAGCGCCTCGCCGACCTTGAGCTCGGTGATCTCGCGCGCGACATCGACCTTCGGATTGGGCCGAAAGGTGTCGGCCGCCGCCTTCACCGCCTTCTGGTCGCGCGGGGTAAAGGCGCGCAGCGCGTGCTGGACGCGGTTACCGAGCTGCCCCGCGACTTCTTCGGGCACATCGATCGGGTTCTGCGTCACGAAATAGACGCCGACGCCTTTCGAGCGGATCAGGCGCACGACCTGTTCGATCTTGTCGACGAGCGCGGGCGGCGCATCGTCGAACAGCAGATGCGCCTCGTCGAAAAAGAAAACGAGCTTCGGCTTGTCGGGATCGCCGATTTCGGGAAGCGTCTCGAACATCTCGGACAGCAGCCAGAGCAGGAAGGTCGCATAAAGCTTCGGACTGGCCATCAGCTTGTCGGCGGCAAGGATGTTCACATAGCCGCGGCCCTTGTCGTCGCACTGGATCATATCCATGATGTCCAGCGCGGGTTCGCCGAAGAAATGGTCGCCGCCCTGGCTTTGCAGCGACAAAAGCTGGCGCTGGATTGTCCCCACCGTCGCTTTGGTCACATTGCCATATTTGGTCGACAGATCGCCGGCATTTTCGGCGCACCAGGCGAGCATCGCCTGCAAATCGCCCATATCGAGCAGCAGCAGATTCTGTTCGTCGGCGACGCGAAAGGCGATCGACAAAACCCCTTCCTGCACCTCGTTGAGATCCATCAGCCGCGCGAGCAGCAGCGGCCCCATTTCGGAAATGGTGGTGCGGATGGGGTGGCCCTGTTCGCCGAACAGGTCCCAGAAGATCGCCGGATTGTCGTGATAGGCCCAGTCGCTGTCGCCGATTTCGGCCGCGCGTTTGGCAAAGACCTCGTGCAGTTTCGATGTCGGACTGCCCGCCATCGCGAGGCCCGACAGGTCGCCCTTCACGTCGGCAACGAAGACCGGCACGCCGACCGCCGAAAAGCCCTCGGCCAGTCCCTGCAGCGTCACCGTCTTGCCGGTCCCGGTCGCGCCCGCGATCAGCCCGTGGCGGTTCGCGCGCTTCAGCACCAGCGACTGGCGCGGCCCGTCGGGCGCACCGCCTCCGCCGAGTCCGATATAGATTTCGGTCGCTTCGCTGCCGTCGCTCACTGCTGCATTCCTCCGCTCTGGGCACCCGGCCAAGAGCCTAGAACGGCGCAGGAAATCAGGCAATCGGCAAAGCGGCGGCGGCCGGTACCCGGCCGACATGCAAAGGGACCGGAAAGATGGCTTTCCGGTCCCTTGCTTGCGGTTCCGCGTGCCTTACCAGCCCGACGGCTTGCCCTTATTCTGTTCGTCGAGCCATTTCTTGAGCGGGGCGAAATATTCCATCATCGCCTTGCCCGACATGTCGCGGCTGCCGGTGAAGACCTCGAGCGCGTCAGGCCAGGGCTTGGAGGCGCCCATTTCGAGCATCGCGTTCAGCTTCTGCCCCACTTCCTTGTTGCCATAGAAGGAGCAACGGTGGAGCGGGCCCTTCCATCCCGCCTGCTTGCACGCCGCCTGATAGAATTGGAACTGCAGCACGCGCGCCAGGAAATAACGGGTGTAGGGCGTGTTGCCGGGGATATGATATTTGGCGCCCGGGTCAAACGCGGTTTCGGGGCGCGCGACCGGCGGCGTGATGCCCTGATATTGCAGGCGAAGCTGGGTCCAGGCCTTGTTGTAATCGGCGGGCTTGATCGACCCGTCGAACACGCCCCAGCGCCAGCGGTCGACGAGCAGGCCGAAGGGCAGGAAGGCGACCTTGTCCATCGCCTGACGCAGCAGCAGGCCGATATCCTTGTCGGCGCTCGGCACCTTCGCCTTGTCAAGCAGGCCGATGTCGACCAGATATTGCGGGGTGATCGACAGCGCGATGAAGTCGCCGATCGCTTCGTGGAAGCCATCGTTGGCGCCGTTCAGATAGAGGAACGGCTGCTTGTTATAGGCGCGCTGATAATAGTTGTGGCCAAGCTCGTGGTGGATGGTGACGAAATCGTCGCTGTTCACCTTGATGCACATCTTGATGCGGATGTCGTCCTTGTTGTCGACGTCCCAGGCCGAGGCATGGCACACGACTTCGCGGTCGGCGGGCTTCAGGAACTGGCTGCGCTTCCAGAAGGTATCGGGCAGCTTCGCGAAGCCGAGCGAGGAATAGAAATTCTCGCCCGCCTTGACCATGTCGAGCGGCGCCTTGCCCTTTTCCTTGAGCAGATCGCCGATGTCGTAACCTAGGTCGCCCGATCCCGGCGGCGCGACGAGCGGGTAGATATTGCCCCATTCCTGCGCCCACATGTTGCCAAGTAGATCGGCGCGGATCGGGCCGGTTTTCGGCTGCACCGCGTCGCCATATTTCTCGTTGAGTTTCCAGCGGACATAGGTGTGAAGCGCCATGTAGAGCGGTTTCACTTCCTGCCACAGCCGTTCGGTGGTCTTCGCGAAATCCTCGGGCGACATGTCATAGCCCGACCGCCACATCGCGCCGGTATCGGCAAAGCCGAGTTCCTTCGCGCCTTCGTTGGCGATCGCGACCATGCGCGCATAATCA
The DNA here is from genome assembly GCF_001610975.1 of Sphingopyxis terrae subsp. terrae NBRC 15098. Classification (NCBI taxonomy): domain Bacteria; kingdom Pseudomonadati; phylum Pseudomonadota; class Alphaproteobacteria; order Sphingomonadales; family Sphingopyxidaceae; genus Sphingopyxis; species Sphingopyxis terrae. The sequence continues at coordinate 1,717,592 of NZ_CP013342.1, read as the reverse complement.
TCCTTCATCGGGGCGCCGACATTGTCGTGCCAGCTTGTCCACATTTCGGCGAATTCGGCGGGCGTGTGCTGGAGATTGCCCATCTCCGCCTCGATATCCGATCCCGAGATTTCCTTGCCGTCGAGCCTGCCGCGGCCCTTGCCATATTGCGATTGCAGGTCGGTCGCGATCGTGTTGAGCTCGGTCGCGGCGCCAGGCTTCGTCGGCGCGGGAAGGACAAGGCCGGTGCGCAGGATGTCGAGCTTGCGCTTCGTATCGGCGCTGAGCCCCGGCACATCCATATATTTCGCGGCTTCGAGTGCATATTTGACCGACTTTTCGGTCCCCACGGCATTGATCCGCGCGGCCATCGCGTCGGTGTCGTCGGTGATGTAGGTGGCGTTGACCCAGTTCACTTGGCTCGCCTCGACCGTATAGTCGAACAGATCCTTCTCGACGGCGGCGATGAAGGCATCGGCGTCGGCCGCGGTCGGCGTGGCGGCGGGGGCCGCGGTCGCGGCGGCATTGTCCTGCGCATATGCCGGTGCGGCGAGCGCGAGCGACAGGGCAAGCGACATAGTCGAAATCATGGCTTTCATGGGGTGCAATCCTCTGGACTTTGGGGGTGCGCTCTGCGGCGCCGTAAAACCAGCTTGGCGCGTCGGCGCCGGGGGGTCAAGCGGTCAGAAAGGCCGCGATCGCCTCACCCAGCTCGGGCTCGGTGACGCTCGACATGTGCGTGCCGGGGATCGTCGCGAGTTGGGCATCGGCCAGCGCCGCGACTAGTTCGGACGCTGAGCCATTGTCCTGATCCTGTTCGCCGCACACCACCAGCGTCGGCATCGTGATCGCCGCCAGCGCTTCGGGCGGCGTGTCGGTGAAGCTGTCGAGCAGAAGCCCCGCCGCGACACGGTCGATCTTCATCGTTTTCATGAACTGGATCGACAGCCATGTGTCGTCGCCGCGCTTCGCGCTGTCATATTCGGCGATCACGCGCTTGAAGAACTGCCCGCGCCGCTGCCACCCCGCGAGTCCCGCCAGCCCCATACCGCCAAGGATCAGGCGCGCCGGGCGCATCCCCGCAACGACCGCGCGCACGCTCGTCCGCGCGCCGAGCGAGAAGCCGCCAAGGTCGAAATCGGCAAGATCGAGATGCGCGACCAGATCCTGCAGGTCATCCACCAATATGTCGGAAGGATAATGCTCCGCCCCATGCGGCGCCGCGCTCGATCCGTGGACGCGCAGGTCGGGCATGATGACATGATATCCCTCACGCGCGATTCGCGCTGCGGTGCCGAATTTGATCCAGTTGACCTCGGCGCTCGAAAACAGGCCATGCAGCAACAGGATCGGCCGACCTTCGCCCATTGCGCGCCAGGCCAGGCGCACCCCATCGCGCGCGTCGAAAAATTGCGGTTCGATGCTCATGCCCGTCCTTATGCGGGGAAGACGCGCAAGGGCAAGCGGGTGAAATCCCCAAGCGGGCGTTCGCACGAACCGACCGACATCAGCCGCGGCCACACATGGTGGTTTTGGGGTAGGGAGCGGACTTCGCTCCATGCAAACGGGCGAGGATAAGCGCGAACGTCCGCAAGCTATCGCGGGCGCAACCCTTTTTGCTCCATGCGCCACTTCGCCATTTCGATGCGGTCCTGTCCGAAGAAGGGCTCGCCTTCGAACACCAATGTCGGCACGCCCCAATGGCCGGCGATTTCGAGCGCGACCTGGTTGGCGGCGATCTCCTGATCGAGCGTTTCGGCGTCGCTTTCCGCCTCCGCATCGAGTTCGGCGAGATCGAGCCCGGCGCGCTTCGCTGCGCCCGCCAGATGGTCGCCGAGGTGCCAGTCCTGCGCGCCGCCCCAGATGAGCTGCGCCACCTCGTCGCAAAAGGCCAGGCTCTTGCCGCGCCGCGACGCCGCCTGCCCCAGCCGGGTGAGGCGATAGATGTAGGGTTGTTCGGCGGCGATCTCGCGCGTCATCACATTCTGGACGATCGGGTCGGGACGCGGCGGCCCGAAGGGGATGCCGTGGAACTGCGCGACGCGGATCATGTCGCGCATCGTGTAGCTGAGCCAATTGGGGTGGTTGCGCTCGAAAAAGTCGGGCTGGCGCACGGCCAGCGGATAGACCGGGCGCAGGTTGATCGTCACATCGTGGCTCGCCATCAGCGCGCGGTAGCGGCCGATCGCCAGATAGCTGTAGGGCGAGCGGAAGGACCAGAAAAGATCAGCAGACAGACTCATGCGCGGCATCCTGCAAAAAATGCGGCGCCGCGCAAGCGAAACGGCAATTTTTTGCTCCAAATCAGATGCTTCGCACATGCAGCATAATCGTCATTGAATATTATAGCAGTTGCTATTATATCGCATGCCATGAGTGAGACGATCGGTTTCCTGCTCAACGACACCGCGCGGCTGTTTCGCCGCGCCTTCAACGCACGCACGAAACACAGCGGAATCACCGCGCTCCAGTGGCGGCTGATCAGCTATCTGAAGCGGCACGAGGGGATCCGGCAGGGGCCGCTCGCCGAACTCATCGAGGTCGAACCGATCACCCTGTCGCGCATGGTCGACCGGTTGGTCGAGGCGGAGCTGGTCGAACGCCGCGCCGATCCGACTGACCGCCGCGCCTGGCGACTGTATCTGACGCCGCGCACCGGCGCGATCGTCGGCGGCATGCGCGACATCGCCGATGCGCTGACCGAAGAGGCGACCGAGGGGCTCAGCGCAGCCGAACGCGCGCAGCTCATCGAGCTGGTCGAGCGCGTCCGCGCCAATCTTTCGCGCCGCGAATGCGGCAAGGAACCGACAAAAGAGACAATGTGATGGATCAGCTCTCCCCCTCCCGTCCTGCCGCCGCGCCCACCGCTCCCACCGCTCCCACGGGCGAAGAGGTTTCGGTGCCGAAGGCGAAACCCAAGGCCGATCCCGTGCCGCCCGCGCCCGAGGCCGAAACCGACGAGGCCCGCAAGCCGGGCTGGCGCACCCGCCTGTTGATGTTCGGCGTGCCGCTGGCGCTGCTCGTCGGCGGCGGCTGGTATTGGCTGACGAGCGGCGGCGCGGTGTCGACCGACAATGCCTATGTCCAGATGGACAAGGTATCGATCGCCGCCGAGGTTGGCGGCCGGATCACCGAGGTTGCGGTGCGCGACGGCCAGATGGTCGACAAGGGTCAGCTGCTTTTTCGCATCGACGGCGAACCCTATGCGCTGACGGTGGCGCAGGCGAATGCCGCGATCGACGCGGCCAAGGTCAATGTCGGCAATCTGTCGGCCAGCCTCGCCGCGACCGGCGTCGACATCAAGGCGGCGAAGGAAGCGGTGGGCTTTGCCGAATCCAATTTCGCGCGGCAGGCGGCGCTCATGGAAAAGGGCTTCACCACCAAGGCGGCCTATGACGCATCGAAGCATGCGGTCGAACAGGCGCGCGCAGGCCTTGCGCAGGCCCGCGCCGACGCCGCGGAGGCGCGCGCCAAGCTTGCCACCGGGGGCAGCGGCGTGAATCCCGAGGTCGAATCGGCAAAGGTCCAGCGCGCGCAGGCACAGGTCAACCTCGGCCGCACCGAAGTGCGCGCGCCGAGCGCCGGGCGCATCGCCCAGTCGGACCGGCTGCAACTCGGCCAGATGATGGTCGCGGGGCTCCCCGCGGTGACGCTCGTCGATACGCTGCACCCCTATGTCGAGGCCAATTTCAAGGAAACCGACCTTGCCGACATGCGCGTCGGCCAGCGCGCCGAGATCCGCTTCGACGCCTATCCGGGGCTCAAGGTACGCGGCCATGTCGAAAGCATCGGCGCTGGAACCGGCAGCGAATTTTCGGTACTCCCCGCCCAGAATGCGACCGGCAACTGGGTGAAGGTGACGCAGCGCGTGCCGGTGCGCATCGCGCTCGACGAAACGCCGTCGCGCGACATGATCGCCGGCCTGTCCGCCGACGTCAAAGTGATCACCGCGAAATAGGGGCGGGCCGATGGCGAGCCGCGCCCTTCCCCGCCGGTCGCCCAGTGCGGCGCAACCGGTCGATGCGTCGATCCCGCTTTATCAGCAGGTGCGCTATCGCGGCCTGCTGACGGTGGCGGTGATGGGCGCGTCGGTGATGCAGATTCTCGACACGACCATCGCCAATGTCGCGATCCCGCATATGCAAAGCGCGCTCGGCGCGACGAGCGAGACGGTCAACTGGGTTCTCACCAGCTATATCATCGCCTCGGCAGTGGCGATGCCGATCACCGGCTGGCTCGCCGACCGGATCGGACGGCGGCAATTATTCCTTGCGGCGATCGTCGGCTTCGTCCTGACCTCGATGGCGTGCGGCGCCGCGCAGAATCTCGAGGAGATGGTTGCGTTCCGCTTCCTGCAGGGGATCGCCGCCGCCTTCATCAGCCCGCTGTCGCAATCGGTAATGCTCGACATCAACCCGCCCGAACGGCACGCGCGGGCGATGTCGATCTGGGGCATGGGGATCATGATCGGCCCGATTCTGGGGCCCATCCTGGGCGGCTGGCTCACCGAATCGGCGAATTGGCGCTGGGTGTTCTACGTCAATCTGCCCGTCGGGCTGATCACGCTGGTGCTGATGTGGGCGCTGCTGCCGCGGACGCACACCCGCGAGCGCAAGTTCGACCTGTTCGGCTTCTCGATGCTCGCGCTCGGCCTCGCTGCGCTGCAGCTGATGCTCGACCGCGGTGCGCAGCAGGACTGGTTCGAGAGTGCCGAAATCTGGATCGAACTCGGCGTTTCGGTTGCCTGCCTGTGGATGTTCCTCATCCACCTGCTCACCGCGCCGGTGACCCTGTTCAACCGCAAGATGCTCGCCGATCGCAACCTCGTCATGGGCATGGGCTTCATGATCGTGATCGGGGTCGTCATGTTTTCGTCGATGGCGCTGCTGCCGCCGATGCTGCAACGCCTGTTCGGCTGGCCGGTGATCGATACCGGGCTGGTGCTCGCGGTGCGCGGGATCGGCATCCTGATGAGCATGTGGGTTGCCGGGCGCCTGCTCGGCAAGATCGACGCGCGCTGGATGGTCGGATCGGGACTGCTGATCGCCGCCTATTCGCTCTATCAGATGAGCCAATGGTCGCTGATGATGGGCACCGGGCCCGTGGTCGTCAGCGGGCTGGTGCAGGGGCTGGGGATGGGGCTGATCTTCATCCCGCTCAACACGATGGCCTTTGCCACGATCCCGATGCAGTTCCGCACCGACGGATCGAGCCTCCTCAATCTGTTCCGCAGCATGGGGGCGTCGGTGGGCATCTCGGTGGTCACGACGCTGCTCGGATCGAATACGCAGACCAGCCACCAGGATCTGGTCGCGCATGTCACCAACAGCTCGGTCAGCCTCGTCGACCCCTCGACCGCCGACCGCTTCGGCATCATCGGCGACGTCGCGATGCAGATGGTCAATGGCGAAATCAACCGGCAGGCGGCGATGGTCGCTTATATCGACGATTTCTGGCTGATGATGTGGGTCACGCTCGCGGCCGTGCCGCTCGTCGTCCTGCTGCGTCCCCCCAGGCCCGGCGCGGCGCAGGCCTCGGCCGCCGACATGGGGCACTGACAGGGTCGCGCCAGCGCCGCGTCAGCAGGCCCAGCGCAAGGCACGCCGAAGCTCGGCGGCGCCGTCCCGCTCATATGGCAAGCCGTGCGCCATCACGACGCGCTCGCAATCCCAGCTCAATATAGCAGCGACCGCCCGGCGAACACGCGCGCGGCGCGGCCAGAAGGTCAACCGCAGGTCGATCGGCGCCTTGCCGTCGGGATGCGCCGCGCCCGAGAGGCGGACGAGCCCGCGATAAAAGCGGCTGCGTATCCGCTGCGGCTCAAAATTCTCGATCAGGTCGGTCAGCACGACGGTGCGCGAGGGCCGGTGGAAAAACACCGCTTCATTGACCAGCGTGCCCGGAACGAAAACCGTCTCCAGCTCTTCGGGCAGCACCGCCTCGCCGTCGAGCATCGCGTCGATGCGGAAGGGCCGCTTCGCGCGCGTGGCGAGATCGGGCACCGCGAGCGTTCGCGCGCCGGGATAGATCGCCTGCCAGTCGGCCACATACCAATAATGAAGGCTGTTCGGCGCGATCAGCCAGGCGACCGGGCCGAGGCGGTCGATGGCAGAAAGCAGGTCCTTGTCGGGAGCGATCGGCGAATGAACCCACAGCGTGCCGTCGGCAAGCCGCACGAAGGTCATCCGGGTTGGAAAGGGGATCGAGGTCGGCCCGTAATCCATGCGGATTTCGGGACCATCGACGATCCACAATCGGCCACCAAAGGCTTTGGGCGTGTTGAGCGGCGCATAGGGAAGGAAAGCCGACATGGCGGCAGACTAGCCCCGGCAACGCCGTCGATCAAATCTCGCCGGCGATCTGCGTGACCGTTAACGGAAGAAGCAATTGGCCCCGGCGAACAGCGCCTCGATCTTCGCATCCTTGCCCGGCTCGGCGAACATGCCGCCGATCGCTGCATCGCCGGTGCCCAGGCTGAACTCCTCGCCCAGCGTGCTGTCCTTGTGATCGACGACGGTGGTCGATGCGGATGCCTTGGCGCGCGTCGTGCCGATACCGATGCCGCTGACCGTCGAATAGAATTCGGCGCCCGCCTCGTCGCCCAGAAACCAGCCGACGAACTTGTCGTCCTGAAAATTGAGCGTCATTGCATCGAAGCGCGAAAATTGCATCGGCCCCGCGCCGCACTCGTCATTGTCGCTGCGGTCGTCGACGACCCCCGCAACGCGCGCCAACGCCTCTTCGGCCTGTTTGCGCGGGATGCCGAACGCGAGCAGGCTGGCCTTGCCGCTGGCCTTGTCGATGAAGCGCAGCCCCGCAGCGTCGAGCGCGACCGACAGCGACGCCGCTGCCGGACCGTCGAGCTTCGCCTCTGGGACGTCGGGCACGACCGGCGGTCGGTCATCGGCGGCCGGCTTGTCGGCGGCGGGCTTGCACGCCGCGAGCAGCGCGAGGAGGACGAGGGCGGGCAGCTTGCGCATGGCAGGACTCCGAAGGGGACGCGCCGCTATACGCCAGAGCGCGGGGCGATTACCAGCGCAGCGACATGCAGCTGAGCCCGGCGTCGATCCGCGCGATCTGATCGGTGGGCAGCGCGCGAAACGGGACGCCGCGCGCCGCCAGCAGCGCTTGCGTTGCAAGCCAGCGCGCGCCGATCAGCACCGTGTCGCGGACGCGCAGGATATTCGCCGCGCCTTCTTCGCCCATCGGCGTCAGCAACACCTCCAGCCCCGCAAATTCGGGGCAGTCGCGCATGGCGGGGACGGCGAGCACGGTGCGGTCGTCGACAAGGCCGCAGCCGGTCTTGAAATGCAGCACGCCGGGCGGCGTCTGCGCGATCTGCGCGCGGTGGCCGAGCTCGCCGAGCAGCGCAGTCAGCGTTTCGGCGCCCGCCCGGTCGGTGCGGTCGGACAGGCCGATGATGACGCGGTCGGCAAGGCGCAGCACATCGCCGCCGTCGACATGCCCCGGTCCGGCCAGCTCGAGAACGCGGCCGTGCCGTTCGGCGAGCGCGGCGCGGATATGCGCGACCTCGCCCGCGCGGCTCGGCGCACCGGGACGGAGCAGGATCGCGCCTTCGGCAAAGGTCAGCGCGACGTCCTCGACGAACAGGGCATCGGGAAAGGCATCGAGCGGCGGCAGGACATCGACCGTCAGCCCCAGCTCGCGCAGCACCGCGACATAGGCGGCATGTTCCGCTATGATCCCCGCCAGCTCGGGATCGGGGCCGCCGCCCGCGCGGATGCCGTTGACGGCCGACGGCGCCGGGGTCCGGCAAAGCGCGTGGGTAAAAGCGAAGGGCGCGGTCATGTCACGGGCATAGTCCGGATGCCCCGATCTCGCCAAGGCAATCCTCCCTGCCGCGCAGCGGTGGGGAGGGGGACCGTCCGCGATGCGGATGGTGGAGGGGCCGCGAGCGCACCGGCGTCAAAGCCCCTCCGTCAGCCCATTGGGCTGCCGCCTCCCCATCGCTGCGCGAAGGGAGGTAACAAGATCAACCCTTTTTGAGGTGCCGGCGGCCGAGCAGTTCGGCGATCTGCACCGCATTCAGCGCCGCGCCCTTGCGCAGGTTGTCGCTGACGCACCAGAGGTTCAGGCCATTGTCGACGGTGCTGTCGTCGCGCACCCGGCTGACGAAGGTCGCATAGTCGCCGACGCATTCGACGGGGGTGATATATCCGCCGTCCTCACGCTTATCGACCAGCATGACGCCCGGCGCCTCGCGCAGGATGCGCTGTGCTTCCTCGGCGGGCAGTTCCTTCTCCATCTCGATATTGATGGCTTCGGAATGGCCGACGAAGACGGGAACGCGGACGCAGGTCGCGGTGACCTTGATCTTCGGATCGAGGATCTTCTTCGTCTCGGCGACCATCTTCCATTCTTCCTTCGTCGATCCGTCGTCGAGGAATTTGTCGATGTGCGGAATGACGTTGAAGGCGATCTGCTTGGTGAACTTCTTGATGTCCTTTTCATCGCCGACGAAGATCTGGCGCGTCTGGTTCCACAGCTCGTCCATCCCCGCCTTGCCGGCGCCCGACACCGACTGATAGGTCGAAACGACGACGCGCTTGATCTTCGCCGCATCGTGCAGCGGCTTCAGCGCGACGACCATCTGCGCGGTCGAACAGTTCGGGTTCGCGATGATGTTGCGCTTGGTATAGCCGTCGATCGCGTCGGGGTTCACCTCGGGCACGATCAGCGGCACGTCGGGGTCCATGCGATAGAGCGACGAGTTGTCGATCACGACGCAGCCGGCGGCCGCAGCCTTGGGCGCGTGAATCGCGGTCGCGTCGCTGCCGATGGCGAAAATCGCCATGTCCCAGCCCGACCAGTCGAAATTCTCGATATTCTGACATTTCACGGTCTTGCCGGTATCGCCGATCTCGACTTCGTCGCCCTGGCTGCGCGACGACGCGACCGCCGCCAGTTCGGCGATCGGAAATTCGCGTTCGGCGAGGATGGCGAGGACTTCGCGTCCGACATTGCCCGTCGCACCAGCGACGACGATCCGGTAACCCATGAAATATGTCCTTTGTCTTGGCGTGAAATGAAAAACGACCGGTTCTGCGCTTTGGCGGAACCGGTCGTTTTGGAAAGCTGTTTCGGCTTTGTGGGGAGAAACCTCTCCTTAGCCTTCGCCGGCTTCCGACCGGTAATCGCGGCGCTCCGCAATACGAGCCGATTTACCGGTGCGGCCCCGCAGATAGTAGAGCTTCGCACGGCGCACGGCGCCCTTGCGGACGACGGTAATCGAATCGATGTTCGGCGAATAAAGCGGGAAGACGCGCTCGACGCCTTCGCCGAACGACATTTTGCGCACGGTGAAGTTCGAGCCCATGCCCTTGTTCGAGCGCGCGATGCACACGCCTTCGAAATTCTGGACGCGGGTGCGTTCGCCTTCGACCACCTTCACGCCGACGCGCAGCGTGTCGCCGGGGCGGAACGTCGGAATCTCTTTGCCGGCCTTGGCAATTTCTTCGGCTTCGATCGTCTGGATGAGGTTCATGCCTCTAGTCCTTCTTCTTTTGCCGCGCGCCAGAGGCAGGTCGGGCCCGAGCGTCCTCATGACGCTCCCAAAGGTCCGGCCTGCGTAACCGTGTATGATCTTGCGCCTGTTGTTTCCGCCAGGCGGCGATCTTCGCATGATCCCCCGATCGCAGCACTTCGGGGATCGTGCGCCCTTCCCATGTGACGGGCCGGGTATAGTGCGGATATTCGAGCAAACCGTTCTCGAACGATTCGTCGTCGCCGCTTGAAGCCGCGCCCATTACGCCGGGAAGCAGCCGAATGCAAGCGTCGAGCAGCATCAGCGCCCCCATCTCGCCGCCCGAAAGCACGATGTCGCCCATCGAAAGCTGCTCGATCGGCCGTGCGTCGAAGATGCGTTCGTCGAAACCCTCGAACCGGCCGCACAGGATGATCGCCCCCGGACCCGCGGCAAGGTCGCGCACGCGCTTCTGCGTGACCGGCGCACCGCGCGGGGTCATGGCGAGCAGCGGCAACCCCGGATGCGCCGCCGTCGCATGATCGATCGCAGCGCCGAGGACATCGGCCTTCAGCACCATGCCGGCGCCGCCGCCCGCGGGCGTATCGTCGACGGTGCGGTGCCTGTCGGTGGCAAAATCGCGGATCTGGACGGGCGCGCACGCCCATGTCCCGCTTTCGAGCGCACGTCCCGCCATGCTGTGCCCCAGCGGACCGGGGAACATGTCGGGATAGAGCGTGAGCGGGACGGCGGTGAAGGTCATGACGGCGGCTGCCATAGCGCCTCGGGCAGCAGGTGGCGATCCTTCTTCAATTCGGCGTGCAGCCATTCGCGGAAGCGCTCGATCTTGCGCACCCCGACGCGATTTTCGCGGTGCACGAGCCAAAGGCCGGCATCGGCGACATAGAGTGTATCGAAGGGCTGGACCATCCGGCCGCTGGCAAGGTCGGCCTGCCAGAACAGCGGGGTCATCATCGCGGCCCCGAAGCCCGCCTGCACCGCGCTCGCCTCCTGCAACTGGCTGTCGAGCTCGATGCCGAGGCGCGATGGCGCCAGCGGAGTCGCAACCCCCGCGGCGACAAACCAGTCGGCCCACCAGCTGTCGTTCGGGGCGAGCCGCTGGACGCGCAGCAGGTCGGCGGGTTCGCGGATCGCATGCTCGGCGATGAACGATGGTGCGGCGAGCGGAGCAAGCGTCTGGCGCATCAGAAAGTCGCTGCGCAGGCCGGGCCAGGGGCCCATTCCCAGGCGGATCGCCACATCGACGTTCGACGCGTCGAAGTCGACGAGATCGTTGCTCATCGACATGCGCACGGCAAGGTCGGGGTAAGCGAGCTGGAAGCGGCCGATACGTGCGCTCAGCCATGCGCCGCCGAAGCTCGTCACGGAGCTGATCGTCAGCACGTCGGTCTCGTCGCTGCCAAGTGCAGCGAAGGCATCGTGCATTGCGGCAAAGGCGGCGCGGATCGCGGGGAACACGCGTTGGCCGGTCTCCGACAACCGCACGCGCCCTTTCTCACGCACGAACAGCGCGCGGCCTAGCCGGTCTTCCAATTGGCGGACCTGATAGCTGACCGCTGCCTGCGTCATCCCCAGTTCCTCGGCAGCGCGCGAGAAATTTTCCAGCCTTGCAGCCGATTCAAAGGCACGGACGGCAGCAAGGGGCGGCAGTTTCGGCATCACCGGTGCATAAGGCAAACTTATATCTATGTGCAAAGCTTTAATTGGCGAAGGCGCTAGCGAGGGCGCATCTGCACTTCATCGCAACCGATGGAGACAGACGATGATGGATGAAATCTGGATGCGGAGCTGGAACGCCGATCATGCGCGCTTCAGCGCCGACCTCGACCGCGGCTTCGCGCAGCTCGGCGCCGCCTTGAAGCCGCTTTTCGCCCGGCGCCCGCGCGGCGCGGCCAAAGCGGCACCGGCTCGCCCCGCGAGCTAGTCGCGTGCTGGACGAAGGCGCAGGGCCTGAACCGTCAGCGGATGCGTCGGGGCTAGCAGAATCTGACCGTCGAGCTTGCCGCGCTCGCAATTGAGCCGGAACAAGGCCCCCAGCGCGCCGCGCGCGACGGGCGGCTCGGCGGTCGGACATGCGCCCAGCTGATCTTTCAGCGCCGCCAGGTCCTTCGCCCATAACGCCGCCGAGCGATCCATCAGGAAGTTCATCGCCAACCGGTCCTGTATCGGCGCCAGGTCGCCCGCGTCATAGACGGCGCGCGACGCAGCGATCATCGCGGCCATGTCGGGCGTGACCGACGCTGGCCGGGTTTTGAGCAATCCCGCCTTCTCCATCGCTACCGCCGTGTCCCAGGCGGGCGCCGACGGTCCGGCATAGGTGCGGTTCGACAGCGCAAAGACGCCGGCGCCGAAGTCGGGCATCAGCATCACATGGCTGCCATATCCTGGATAGCCACCGCCGTGCGACAGGGTGAGCCCCAGGTCGCAGTCCTGCGCAACGCGCCAACCCATGCCATAGGCCGCGGCCTGCTTGCACGCCGTCTCGCCGCTCGCGCCGGCGCGCGTCGCCAGCGAGACGAAGTTCAGACCCTGCGCGATCTCGCGCACCGTTGCGCGGCGGATTGGCCCAGCATCGGCCTCGTTGCGCGGCGGCCAGGCAGACAGCAGAAAGGCGACCCATTTGGCATAGTCCCGCGCGCTGACCTGCAGCCCGCCCATGCTATTGAAGGCACCGTCGGCCATTTCGGGTTCGGGCACCCACGCCTCACCTTCCCAGCGGTAGCCGCGGGCATAATGCGCGCGCGGCGCGCGCGTCACGTCATAGCCGCTGGCCTCCATCCCCAGCGGGCGGAGGATGGTGATGCGGACATAGTCGGCATAGGGCATACCCGACGCATTGGCGACGATGCGGCCGAGCAGGGCATAGCCGAAGTTCGAATATTCGAAGCGGCTCTGCGGCGCCTGCGTGAAGGGGACGCCGGCGGTCAGCATCTTGGTAAAATCGTCCTGCGACAATATCTGCTGGCGGTCGCCCCACGGATCGTCGGTGACGAACCCCGCGACATGGTGGAGCAGGTCGCGCACACGAATGCGCGGACTGTCCGCGGTCGGATAGATCCAGCGCTTCATTTCTGGGACATAATCTTCGGCCAGATCGTCGAGCCGCAGCTTGCCCCGGTCGCGCAGGTTGAGCACTGCCAGCGCGGTGAAGGCCTTGGTCATCGAGGCGATCCGGAACAGCGTATCGCCGTCGACCGGCGTTCCGGTCGTCACATCCTGGACCCCGCGCCCCTTCAGATAGACGAGCTTGCCATCCTGCACGATGCCATAGACGAGACCCGGGATATGCTGATCGGCCTGATAGCGGGCAAAGAGCGCGTCGATCTGAGGCGCGATTTCGTCGAGGCTCTGCCCTGCGCTTTCCTGCGCGAGCGTTGGCGACGCACAGCCGAGCATCACCGCGACACCAATGGCCGTCTTCCAACGCATGACGATCCTTTCGCAAACGGACGAGTGCCGCAGGCTAACAGCCGACCGGTACGGCGGCAATGCGCCGCGGCCGGCCGTTAGGACTGGCTATGGCTGCAACGCCCGTGCGCGTCGCCGACGCGTCGTCACCCCATGACGAAAGCGTTGAGCTTGTTGCCGTCGGGATCGCGAAAATAGCCCGCGTAAAAGCCTTCGCCGCGCGGACCGGGGGCGCCTTCGTCGCTGCCGCCATGCGCCAGCGCGATATCATAGAGGCGCTGGACCTGATCGGTATCGCTGGCCTCCAGCGCCACCATCACGCCATTACCGACGGTAGCGACATTGCCGTCGAACGGCTTGGTCAGGCCAATGCCCGCGCCGCCGCCCTCCTTGCCCCAAGCAATGAAATTGTCGAATTCCATCATGCGCGGCACACCCAGTTCGGCGGCGATCGCGTCGTAAAAAACCGCCGCTTTGGTGAGGTCGTTGGTGCCGAGCGTCACATATCCGATCATTGGTCATCTCCCGATTCGTTGAAGCAAGAACATATCAGGAACAATGTATACGACAAGAAAAGAAAAGGGCGCCCGGTCGATGTCCGGGCGCCCCTTTCGAAACGTTGACGATGCTGCGCGATTACGGCTTGATGCGGATCGCGATAAACGCCGACGGACCGCCGCGGCGGAGAATTTCCATCAGCACCGCGTCGCGGCCAGCCTTCTTCGCTTCCGCCACCGCCTTGGCCAGGCCCTCGCTCGTCGTCACCGGGGTGCGGTTGACGCTGAGGATCACGTCGCCGCGGCGCAGGCCCTTGCGGCCAGCATCGCTGTTGCTCGACGCGGCGCCGATGACGAGGCCCTTGGTCGATGCATCGACGCCGACAGCGCGCGCGATGTCGGGGGTCAGCGTCTGCACCGCGAGGCCCAGATTGTCCTGGACCGCCTTGTCCGAAACGCTCCCGCTGTTGTCGTCAGGCGTCGCCTGATCGTCTTCGGGGTCGAAATCATTGCCGGCGAGCTGGTCTTCGGGCGGACGCGTGCCGACGACGGCGTTGAGCGTCATCGTCTTGCCGTCGCGCACGACCTCGATCGGGATACGCGTCCCCGGCTTGGTGTTCGCGACGATGTAGGACAGCGTCTGCTGCGGCGTCACATCCTTGCCGTTGACCTTGGTCACGACGTCGCCGCGCTTGATGCCCGCCTTCGCCGCGGCACCGTCATCCTCGACGCGCTGGACGAATTCGCCGCGATCCTTGGGCAGGCCGAGCGCCGCGGCCATATCCTCGCCGACCGGCGCGATGCCGATGCCCAGATAGCCGCGCTCGACACGCTCGCCGGCGCGCAGCGCGTTGATCACCGGGATCGCTGCATCGGCCGGAATGGCGAAATTGACCCCGATGTTCGCGCCGACGGGCGAGATCAGCATATTGTTGATGCCGACGACATTGCCGTGCAGGTCGAACAGCGGACCGCCCGAGTTGCCGCGATTGATCGCCGTGTCGGTCTGGATGTAGCGGTCATAAGCACCGCCACTGCCGATATTGCGCTGCACCGCCGAGATAATGCCGGCGGTGACGGTCGAGCCGAGGCCGAGCGGGTTGCCGATCGCAACCACCCAGTCGCCAACGCGCGCCTTGCCGCTGTCGCCGAATTTCACGAACGGCATGCCGGTCGCGTCGATCTTGAGCAGCGCGAGGTCGGAGGCGACGTCGCGGCCGACGATCTTGGCCTGAAATTCCTTGCCGTTGGTCAGCGTCACCGTGACCTGGTTCACCTGTTCGCCGCGCGGACCGCCGGTGACGACATGGTTGTTGGTGACGATATAGCCGTCGTCCGAGATCAGAAAGCCCGAACCGCCGCCCTGCTGCTCCTGCGTGACCGGTTCGCGCGTTCCCGCGAACGGATCGAGCCGGACGCCCAGCGTGACTTCCTGCTTGGTCGAGATGTTGACCACTGCGGGCTGCAGCTGCTCGACCAGGTCGGCGAAGCTTTCGGGCGCGCCGGCGCGCGGAACCGCCTTGGCGATTTCGCTGCGCTCGTTCTGCGCGACCTGCGCGATAACGGGCGACTGGGTGACGAGCGCGAGCGCTGTGCCACCCACCAGCAAAGCCGAAGTGATGCCATAAACATAACGCACGATCGCAAATCCTTCTCTCTTGCGAAAAAACCCAAGGACCCCGGCAGGCTTCATTTGGGGCCGTGCGGCTGAACGGCAATTGAACATGAACGGCGACTGCACGTCCGGTTCATCCGCCGTCCGGCCGCTATCCGCCGCTGAAACGCTTCAGATATTCATTGTCGGGCGACATGATGATCGACGTTCCGCCCTTGTTATTCTCACCCAGGAATGTCTGACGATAACTCTGCATGGCGCGATAGAAATCATAGAATTCGGGATCCTTGCCGAAGCTGGCGGCATAGATGCGCGCGGCTTCGCCATCGGCGTTACCGCGAATGATCTGCGCTTCCTTCTGCCCTTCGGCGCGGATCGCGATCGCTTCCTGCTGGCGCGCGGTGCGCATGCGGTCATAGGCCGCCTGCAGCGTTGCGCCTTCGGGGAGGTCGGCGCGCTTGATCCGCACGTCGATGATTTCGGCGCCATATTTGTGCGCCTCGCGATTGAGCGCGACCTGAATATTGTCCATCACCGCACCGCGTTCGGGCGAGAGCAGGGTCGCGAAGGTCCGCTTGCCGAGTTCGTTGCGCAGCGACGAGCCGAGGATTGTCGCCAGCTGTTGCTGCAATTTATCCTCGGTCCGGATCGCGGTGTACATGCGCACCGGGTTGGTGATGCGGAAGCGTGCGAAGGCATCGACCTGCAGCCGTTGCTGATCGGTGGAGAGCACCTGCTGGCGCTCCATGTTGATGCCCAGAATGCGCTTGTCGATATATTGGATCCCATCGGTGAACGGCACGCGCAGGACAAGGCCCGCACCCGACCGGCCGAATTCCTCGTTCGCCTTGTAGCGATTCACCGTGCGCTCGATTTCGCCGAAGCGCAGGATCAGCGCCTGCTTGTCCTCGGGAACGATCGCCAGCGTCTGCGACAGGATCACGAGAATGGCGACGAGGCCGACGAGCAGCCGCATCGGATGGCGGGTGATCGATTCGAACATCACTGGCCTCCCTTCGCCGCATCGGACGCGGCGTCGGACGCCGCGCGCGAGCGCCGCTGAACTTCGCTCAGCGGCAGATAGGGGGTGACGCCGCGCGCCTCGACAATCGTCTTGTCGACGTTCGACAAAACATTCTCCATCGTTTCATAATATAGCCGCTTGCGGGTCACGCCCGGCGCCAGCTTATATTGTTCGTAAATCTTGTCGAACGCCGCGGTGTCACCGCGTGCGCGTTCGAGCACCTGCTGTTCATAAGCACGCGCCAGGTTGATCGACGACTCGCGTTCCTGCCGCGCCGCGGTCACTTCCTTGAACGCCTCGTCTACCTGCTTCGGCGGATCGGCCTGGCGAATCGCGATGCCCTGGATTGTCACGCCGGCGCGATACTGATCGAGCAGGGCCTGCATGCGCTGCTGAACCTGCGTCTCGATCTCGACCCGGCCGGGACCGATCGCCTGCACCAGGTCGAAATTGGCGACCGTCGCGCGCATCGCGCTTTCGGCGACCTCGCGGATGGTGCCGTCGGGATCGGCGAGCTGGAAGATGTAGAGTTCGGGGTCGCGGATCGACCAGCGCACTTCATAGGCCAGATCGACGATGCTCTGGTCGCGGGTGAGGACGAAATTTTCGTCGCTTGCATTGGGCGAGCCGACCTGCATCGTGCGGATCGCGCGCACGTCTTCCATGCGGATGCGCTCGATCGGCGCCGGCCAGGTGAATTTCACGCCGGGTCCGACGGTACGCGAATAGCTGCCGAGCCGGGTAACGACGCCTTCCTTTTCGGGCGGTATGATGTGGAAGGACGAAAACAGGAACCACACGGCGACAAGCGCGCCAACGCCCCATTTCCACAGCCGCGCCGATTCGGGCATCTGCAGATTGCCGCCGCCGCCACCCGAACCGCCGCCGCCAAAGCCGCCGCGCCCCTTGCGCAGAAGTTCGTCGAGTGCGGAGGGGCCGCGCGGCTTGCGCCCGCGCAGTCCGTCGGCGGGATCGGGCGTCACCCAGGGATTGCGCGGACCCGACCGGTCATCGCCATCGCCGTTATCCTTCGGGCCATTGCCCCACGGACTGTTCGCCATCAGCGCAATCTGATGGAAAAATTGCCGCACTCCCTGCGGGGCGCGGCCTCCCATGCTGCCATCACTTTTGTTGCTCATGAATGCTTTTATAAGGGCGGCGCGCGCGATTAACAGGGGGGCCAGGCGAAAATGGGTGGCAATCGCCCCGCTTATCCCTATCTGCCGCGGACATGACCGATATCGCCATCCTTGCCAGTCTCGCCACCGATCTGACCGGCGGCCGCACGTCGGGGCTTCGCTATCTCGACGATCAGGGCACGCTCGCGATCGTGCTCGATGTCACCGGGCTCGCCGAAGACGAGCGCAAGCCGCTCGAGGAAAAGCTCCGCGCGGGCCTGCTCGCCCGTGCCGGCGTTACCAGCGTCCGCGTTGCCATGACCGCCGAGCGCAAGGCGATGACGATCATCGCGGTGGGCAGCGGCAAGGGCGGGGTCGGCAAATCGACGCTCGCCGCCAATCTTGCCGTCGCGCTGCGCCGCACCGGAGTGAAGGTCGGACTGGTTGATGCCGACATCTACGGTCCGTCGCAGCCGCGCCTGATGGACAGCGAGGGCGTGAAGCCCGAAGCGCGCGGATCCAAGCTCTCGCCGGTGCAGAGCGCCTATGGCGTTCCGATGCTGTCGACCGGCCACATCGCCGCGCCGGGTCAGGCCATCGCCTGGCGCGGCCCGATGGCGGGCCGCGCGCTCGAACAGCTGATCGACGCAAGTTGGGGCGATATCGATACGCTCGTCGTCGACCTGCCCCCCGGCACCGGCGACGTCCAGCTCACGATGATCCAGAAGCACAAGCCCACCGGCGCGGTCGTCGTCTCGACGCCGCAGGATCTGGCGCTGATGGACGCAGCGCGCGCCGTGTCGCTGTTCGAGCAGGCCGAAGTGCCGATCATCGGCGTCGTCGAGAATATGGCCGGCTATGCCTGCCCGCATTGCGGTGAGGTCAGCGACCCGTTCGGAAGCGGCGGTGCCGAGACCGCGGCGAAGGAAATGGAGCTCGATTTTCTCGGCCGCGTGCCGCTGTCGATGGGCATCCGCCTCGCGAGCGACGGCGGCGTCCCGCCCGCGGCCGGAACCGATCCGCTGGGCGAGCCGTTCCACGCGATAGCCGCAAAGGTCGCGGCGTGGCTCGCGGCGCGAAAGGGCATATGATGGCGATCAACGACGAGGCTGAAATTCGCGCCCTGCTCGCAAGGCCGCGCCGCATCGCCATCGTCGGCGCCTCGCCTAATCCCGCACGCCCCTCGAACGGCGTGCTCGCCTTCCTGGCCGCGCAGGGCCACGATGTGATCGCGGTCAATCCCGGCCATGCCGGCAAGACGATCCACGGTGCGCCGGTGGTCGCGACGCTCGCCGATGTCGAGCCGGCGGCGGAGATCGTCGATATCTTCCGCAACAGCGCCGACGCGGGCGCTGCCGTCGACGATGCGATCGTCCACGGGGCGAAAGCGGTGTGGATGCAACTCGGCGTCATCGACGAAGCCGCCGCGCGGCGCGCCGACAAGGCCGGCCTGGTCGTCGTCATGGACCGCTGCCCCAAGATCGAGATTCCGCGGCTGGGCTTGCTGCGCTAGCCCCTACGAAAGGCTTTGCGTCGCCGACTCGCCGCGATTATCAGCAGCGGGGATGACCGGCATTCGGGACAAAGT
Organism: Sphingopyxis terrae subsp. terrae NBRC 15098; assembly: GCF_001610975.1. Classification (NCBI taxonomy): domain Bacteria; kingdom Pseudomonadati; phylum Pseudomonadota; class Alphaproteobacteria; order Sphingomonadales; family Sphingopyxidaceae; genus Sphingopyxis; species Sphingopyxis terrae. The sequence goes on along the minus strand of NZ_CP013342.1, from coordinate 1,698,858 downwards.
GGGGACAAAGAATTCGCGCCTGCCGCATGTCAGCCGCCGGTCGCTGCTCGTCGGCGCCACCGCTGCGGGCGGCCTTGCGCTGGCCTGGTCACTCTGGCCGCGTCATTATGCGCCCAATCTGACCGCTGCGCCCGACGAACATATCTTCAACGCCTTTCTGAAGATCGGCGACGACGGGCATATCGCCGTCGTCGTGCCGCAATGCGAAATGGGGCAGGGCGTCACCACGCTGCTGCCGCAGATCATTGCCGACGAGCTCGGCGCCGACTGGCGCACCATCGCCGTCGAAACCGCGCCGATCAGCCCGCTCTACACCAACACACTGCTCGTCGACGAGGATAGCGCCACCTTCATGCCGCGCGCGCTGGTGCCCGATGTCGTCGCCGATGTGCGCAGCTGGGTCCGACGCGAATGGGCGGTGCGCCATGCGGTGATGCTGACCGCCAACAGCTCGTCGATCCGCATGTTCGAGGGGCCGTGCCGCGACGCCGCGGCGCAGGCCCGCACGCTGCTTATGATGGCGGCAGCGAAGCGGTGGGACGCCGACTGGCAGGATTGCGACACGCAGGATGGCTTCATCACCTGGAAGAACCGCAAGCTGCGCTTCGGCGACGTCGCGGCGGTGGCCGCAACGCTCGATCCTCCGGTGGAACCCGTCTATCGCGCCAACAACAATGACCCGCTCTACGGCAAGGAACTGACGCGGCTCGACCTGCCGGCAAAGGTAGACGGGTCGGCCAATTTCGCCGGCGACATCCGCCTTCCCGACATGGTTTTCGCCGCGATCCGCCAGGGACCGTTCGGCGCCACCCGGCTCAAGAGCATCGACCGCAAGGCGGGGATGGCGTCACCCGGCCTGCTCGACATCGTCCTCCACGACCGCTGGATTGCAACCGTCGCGCGCAACTGGTGGGCCGCGAATCGCGCGCTCGACCGCTTCGCACCGCAGTTCGAAACCACCGGTCCGCCGATTTCGAGCGCCGGAATCGACCAGGCGCTGAAGGCAGCGCTCAAGGCTGATGGCTATCGCATCGCCAAAAAAGGCGACGTCGCCGAGGCGATGGAGGGGCGCACCAAGGTTGCGGCGCATTACGCCGTCGCGCCCGCGCTTCATGCACCGATCGAGACGCGCACCGCAACCGCCGCTCCCGACGGCGACCGGCTGCGCCTGTGGGTTGCGACACAGGCGCCCGCCCAGTGCCGCGACGCGGTCGCGCGGGCAGTCGGTTTGCCGCCGGGCAAGGTGACACTGTTCCCGATGATGGCGGGCGGATCGTTCGACGCCTGTCTCGATCACAGCGTCGCGGTGCAGGCGGCGATCATCGCGACGCAGATCAAGCGCCCGGTGCAGCTCGCCTGGTCGCGCGCCGAAGAAATCATGCGTGACATTCCGCGCGCGCCGGCACGCGCCAAAATCTATGCGACGCTCGACGCCGCTGGCGGGATCGACGCGCTCGTCGCGCGGATCGCGGTGCCATCGACCAACCATGAATTCCGCGCGCGGCTGTTCGACGGAGCCCCGGCTGACGTCGCGCAGCGCGAGGCGGCGGGAACGCCCGATGCCGCAGCGGTCGAGGGCGCGGGCGGATCCTATAACTTCCGCCATTTCGCGGTCGATCATTGCCCCGCCGACATAGGCCTGCCGACCGCGCGCTGGCGCGGCAACGCCGACAGCTACACCGCCTTCTTCACAGAATGTTTCATCGACGAAATGGCGGCACGCGCCGGATCGGACGCGCTCTCGTACCGGATGGCGATGCTTGGACAGGCGCCGCTCCTCGCCCGCTGCCTGCTCACTGCGACCAGCCTCGCCGGATGGGAAGGCGGGCTTTCGGGCACGGCGCAGGGCCTTGCCTGCCATTCGATGCGCGGCAGCCACATCGCGCTCGTCGCCAGCGCGCGGCCCAGCGACCGGGGTCTGCAGGTCGAACAGCTCGTCGCCGTCGTTGACGCCGGGCGGCTCGTCAATCCGGCGATCGCACGCCAGCAGATCGAGGGCGGGCTCGTCTTCGGTCTCGCCGCCGCGGTCGGCGCGACGACCGATTATGACGGCGGCGTCGCGACCGCCCGCAAGCTCGGCCAGCTTGGCCTGCCCCGCCTGTCGCAAGTGCCGCAGATCGTCGTCGAATTTATCGACAGCGACCGCGATCCCGGCGGCGTCGGCGAAATCGGCGTGCCCGTCGTCGCGCCGGCGATCGCCAATGCAATGTTCGCCGCAACCGGTCGCCGAATCCGCCGCCTTCCGCTATCGCCCGATCCGCTATGATCGAACGCCCCCTTTCCCATCCCGCGGTACCCGCGCCGCGCATCGGCGTGCTGCTCGTCAACCTCGGCACCCCCGACGCTCCCGAACCAGGTCCGGTACGCCGCTATCTGCGCGAGTTCCTGTCCGACCCGCGCGTCGTCGAAATCCCGCCGCTGCTGTGGCAGCCGATCCTGCGCGGCATCATCCTCAACACGCGCCCGAAAAAGTCGGCGCACGCCTACGCGCAGGTGTGGACCGACGAAGGCTCGCCGCTCGCCGCGATCACCCGGCGCCAGGCCGGAGCGTTACAGGCGGCGCTGGGCGACGATGTCCGCGTATCCTGGGCGATGCGCTATGGCGCTCCGGCAATCGGCGGCGCGATCGACGAACTTGTCGGCGAAGGGTGCCGCCGCATCCTGATTGCCCCGCTGTATCCGCAATATTGCGCCGCGACGACGGCGACGGTGGTCGATGCGGTCGGCGCGCATCTTGCGCGCTTGCGCTGGCAACCCGCGCTGCGTTTCCTGCCGCCCTATCACGACGATTCCGCCTATATCGCGGCACTTGCCGCGTCGGTCGAGGCGGGGATCGCCGCGCTCGATTTCGCGCCCGATACGCTCGTCGCCAGTTTTCACGGCATGCCCGAACGGACGCTGCATCTGGGCGACCCCTATCATTGCCAGTGCGTGAAGAGCGCGCGGTTGCTGTCCGAAGCGATCGGACGGCCGGTCGAGATTGCCTTCCAGTCGCGTTTCGGACGCGCCAAGTGGCTCGAACCCGCAACCGACGCGCTGCTCGAACGGCTCGGCCGCGAGGGGCGCCGCGTGGCGATTTTCGCACCGGGTTTTTCGGCCGATTGCCTCGAAACGCTCGAAGAGCTCGCGATCCGCGGCAAGGAGCAGTTCGAGGCGGCGGGCGGGCGCGACTTCGCCTATCTGACCTGCCTCAACGACACCCCGCCAGGAATGGCTATGCTCGAGGTGCTGGTGCGGCGTGAACTCGCCGGATGGCATTGAAATAGCGGGCGCTTACCTCCTGTTTAACTCTGCGTCTTAAGCTCTGTATCCAGCGGCTTCCGGTATATTGCGCCGGCACCCGCGCGGAGACATGCGATGAGCGAACTCGACCGGGCAGCCATGACGCTCGCCGGCCTGACCCTGGCCTTTTTGATCGCGGTCGCCATCGTCTGGTGGATACGCCGCCCCCGCCCCCAGGTTACGCTGCCCAAGGCCCCCAGAATGCCGCGCGCAATGCGCATGCCGCGGCTGCCGCGCCGCGCCGAGCCCGAAATCGAACCCGTCGAAATCGCGCCCGCGCGCCTCGCGCGGCTGCGCGCCCAACCGGTCTATGACCCGTTGCCCGAAGACGAACCGCCGACCGAGGTCGCTCCAATAGCCGCCGAAACCGACACGCCCTCAGACGCCTTGCCGCCCGAACCGATCGAAGAGATGCTGGCGGCGCAGGTTCAGGCCGTCGAGGCGCAGGCGCACGGCGCATCCGAGCCATTGCCCATCATGGACAATCCCGCAGCTGGTCACGCCGTGCCTGCCAGCCAGGCGCGACTGGTCGCGCAAATCCCGCCGCGCGACGCCATTCTGACGCGCAACTGGGTCGGCGGACGCCCGCGTCTGCCAGGCGCGATGCCGTGGCCGCGGATCGAGGGCACCGATGCCGACTTTATCGCCCAGATCGCCTGTGCCGATTTGCCTGCCGGACTCTGGGACGGGCTGGGCCCGCGCACCGGCGCACTCGCCTTTTTCGTCCATCCCGAAACGGGCGCGGCGACGGCGCTCCATCTGCCCGAGGTGGGACCGCCACGCGCGGCACCCAAGCCCGTCGGCCGCGCCTATTTCCGTCCCGCCGGGCTCGAGGACGAAGCGCTGCACCGGCTCGCGGTGCGGGCCTTTCCCGAATGGGCGGTCGACGTCCGCGGCGCAGATGCGCCCGGCACGCTGGCCGGGGCGGACGCCGCCGACGCCTTTTTCGCGGCCACTGGCTATGATCTTGCCGATCCTGCCTTTCATCCGTTCGACTGGCCGACGATGACCGGGCTGGCGGCGCTGCTCGCGGCGCGCCTGCCCACCCTTGAAACCGGCACTGCGCCGCCGCCCGACGCGAGCGACGAGCTGACCGAGGCGCTGGCCGATGCCGCTGCAACCAACCGCGACGCGGCCGAGCGAGCGCGCGAGATATTGGCGATCATCGACGAAAGCGCGGGGCAGGCGGGCTTTTCGGCCTCGGACGCGACTGCGGTGATGACCGCGCTGCACGCGATCCACTGGTCGCGGGTGGTGGTCGAAGGCGACGCCGAAAGCGGCGAGGACCGCACCGAAACAATCACTTTGCCGCTGACGCGCCACCATCCGGATGCCGAGCTGTGGGTCAGCGACTATCGCGCGCTGCTTTTCGATCATGCGCGCCATCGCTGGTGCGCCGACCCCGATACGCTTTCGGCCCCGGCCCGGGCGCTCTTCGAACCCGTCTGGGCCGCACTCGCCGCCGCCGACGCGCCTCTCGTAGGCGGGCCGCCGCGCCACTATGCACCCGGCTTCGACGAGGAGCGCGACGCGATGCTCGTCGAATTGCCCGCAAGCGCCTTGACCGGCATCGCGCCCGCGCAGGGCGCCAGCCTGATCCTCGCGATCCGCAAGGCCGATCTTGCCGTCGGAAATTTTGCGGCGCTGAAGGCGCTGACCGGAAACTGAAAAACTTTCCCCGCAAAGCCGCGCGATTGACGTTTCGGTCAACTTGCGGCCGCTTCACGCGCGCCCTAATCAACAACAAAGCAAGATTGTGTGGGAGAGCGAATTCATGACACGCGTAGCAATCGTCACCGGCGGCAGCCGCGGCATCGGCGAGGCCATTTCGCTGGCGCTGAAGGATATGGGCGTGCGCGTCGCCGCCAATTATGCAGGCAATGACGAAAAAGCGCGCGCCTTCACCGATCGCACCGGCATCCCCGCCTATCGCTGGGACGTCGGCGACCATCAGGCCTGCCTCGACGGCTGCGCGCAGGTTGCCGCCGACCTCGGCCCGATCGACATCGTCGTCAACAACGCAGGGATCACCCGCGACGGCACGCTGGCGCGCATGACCTTCGACGACTGGAACGACGTCATGCGCATCAATCTGGGCGGCTGTTTCAACATGGCCAAGGCGACCTTCGGCGGCATGGTCGAACGCGGCTGGGGCCGCATCGTAAACATCGGGTCGATCAACGGCCAGGCGGGCCAATATGGCCAGGTCAACTATGCCGCCGCCAAATCGGGCATCCACGGCTTTACCAAGGCGCTGGCGCAGGAAGGCGCCAAGAAGGGCGTGACCGTCAACGCGATCGCGCCCGGCTATATCGACACCGATATGGTCGCCGCCGTCCCCGCCCCGGTCCTTGAAAAGATCGTCGCGAAAATTCCTGTGGGGCGTCTCGGCCACGCCGAAGAAATCGCCCGCGGGGTTGCCTTTCTGTGCAGCGAGGACGCAGGCTTCGTCACCGGATCGACGATGTCGATCAACGGCGGACAGCATATGTATTGAGCGCGCGCGCCCTGGCTCAAGACCCCCCCCCTTTTCATGGGGAGAGGGCCTTGTTCCTCGCTTCAGTCCACCGTTACGCCGACGACCCGCCACGTATCGCCTTCGCGCACCAGCGAAAGCGTTTCGATCACGCCCGCCCTGTTCGTATAATCGGTACGGAATTTGACCATGCGATAGCCTTCGGGCGGCGCGGGGACATATTCGTCGCCAATCAGGACGCGCGATCTTGCAGCCCCGAGTGGCCCCTGCACCTGCCGTCCCGCATTGGCCCAGGCTTCGACGGTGTTGAGCGCCTTGAACGACTGTCCGGTCGCCTCCCAGCTTGCCTTCCAGTCGCCCTTTTCAACCAGCGCAAGCCAGGCGCGCGCCGCGTCGGCGGCCGCGCTTTCGGTCGGCGCAGCAGGCGGCGCCGCGGCGGGCGGACCGCCGGTTCCGGTCGCCGAGGAAAAGGCGAGTAAAGCAAGGGCAAGCGACATGAGAATAGCTCCAGCTACCAGGCCGAGCAGCCGCACCGAGCGGCGCTTTCCGGCATGTGGAGCACCATCTCTCACGCCGGCCGCTGCTGGGGCTTCCCCCAAAGGCTTGTCCGCAATTTTTTCGGGGGGGCGATGTTCTATCGCGCGCAGCTTGCGCGCCGCCTCGCGGCTGCTCGACACCGCCATCTTGCGGCGGGCATCGCGCAGCCGTTCGTTGATCGTATGCACCGAAAGCCCCAGTTGCCGCGCCATCGATTTTGCATCATGCCCATCGACAAGCAGGCGCAGCGTCTCCTTTTCCTTTTCGGTGAGCGTCTGAATGGGTGCTGTCATGGGCCTGCCTGCCGTTGCGCCGGAACCGCGCGGCATTTTACGAATGGCCCGCCGGCGATCTACCCCAAATAATTCGTATCCGCATTTGCCGCGCCGGTTGTAAACCAGCGCGATGACCGCCTCCTATCACCCCCCCGTCAAACGCTCGGTTACGATTGCAGGGCACCCGACGTCGATCAGCCTCGAGCCCGTCTTCTGGGACGCGCTGGAAGTCTCGGCGGTGCAGCGCGGCCTGCCGGTCAATGCGCTCGTCGCGCGGATCGACGTCGAACGGATGGAGGCCCCCGATCCGCCGAACCTGACCTCGGCAATCCGCCAATGGCTGTGGCATGCACTCCTTGGCGATCAGACGGCGGCGTAAACCGCCTGCCCGAAGGCCGCGCCCCTGTCGCCGGCATGATGCAGGAACAGCGATGGCTCGATCAGCTCGAGTTCCATGATGTGCAGCACGCCCGCCGCATCGCCGACCATGTCGACGCGCGCATAGACGGGCGGCGCGGGCGCGGCGGCAAGCGCCGCGGCGGCGAGCAGGCGCGCCGCCTCGCTCGCTTCCCATCCCGTCTCGCGCCCGCCGAACTGTTCCTGGACGCGGAAATCGCCCGACGCGGGGCGCTTGACGATGGCATGGCTGAAGGCGCCGCCGAAAAAGAAGAGCGAATACTCCCCGTCGGCGAGGATGCCGGGCATCAGCGGCTGAACAAGGCGGCGGCGTCCCAGCCCATCGGCGGGGATCGGGGCGCCGGGCGCGATACGGTGCGTCCCGTCGGCACCGCCCGAAATCGCGGGCTTCACCACCACCTCTTCCACGCCGAGCGCCGCGCGCGCCTGCGCCAGCGATACGTCGTCCAGCGCCGCGACCTCGACCGTCGGCACCACCGCAACGCCCTTCGCGCCAAGCTCGGCAAGATAGGCCTTGTCGCTGTTCCAGCGCAGCACCGGCACCGGATTGACGACGGGCAATCCCGCGAGCCGGTCGAGCAGCGCATACCAGACGGCAACGTCGCGCTGGTAACCCCAGGCGAACAGCGGCAGGATCAGGTCGAACCTGGTCAGGTCGCCGGGATCGGTCCAGACGCGCTGCTCGACCGCCAACCCGGCCGCCGCCAGCGCCGCCGCCTTGCGCGCGAAGGCGGGCCGCCAATTTTCCTCATAATCGGGTGCCGGGACGAGGATCGCGACGCGCGGTTGGAACGGCATAGAGCCTCCTGAAGCCCTCCCCCAAGGGGAGGGTCAGACCTGTTACCGGCCGAGCAGCCCGCGCGCCTGCCCCGCAATGTGCGACAGCATCGCGCCATTGGGATTGGGGATGGTGCGCGCGCGGTCGACCGTCGTGCGGAATTGCGCGACGCGCGGTCCGTTCGCTTCCAGCCATTTGCTGACCCCGGCATCGAGATCGCCCTTGGGCAACCCCGCGAGGAAGCTCAGCCGCATCTGCTGGAAATCGCGCGCCAGGCTGTTGACGAGCAGGCGTTCCCACGGGTCGGCAGGACTCATGTGCGCCGCCAGCGTCTGCGCCCAGTCGAGCCCGAGCGCGTCGCCCAGATGGGTGAAGGCCCGCGTCACCCCGACCTCATCGTCGCCGCGCCGTTCGGCAAGGTCGACGATTCCGATCGCGCCGTCGGTCTTGAACAGGCGGACGACCGCCGCGGTCAGCGCCTCGGGCGCGCCGGCGTCGAGCAGCTGCTGCGCCAGCGCGTCCCACTGACGCCGCACCGACGCGCTGAGCAGCGTGTCGACTGTCGCGGTCAGGCGATCGACGCCGGGTTCGAGCCGCGCAACGAGCGCGCCCGGCTGCGCCAGGCCGGGGCTGACGCGCAGCAGGTCGGCCATCTGCGATGCCATCGCCGAGGCGGCCTGGCTGAACAGCGACAAGCGGATGGATTCGTTTATCCCCGCGCTGTCGAGCGACGCCCACAGCCCCTTCATGTCGAGCAAGCGTTCGACGGCGACGAACGCCGCCGCGACCTCACCCAGCGAGCAGCCCTCTTCTTCGACCAGTTCGAGCGGGTGGACGATGCCCATGCGGTTGACGATGCGGTTCGCAAGCTTGGTCGCAATGATCTCGCGGCGCAGCTGGTGATCGGCGATCGCCCCCGCGAAATCGCGCTGCATCTCGGCAGGGAAGGCCGCAGCAAGGTCGCTCGCCAGCGCGGGATCGTCGGGCAAGGCGCTCGCTTCGATCGCGTCTTGCAGCGCCAGCTTCGCAGTCGATAGCAGCACGGCGAGTTCGGGCCGCGTCAGCCCGCTCCCTTCGGCCGAGCGGCGCAGCAGCTCGTCGTTCGCCGCCAGCCCTTCGACCTTGCGGTCGAGCCGGCCCGATGCCTCGAACGTCTCCATGATCCGCACCAGCGACGGCACCGCGGCAGCGCCACCCTTTTCGGCGATCGACAGCGCGAGCGCCTGCAGTCGGTTGTCCTCGAGCACCAGCGCCGCGACATCGTCGGTCATGCGGACGAGCAGCGCGTCGCGATCATCCTGGCTCAGCCGGCCTTCGGCCATCTCGCGGTTGAGCGCGATCTTGATGTTGACCTCATTATCCGAACAGTCGACGCCGGCGCTGTTGTCGATGAAGTCGGTGTTGATACGCCCGCCCTTCGCCGCAAAGGCGATACGCGCGGCCTGCGTGACGCCCAAATTGGCGCCCTCACCCACCGCGCGGACGCGCAGATCCTCGGCATCGACGCGCAGCGCGTCGTTGGCGGGATCGCCGACCTCGGCATTATTCTGGCCCGCCGCCTTCACATAGGTGCCGATGCCGCCGAACCACAGCAGATCGGCGGGCGCGCGCAGAATGGCGGAGATCAGTCCGGCGGGGTCGATTTCAGCAACCGAAAGACCCAGCAGCGCCTGCACCTCGGGGGTCAGCGGGATGCTCTTCTGGCTGCGCGCGAAAACGCCGCCGCCCTTCGAGATCAGCTTCTTGTCATAATCGTCCCAGCTCGACCGGGGCAGTTTGAACATGCGGTCGCGTTCTTTCCAGCTCTTGGCCGGATCAGGATCGGGATCGAGGAAAATGTGACGATGGTCGAAGGCCGCGCACAGCTTGATCGCCTTCGAGAGCAGCATGCCGTTGCCGAACACATCGCCCGACATGTCGCCGCAACCGACGACACGGATCGTGTCGGTCTGCGCGTCGATGCCCATTTCGGCGAAGTGACGCTGGACCGAAACCCACGCGCCCTTGGCGGTGATGCCCATCGCCTTGTGGTCATAGCCTTTCGACCCGCCGCTCGCGAACGCATCGCCGAGCCAGAAGTCACGCTCCATCGCAAGTCCGTTGGCGACGTCGGAGAAGGTCGCGGTACCCTTGTCGGCGGCGACGACGAAATAGGGGTCTTCGCCATCGCGGATCACGACGCCCTTGGGGTGCACCACCTTGCCGCCGACGATATTGTCGGTGATCGACAGCAGCGACCGGATGAAGATGCGATAGCATTCGGTGCCTTCGGCGAACCAGGCGTCGCGATCCTCGGCCGGGCTCGGCAACTGCTTGGGATAGAAGCCGCCTTTCGCGCCGGTCGGGACGATGACGGCGTTCTTGACGCGCTGCGCCTTCATCAGCCCCAGAATTTCGGTACGGAAGTCGTCGCGCCGGTCGGACCAACGCAGGCCGCCGCGCGCGACCGGGCCGGCGCGCAGATGGATGCCCTCGACGCGCGGGCTGTACACCCACACCTCGCGCCACGGCAGCGGCTTGGGCAGCCCCGGAACCAGGCTCGAATCGATCTTGAACGCCAGCGCCTCGGCCGCGGCGGGCGCAAAGGCGTTGGTGCGCAGCGTCGCGCCGATCACCGCATGGAACAGGCGCAGGATTCGGTCGTCGTCGATCGACTGGATCGCTGCAAAGCCGGTCCGGATTTCGGCCGCGAGCTCTTCGGCGCGCGCCGCATCCTTTGCCTGGGGGTCATGGAGCGCACGGAAGCGATCGACGAGCGCGGCGGTCAGCGCCGGGGCGCCGCGCAGGGCCGCCACCACCGTATCCATGCCATAGCTCGATCCGCCCTGGCGCATGTAGCGGAACCAGGCGCGCAGCCACACGATCGCCTGTGGATCGGTCTGCGTCACCAGCACGAGCTGGTTGAACGCGTCGTTTTCGGCCTTGCCATCGAGCACCGCGGCAATCGCGCCCTCGATCGTCTCCACATGCGGCATCAGGGCGGTTTCGTCGACATTGGCGGGCAAGCGCAGCGAAAAATCGTGGATGAAGGTTGCCTCGGCATCGCCCTCACCGCCGCCATGGACGTGCAATTCGGTCGGGATTTCCTCGAGCACCTCGAACCCGAAATGTTCGAGCGCCGGAACCACGTCCGACAACGCGAGCGGTCCGGCCGCACTATAGACTTTCAGCCGCAGCCGGTCGTCGCCGTCGAGGCTCTTTTTCGCCAGCCGCACATTGCGCGGGCGGTCGGCATCGAGGTCGCGCAGACGCAGGATGTCGCGCGCCGCCTCTTCGGGATTATAGAGATTGCGGTAATTGGCGGGGAACAGCGGGGCGAAGCGCGCCGCAAGCGCCGCCGCGCGGCCCGGATCGCCGCGGCGCGCCAGCGCGCCTTCGACTTCGGGCTGCCAGCCGCGCACCATCTGTTCGAGCTGAGCGTTCAGCGCTTCGGTATCGGGCACGATGCCGCCGCCGCGCAGGTCGAGCGTGTAGCGCAGCAAGGCAGCGCCGCCATCTTCGAGCGCCATCGTCCAGCCAATGACCCCCGCCTTGGCCTCGCGCACCAGCAGCGACTCGATCGCCAGCCGGCGACCGGTCGACACCTCGTCGCGCGGCAACCAGACAAAGGTGAAGAGATGGCGGCCGAGCGGACTGCGTATCATCACCAACTTCGGGCGCGGGCGATCGGTAATCGACATCGAGGTGAGCACCAACTCTTCGAGCGATTCGGCGTCGAACGCGATCAGCAAGTCGTGGGGCAGCGCGGTCAAAGCGTGCGCGAGCGCCTTGCCCGCGTGGCCGCCGGGGTCGAAGCCGAATTTGGCCATAAGCGCCTCGAGCTGCGCGCGCAGCACGGGCACCTTGGCGGGCGGCGTCGACAGCGCGGCGCTGGTCCAAAGACCCGCATGGATCGACAGGCGCTCGACCGTCTTGCCCTTCATCTCGGGAACGACGACCAGATCGAGCAGCACGCGGCGATGCACCGACGACAGGCGGTTCGACTTGATGAGGAGCGGCGCCGTGCGGCCCTTTTCAAACCAGGCAAAGGCCGCTTCGAGTGCGGTTTCGGACAGGATTTCGCTCGTCCCCGCGGCACAGATGCCCAGCGGGTCGTGGCGCTTGCCGTCGCGCGTGCGCCATTCATGGCCGAGCTGCGTCATCGCGCCGCTTTCGAACCAGCGCAGCAGCTCGGCGCCATCGCCGTCGGCGCGCATCGTCGAATCGGCGAGCATCGCGGCGCGCATCGCCTTCCAGTCGGCGACCGCAGCGCGCACATCGGCGAGCGAGGCTTCGAGCGCATCGAGCAGACGGCGCCGGGCGCGGGCGTCGCCGCGTTCGAGCTCCATATAGATGACCGACTCGCGCGCACCGTCCTTGCCGGCGTCGACCGCGGTCAGATGATTTTTCGCGTCGCGCTCGACCGAAACCACCGGGTGGAGGATGCGGTGCACGGCAAGACCCTGCGCGCCCGCGATCTGCGAGGTCGAATCGACGAGGAAGGGCATGTCGTCGTTGACGACGACCAGGCGCATCCGGCGGTCAGTGCCGTCAGCCGCCACCGGCTCAAGCAGGAACGACGGTTGGCCCGGCGCCCGGTCGAGCGACGCGCGGGCGGCGAATTCGCCTGCTTCAGCCAGCGCCTTGGCATCGAGGTCGTCGCTCTCGCCGGGCAGCGCGCTGCCCTGCAAGGCGGCCTGATAGGCCTTGGCGAATTTCGCAGGAACTTGCGCCGCCGGCGACGTGCCGGCTGCGGTGTCTTCAGTCGATTTTTCAGGCATAGGGTTGCAGCATCCCGGACCAAGTTGAAGCGAGCATCCGCCGGGGGGACGGCGGCGCCTTGCGCTACGGCTCCCTATGCGCCCGCGCCGCGAAAGGCTCAAGACCCCCCGCGCATGCCGCGCAAAATTATTTCAACTTTTGGATTGTCTGTTACGCTACTCGGGTCAATCGGCCGGGGTGATCGCGATTGCCTTCTTCGCCAGCTTCGCAACCAGCGCCGGATCGTCGGCCGCCTTGGCGACGATGCCGATGTGTCCGCCGGGCATCGCGCGCGCAATCAGCACCACGAATTCGGCATCGCCCGCATCATGCTCCAGGATCAGCGCCGGGTGCGCGGTGCGCAGCGCCGCCAGTTGCTCGTCAACCTTCGCCGCTGCATCGCCCGCGGGCTTGCGGCGCGCGCGCGTATCCTTGACCAGACCCTTGAGCCCGCCCGGATAGCGGTCGAGATAGGCGGGAAGCGACCCGCGCTCCAGCCCCGCGTCCTTCGCATGGCCGAGCACGCAGGCATATTCGGCGAGGCGCGTCTTGTCGTAGGAGGCGCCGAACACCAGCTTGACGACTGGCGTCATTGGCGCACGCTCCTGCGCCTGCAGCCCCGCATCCTCGAGCAATTCGGCGAAGGCGTCGGGCTTCGCTTCGGCGGCGAGCGCGAAATCCCACGCCTTGCCAACCGCCTGATAGAGCGCGCTGCGGCTGCGGCTGTCGGCCGCCATCGCGCGTTCTGCGGTCTCGCGCGCCAGCGCCAGCCAGTCGGCCAGCTCGGCATCTTCACCCGGTCCGGCCGCGCCATCTTCGACAGTCTCGTTGGCGGCATCATCACCCTTGGCAGCCGGTACTACAGGATCGTCGAAGCGCTCGGTCAGCAGCATCACATCGCCAAAGGCAACCGCTTCGGGCAGGGCGTCGCCGAGCGCGGCGAAGCCCGGCGCCGCTTCGTCGTCGATCTGCTCCGAATCGGGGCCGTCGGCCCACACTGGCACGGGTGCGGTCAGCGGCGCAGCGCTGCGCAGCGCCTGCTCGACCGACAGTTGCAGCTCTTCAGCCTGCTCTGCGGCAACCGCTTCCTTCCAGTTGATGACGCCCATGATAAAATCGATGGTGTCGTCGTCGGACGAAAAGGGCAGCAGGATGCCGCGGTACATGATCGTCATGCCGCGATCGTTGACGAACTCGGCCTCGAAGCCGATCGGCGCGCGGTTGGCGATGATCTGGAGATAATGGTCGGTCAGCCGCGACAGCAGCGACCGCCCCGGAATCTGGCTGATATAATGGACATCCTCGTCGATCTGCGATTCTTCACGCAGCCGGTCGCCGAGATAGGAGATGCCCGGATTTTCGATACCCGCGGTAAAATCGAGCAGCACCGCATTGGGCCCGAAGTCGGCGCCGTCGAGGTCGAGATCCTCGACCGACGGATAGGCGCGGTCGGCAAGCAGCGATGCCCAATGATTATAGGCGCGCACCTGCATCCGCCGTTCGTCGACACCGACAGCCGGCGGCGCATCGATCGCGCCATCGTCCTGATCGTGGCTGCCCGAAAGCAGTCCGCGCATGCTGTCCATCATTTGTCCCCAGTCGCAAACATCGGGGATGTCATGCACCGACAGTGGTAAAAGTGGCGTAAACGATGCGCTCCGCAGGCACCGCGCGCCGCGCCGTCAGGCGAGCGTGGTGGCGATCGGCAGCCCGGCCTTCAGCGTCAGCGTGACCGGCGTGCGCTCGGCAATGTCGGCCATGCGCGCGCGCTGTTCGTCGTCGAGCCCGACGATCGCCAGCGTGCGGTCGATCCGCTTCTCCTCGCGCCCCGACAGGCGCAGGCCGACCTCGACCGATTCGAGCGGCCAGCCCTTGCGGTCGGCATACATACGCAGCGTGATCGCGGTGCACGCGCCCAGGCTCGCGAGCAGCAGATCATAGGGCGCCGGGCCCACCGCGCCGCCGCCGAGCGCGGGCGGCTCGTCGGCGATCAGCGCATGGCCGCCGACATCGATCTCGGTGCGATAGCGGTCCTTGCCGATTCGCGCGCTGCCTTGCGCCATGCCATCCTCCTGCATCCTGCGTCGCGCGCAGCCTATCAGATGCACCGCTCGTTGCCAGCCACCGTGCGCAGCTGGCATAGACGGCCCCGCAGGGGAGGCGAGGATGCAGACAAGAATGGGAGCAGGACCGCTGCTCGACGCGCGCGGGCAGCTCGCCGAACGCGGCTGGGCGACCGCCGAGGTGCGCCGCTACGACCGTGCGCGGATCGCGGCGGGCAAGCTGCGGATCAAGGAGTGGGACTATTATTGCATCCTCACCGACGCCTTCGGGATCGCGCTGACCGTCGCTGACAATGGCTATCTGGGCTTCCTCGGCGTGTCGTGGATGGATCTGGCGGCTCGAACCGCGATCAACGACGGTGCGGTGATCCCCTGGCCGATGGGCCGCATGCGGCTGCCCGAAAGCGCCGATGCGGGCGATATCGAACAGCGCCGCGGCGGCATGCTGCTGCGCTTCCGGCATGAACCGGGCGGCCGGCGGCTGACGGTCGAGGCCCCGAATTTCGGCGGCGGACAGGGTCTCGCGGGCGAATTATGGCTCGCGCAGCCGCCGATGGACCGCATTGTGATCGCCACGCCTTTCTCGGGGGCGCCAAGGGCCTTCTATTATAATCAGAAAATCAATTGCCTCGCCGCCGAGGGCGAGATTCGGGTGGGGAACACCCTCCATAGCTTCAGCCCCGACCGCGCCTCTGGCGTGCTCGACTGGGGGCGCGGCGTCTGGACCTACGACAATGTCTGGTATTGGGGGTCGGCCTCGGGAATGAGGGACGGACGCCGCATCGGCTTCAACATCGGTTACGGCTTCGGCGAGACGGCGGCGGCATCGGAGAATATGGTCTTCGTCGACGGCACCGCGCACAAGCTCGACCGCATCGCCTTTCATATGCCGGCGGGCGGACCCGACACAGGGCCGTGGCGCTTCACGAGCAACGACGGACGGTTCGAAATGACGATGGACCCGATCGTCAATCGCCACCACAGCACCAACCTCGGCCTGTTCAGGACGGTGCAGGATCAGGTTTTCGGCCGCTTTTCAGGGCGCATCATCCTCGACGACGGCAGCGCGCTCGACATTGCCGGGCTCACGGGCTTTGCCGAAGAAGTGCGCAACCGCTGGTAGCCCGCCCTGTGCGCCTGCGCACAGCAATGCACACCCTTGCGCCCTATCCCCGAATGCGAGACTATCGCGGTCCATCGGGGGAGACATCCGGGGTCGCGGTTCAGCCATTGGGTGGAGACCGACTATGACAGGGAATGACCAGCAGCCGCGCTCGATCGTCGATCGCGTGAAGAATATCTTGCTCCAGCCCGCGCGCGAGTGGGAAGTGATCGACGGCGAAGCCGAAACGATCGGCGGCCTTTATCGCCGCTATATCATCCCGCTGGCGGCGATTCCCGCTGTGGCGGGGCTGATCGGCATGCTCGCCTTCGGCTTTTCGGTAATGGGCTTCACCTATCGCCCCTCGGTCGGCTCGGCCGTCGCCTCGGCCGTCGTGCAATATGCAACGACCTTGATCGGGGTCTTCATCCTCGCGCTCATCATCGACGCGCTCGCCCCCAGCTTCGGTGCGACACAGAACCGCGTCCAGGCGTTCAAGGTCGCGGCCTATTCGGGCACCGCGAGCTGGGTCGCGGGCATCTTCGCGATCCTGCCCGCACTTTCCTGGCTGTCGCTGCTCGGCCTCTACGGCCTCTATCTCCTTTACCTCGGCCTGCCCCGCCTGATGCGCGCGCCGCAGGAAAAGGCGATGACCTACACGATCCTGATCGTCGTCGCGGCGATCGTCGTCGCACTCGTCATCGGCGCGATTACCGCCCCGATCACCGCGACCTTCATGCGGGGGTTCTAGGCAAGAAGGCGGACCGGCGAGGGCGGGGGCGGTGCGATCGCCGTCTCCCGCCGTCAGTCCGCCAGTTGCTCGAGCGCCCATCGCGCGGCGTCGGCGACCATCGGCGATGTGTCGCTTGCCAGCGCCACCAGGCGCGGCCGCAAACTGCGATCGCCGCTGTTGCCCGCCGCAATCGCGGCGTTGCGTACCATGCGGCCCCGCCCGATCCGCTTGATCGGCGAGCCTGAAAAGACCTGCCGGAACCCCGTATCGTCGAGCGCGAGCAGATCGGCGAGCGCGGGCGCCGCCAGTTCGCCGCGCGGCAGAAACGCCTGGTGCCGCGCCGCGGTGTCGGCAAACTTGTTCCACGGACACACCGCCAGACAATCGTCGCAGCCATAAACGCGGTTGCCGATTGCGCGCCGGAATTCGGTCGGGATCGGTCCATCATGCTCGATCGTCAGATAGGAGATGCAGCGGCGGGCATCGACGCGATAGGGCGCGGGAAAGGCCGCGGTCGGGCATGCCTGCTGACAGGCGGTGCAACTGCCGCACCGGTCGCGTCCGGGAACCGAAGGCACGAGATCGAGCGTGGTGTAGATCGCGCCCAGAAACAGCCAGCTGCCATGCTCGCGGCTGACCATATTGCTGTGCTTGCCCTGCCAGCCGAGCCCGGCAGCGGCGGCGAGCGGCTTTTCCATCACCGGCGCGGTGTCGACAAAGACCTTCACCTCGGCGCCCGGCGCCTCGGCGACGAGCCAGCGCGCGACATGCTTCAGCGCCTTTTTGACGACGTCATGATAGTCGGCTCCCTGCGCATAGACCGAGATGCGGCCGCGGTCGGATGCCCCAGCGAGCGCCAGCGGATCGGTGCCGGGGGCATAGCTCATGCCGAGCGCGATCACCGACCGCACCTCGGGCCACAGCCCTTGCGGCGATCCGCGCTGTTCGGCGCGGCTTTCCATCCAGATCATGTCGCCGTGGCATCCGTCGGCGAGCCATTGCGCCAGCCGCGCCGCGGTTTGCGGCGCCGCGTCGGCGCGCGCGATGCCGAACGCCGCGAAGCCATGCGCGCGCGCGGTGGCCGCGAGCCGCTCTTCGATCGGGGGCAAGGCATTGGAAAGCATTGCGCCCCTATACGACAGGCGGCGGGCCGTGCCATAGAGCGATGATACAGTGATGATATGCAGGCCGATTCAGCGAGCGGGGACCAGCGTTTGACCGATTATTGCGTGGAGGCGCGCGGCCTCACCAAATATTTCGACGAATTCAAGGCAGTCGACCATGTCGACCTCGAGGTACCGGTCGGCAGCATCTATGGCGTTCTCGGTCCCAATGGCGCCGGCAAGACCACCAGCCTGCGCATGACGCTGGGCATCATCGATCCCGACGAGGGGACGAGCCGCCTCTTTGGCAGCCACAAGCCGCAATCGGTGCGCCACCGCATCGGCTATCTGCCCGAAGAACGCGGCCTCTATCCCGGTATGAAGGCGCGCGAGGCGATCGCCTTCATGGGGGCGCTGCGCGGGCTCGACTGGGGCGAAGGTCGCCGCCGCGCCGCGACCTTCATGGCCGAACTCGGGCTCGAACGCGTCATCGACGAAAAGATCCGCAAGATGTCGAAGGGCATGGCCCAGATGGTTCAGCTCATCGGCTCGATCGTCCATGCTCCCGACCTGATCGTGCTCGACGAACCCTTTTCGGGACTCGACCCGGTCAATCAGGAGCGGCTTGAAACGCTCGTGCGGCGCGAACGCGATCGCGGCGCGACGATCCTTTTCTCCACCCATGTGATGGCGCATGCCGAGCGACTATGCGACCGGCTCGCGATCATCGCGCGGTCGCAGCGCCGCTTCGAGGGCACGGTCGACGAGGCGCGCGCGCTGCTGCCGATGCAGGTGCGCTACGCACCGCGCACCGGCGCCGACGATGGCGTGATCGCGGCGCTGCTGCCCGCCGATGCGCAGCGGCGCGGCGACGCCTGGCATTTTGCGATCGACGACGCGGGGGTTGAACCGCTGCTCGCGCGGATCACCGCCAGCGGGCATGGCGTCGCCGGCCTGTCGATCGCCCGCCCCGGCTTGCACGATGCCTTCGTCCATATCGTGCGCCAGGTCGACGCGGGCTTCGCCGCCGACGCCGCCGAAGAAGCCGCTGCGGAGGCAAGCGCATGACTCCCTTTCTGAAAAATATGGCTGTCGTCGCGCGCCGCGACTTTCTTGCGATCGTGGCGACGCCGACCTTTCTCCTCTTCCTGCTCGCACCGCTGTTCATGCTCGGCATGAGCCTGGTCGGCGGCCTCGGTGCATCGCAGCTCGCCGACAGCGCGCGCGGCGCAGGGCGGATCGTCGTCGTCGCCGACGCCGGCGATGTCGCGGCGCTGCGCAGCGCCGACACACGCTTGCGCGACGCGCTGGGCGGCCGCGGTCCCGCGACGCTCGACGTGCGGATCGCCTCGCCGAAGGGCGATGATCCGCTGGTCATCGCGCAGGAAAAGGGCGCCGACACCTATGCGGTGATGGTCGGCCCGCTCGCCGCGCCGCGCATCGTCGAACGCGAGGAGGGTAGCCGCTCGGGCCGCTATCTCGCGCTGCTCGCGGAAGAGGTGTTGCGCGACCGCGCCGCCGGCGCGGTGCCGCCGGTCGCACCGCATTTCGAATCGATCCGCAGCGGCGGGACGAGCATCGCCGTGCAGCAGTCGATGGGCTTCGGCGCGGTCTTTGCGATCTTCCTGATGACGCTGCTGCTCGCGGGGCAGACCGTCAGTTCGCTGGCAGAGGAAAAGGGCAACAAGGTCATCGAAATCCTCGCCGCCGCGGTGCCGCTCGAAAGCGTCTTTCTCGGCAAGTTGCTCGGCATGCTCGGCGTCGCGGTGCTGTTTATCGCCTTCTGGCTTGCGATTGCGGCAGGAGGCGGGTTGATCGCGGCAACCCAGATCGACCCGGCCACGCTCTCGGCGGCAGGCGCGGGCAAGCCGGTCGCGGCGATGCTCGCGGTGCCGGCTACCGGCTGGGGCTTTTTCGTCGGCATCTGCTTCGTCTATTTCATCATGGCTTTCCTGCTGCTCGGCGCGGTGTTCCTCGGTGTCGGCGCGCAGGCAGGAACGGTGCGCGAAATCCAGATGCTCAGCCTGCCGATCACCATCTTTCAGGTCGGCATGTTCAGCCTCTCTTCGGCCGCCGCGAGCGCGCCGGGCAGCCCGCTCGCGCGCTTCGCCGAAATCTTTCCCTTTTCGTCGCCCTTCGCGATGGCGGCGCGCGCCGCGACCGACGATGCGAAGGCGGTCCATCTGCTTGCGCTCGGCTGGCAGCTGCTCTGGGTCGCGCTCGTCATCTTCCTCTCGGTCCGGATGTTCCGCGCCGGGGTGCTGAGCGGCAAGGCGGGCTGGAAATTCTGGAAACGGCGGCAACGCGCGTGACCTCGGGCGACCGTTGCCATTTCTAGGGTGATCGCCCCAAAGCCTCATTGACAAAACTGTAAATAGTGGCATTCTGCAACCCAATCGGCCGCGCCCGACGGCCTTGAGAGGAGCTGCCCCCAATGGCCACCCAGATTCGCGTCGAACCCGAAACCGTCAATCCGCTCGACGTCAGCCGCGCCGACATGTGGCGCGAGGATCGCTGGCAGCAGCCGATGGCGCAGCTGCGCGCCGAATCGCCGATCTATTATTGCGACGATTCGAAATTCGGTCCCTATTGGTCGGTGACGACCTACAAGCCGATCCAGCATATCGAGGCGCTGCCCAAGATATTCTCCTCCTCGTGGGAATATGGCGGCATCACCGTCGCAGGCGACGGCATCGAACATCTGCAGGAGGGCGAAATCCCGATGCCGATGTTCATCGCGATGGACCCGCCGCAGCACACGGCGCAGCGCCGCACCGTCGCCCCGGCCTTCGGCCCCTCCGAAATCGAACGGATGCGCGCCGACACGCTGCGCCGGACAAGCGAAGTGCTCGATTCGCTGCCGATCGGCGAAACATTCGACTGGGTCGAAAAACTGTCGATCGAACTGACGACGCAGATGCTCGCCATCCTGTTCGACTTTCCCTTTGAAGAACGCCACAAGCTGACTGCCTGGTCCGACGCGCTCGGCGACATCGAAAGTTTCAATACCCTCGAAGAACGCCAGGCCCGTCTCGCGATCGCATTCGAAATGGGCGCCGCGTTCAAGGAATTGTGGGACCGCAAGGCGCAGAATCCCGGTACGCACGACCTGATTTCGATCATGCTCCAGTCGGATGCGATGAGCCACATGAGCCATGAAGAATTCATGGGCAACCTCATCCTGCTGATCGTCGGAGGCAATGACACGACGCGCAATTCGATGTCGGCCTACGCCTACGGCCTCCATCTTTTCCCCGAGGAGCGCGCGAAGCTGGAGGCAAATCACGATCCCGAACTCGCGGTCAACGCGATGCACGAGATCATCCGCTGGCAGACCCCGCTGGCCCACATGCGCCGCACCGCGACCGAAGACACCGAATTGTTCGGGCACCAGATCAAGAAGCGCGACAAGATCGCGCTGTGGTACGCGTCTGCGAACCGTGATGAGAGCATCTTCCCCGACGGCGACCGGATCATCGTCGACCGCGAAAATGCGCGGCGCCACCTCGCCTTCGGTTACGGCATCCACCGCTGCGTCGGCGCACGCGTCGCTGAGCTTCAGCTTACCGCGCTGATCTCCGAAATGCAGCGGCGGCGGCTGCGCGTGAATGTGGTCGGGGAACCCGACCGGGTGAACGCCTGCTTCGTCCACGGCTATCGCCACCTGCCCGTGGTGCTCGAGAAATATTGACGCGGCGTTGAAACCGGGAGCAGACCGGCATCGTATCTAAAAGGCAGAGGAGCCTGCCATGATCGAACGTCGTTATCTGCTTTCCGGTCTCGCCTTGGGCGGCGCGATGATTGCCGCGCCGATGCTCTTCGCCAAGCCCGGCAAGCGCCCGCTGGCACAGCCGGGCTGGCGCCTCACCGATGCCGAGTGGAAAAAGCGCCTCTCCGCGACGCAATATGCGGTGCTGCGGGAGGCCGCGACCGAGCGCCCCTACACCAGCCCGCTCAACAAGGAGCATCGCGCCGGCACCTTTGCCTGCGCGGGCTGCGCGCTGCCGCTGTATTCGAGCAAGACCAAATATGACAGCGGCACCGGCTGGCCGAGTTTCTGGGCGCCGCTGCCGGGCGCGATCGCAACGTCGGTCGATCATGAGCTCGGCTATCCGCGGACCGAGGCGCATTGCCGGCGCTGCGGCGGCCACCTGGGTCATGTCTTCGACGACGGGCCGAAGCCGACCGGCAAGCGCTATTGCATGAACGGCGCCGCGCTCCGCTTCATTCCCGCCTGACCACGCGCCGATTGGTGCACGCTCCAAACGAAAAGGCCCGGCGGATCGCTCCGCCGGGCCTTTGCCGTTCCGATGCGCCGCCGCTTAGTCGCGGCTGCCCATCAGGTTGAGCAGGAAGGTGAACATGTTCACGAAGTCGAGATAGAGCGTCAGCGCGCCCATCACCACCGACTTGCCGACGAAGTCGGTACCGCGGACATAGAAATACATGCTCTTGATCTTCTGCGTGTCATAGGCGGTGAGGCCGGCGAACAGCAGCACGCCAATCACGCTGATCGCGAGGTTGAGCGCGGTCGACTGCACGAAGAGGTTGATCAACATCGCAACGAGGATGCCGACGACGCCCATGATCAGGAAAGTGCCGAAACCCGACAGATCCTTCTTGGTCGTGTAGCCATAGAGGCTGAGACCGAGAAAAGCCGCTGCGGTCGCGAAGAAGGTCGTCGCGATCGAGGTCTGGGTGAAGGCGAGGAAGATCGTCGACATCGACAGACCCATGATCGCCGCATAGCCCCAGAACAGCGCCTGCGCCGCGCCGGTCGACAGCTTGTTGATCCCGAAGCTGAGCACCATCACGAAAGCGAGCGGTGCGAGCATGACAACCCACATCAGCGGGCTGCCGATCAGCGACAGGGTGAAACCCGTCGAATAGGCGAGCATCGCGACGATGCCGGTAAGCAGCACGCCCGAGCCCATATAGTTATAGACCGACAGCATGTACGACCGCAGGCCGGCATCGACGGCCTGATCCATCGCGCTCGCGCTGCCAGGAAAGCCGGACGCCGCCATATTGGGGTCGTTCCAATTAGCCATTTTCAAATCTCCATCACCGGCCAGCCCATACCGGCCGTACTCCCAATATCAGTATTTTCGCCCTCCGTTTCAAGCGAAACCGGTCCGGGCGCCTTCGGCGCTGTCGCGCGCGGTGCAAAAGCCCTATGACGGGGCGCACCATGTCCACGCACCGCCTGTTCGTCGCCCTGCGCCCGCCGCGGCCGATTCGCGCCCGGCTGATCGCAGCAATGCATGGCATTTCGGGCGCACGCTGGCAGGATGACGATCAGCTTCACCTGACCTTGCGCTTCATCGGTGAAGTCGATCACCACCGGGCCGAGGATGTCGCCGCGGCGCTCGGCGCGTTGCACGCCCCCGCCATCGCCGCACGCATCGCGGGGGTCAGCCTGTTCGAGCGTCATGGGCGGCCGCACATGGTGTGGGCAGGGGTTGAGCCCGCCGAACCGGTCGCGGCGCTGCACCGCAAGGTTGACCAATTGCTGACGCGCATCGGGATCGAGAAGGAGACGCGCGCCTTTCTGCCGCATGTCACGCTGGCGCGGCTCAATCGCGGATCGGGGCCCGTCGCACCCTTTCTTGCCCTGAACGGCGATCTGGCGACGCCCGACTTCGTCTTCGGTCATGTCACCCTTTATGAGAGCGAGCTTGGCCATGGCGGGTCGCGCTATCATCCGATCGCGCGCTATCCGCTCGACGACCCGGTCGCGGCAACCAGCGCGGCGGCAACCGCGCTGACATCGGCCCAGGTTTCGGCAAAGCCATCGTCGGCGCCATAATAGGGATCGGTCACGCTCTCGCCCGCCCGTCCGGGTACGAGATCGAGCATCAGCATCAGCCGCGCCGTCGCGTCCGCCGGGGCGAGCGCACGCGCGGTCCGCAGATTGTCGGCGTCGGCAGCCAGGATCAGATCGAAGCGGTGAAAGTCGCCGCGCACGAGCTGGCGCGCGCGCAGATCGCCGATATCGACGTCATGCCGCCGTGCCTCCGCCTGCGCGCGGGCGTCGGGCGGGTGACCGAGATGCCAGTCGCCAGTCCCCGCAGAATCGAGCCGCATCGCGATTCCGGCGTCGGCAAAGGCGGCGCGCGCCGCGCCCTCCGCCAGCGGCGAGCGACAGATATTGCCAAGGCAGAGAAAAAGGATGGCTGGCGCATCGTCCCGGTCGTCGGTCATGTCATGTCCTTCTTCACAAAGTTGAACCGGTTTTCAACTTGCGCTGCCCGGCGGCTCTGCTAGCCATGGCGGCTAACGATAATGACTGAGGGAGCGCGGTGCCAGATGGCTGAGACGAGCAACGATCCGGGGACAGGCTTCGAAAGTGCGGAGACCGAACCGCGCGCGACGGGATACAGCTGGTATGTCCTCGGCGTCCTCGTCGTCGTTTATATCCTCAACTTCATCGACCGCCAGATCGTCAGCATCCTTGCGGTCGACATCAAGGCCGACCTCGGCCTGACCGACGCCGACATGGGCTTCCTCGGCGGTGCCGCCTTCGCGGTCTTCTATGCGCTGTTCGGCATCCCGCTCGGACGCCTCGCCGACAATTGGAACCGCGTGAAGCTGCTGTCGATCGGCCTCGCACTTTGGTCGACGATGACCGCCCTGTCGGGGTTCGCACGCAATCAGGTAACGCTGACCTTTGCCCGCATGGGCGTCGGCGTCGGCGAAGCGACCGCCAGCCCGACCGCCTATTCGCTGATATCCGACTATTTCCCCAAGCGGCAGAAGGCGACCGCGCTCGCCATCTATTCGTCGGGGCTTTACCTTGGCGGCGGCGTTTCGCTGTTCATCGGCGCCTCGATCGTCGAGGCGTGGAACCGCACCTGGCCGAACGGCGGGCCGATGGGGCTGGTCGGCTGGCACGGCGCATTTCTGGCCGTCGGCATTCCCGGCCTGCTCGTCGCTCTGTGGGTCGCAACGCTGCGCGAACCCGCGCGCGGCGCGATGGACGGAGTCGCGAGCCACAGTTCGCCCCATCCTTTCCGCGAATTCTTTCGCGACCTGTCAACGATCGTTCCGCCCTTCACCCTTTTCGGCGCCGCACAGCGCGGCCCGACCGCACTGGCGGTAAACATCGGCTTCGCCGCCGTGATCGCCGCCTTTGCGTGGTGGATGATTCGCCTGACGGGCAATTTCCCGCAATGGTCGGCGGTCGGGCTTGGCTATTACGCCGTCTTTTCATGGGCCTCGACGCTGCGCGCGCGCGATCCTGCGACCTTCCGTCTGATCTGGGGCACGCCAGCCTTCATCTGCACGACGCTGGGTTACGGGCTGGTGAGCCTTGCCGCCTATGCTCTCGCCTTCTGGTCACCGCCCTATGCCGAGCTTGTGCTGAAGCTGCCCAAGCAGGAACTGGCATTCATTCTCGGCGCCAATGGTGCGCTTGCAGGGTTCGTCGGGGTAATTCTGGGGGGCCGCATCGCCGACGCGCTGCGCGCGCGCAATCCGGCGGGCCGCATTCTGACGATCATATTCGGCGTTGTCGCGCCGATCATCCCGATCTGGATCGGTTACACGACCGAAAGCAGCTTCATCTTCTATGCGATGAACTTCCTTGCCGGCATGTTCGGTGCCGCAGCGCTGGGCGCGGCCGCCGCAACCACGCAGGATCTGGTATTGCCGCGCATGCGCGGGACGGCGACCGCCGCCTTCTTCCTCGGCACGACACTCGTCGGCCTGTCGTTTGGTCCCTACATGGTCGGGCAGATTTCGGACCTCGCCGGCACGATAGTCGATGGCAAGCCCGTGGGTGACCTGCGGACCGGCATATTGTCGCTGATCGGCGTCGCGCCGATCGCGCTGGCGCTGCTGATCTATGCTTATCGCACGGTGCCGCAGGCCGAAGCGACGATTGCCGAGCGCGCGGCGAACGCGGCCGCCTGACTGCGCCCGCGCAACGCCGATATGCCGCTGCTTATCCGGCCGTGATCACGCCGCAGGCAACGCGGCCGCCGCTGTTACCGCTCGGATCCGTCTTGTAATCATCGGGACCGGCGTGGATGACGAACGCCGCGCCGTCGGCATCGAGCAGCCCGCCCTCGCCGGTCAGGCGCGAGCCGACGACCTGCAGCGTCGCGCGGCCGATCGTTCCCGATTCGACGACGAGGTTGGGCAGATCGCCGTGATGCGCGCCCATCGGGTTGTCGCGGCCATGCTGGGCATGGGTCGGGTTCCAGTGCGGGCCGGCGCTGGTGAAATCGGGCGGGGTGCATTGGCCGACGGCGTGCAGATGCATGCCATATGTGCCAGGTGCAAAGCCGCGCGCGACCAGTTCGATGCGCAGGCCCGTTCCATCCTTGTAGATATCGACGCGCCCACGGTCGGCGCCCGAGGCGTCGTAAAGCTGCGCATGGGCGTCGGACGGGGGCATCGTCGTCGTCGGCCCCTTTGATCCGCTGGCGCAGCCGCCAAGGGCGAGCAGCGAGGCTACGCACAGCGCGGCGGTCATCGTCGGTCGGAAAGTGGCGGCAGGCTTCATCGATCGGCTCCCCATCATTGGCGCGGTGCGGCGCTTGCGAAAATCCTACGCCGCAGCGCGGCGTTCGTTCCCAGGCCCGCAGGATGCCCCGTCGAAGCTGCCGCGCCAAGCGCTTTCACGCCGGGCAAAGCAAAAGGGCCGCGGATCGCTCCGCGGCCCTTCAATGGCGCATCGCTGATCTAGCGATCAGAAAACGCGCCCATATTGTTCGTTACCGACGAAGCCGAGCTTGCCGACGCCGCTACGCTTCACGACCGCCATGACGCGATCGACCACGATATAGCGGGCGTAGGGGTCCGGCTGGATCTGCAGTTCGGGTTCAACCGGCAGCGCCTTCGTCTGCTCGAGATAATCCGAAAGCTGCGCCAGATCGACCGGAACGCCGTTCCACGTGACCGTCCCCGCGGGGTCGATCATGATCTTGTTCTTTTCCGGGTCGACATTGTTCTTCGAATCGGTCGGAACCGGCAGGTCGATCTTCACCGCGTGGGTTTGGACCGGAATGGTGATGATGAACATGATGAGCAAAACGAGCATGACGTCGATCAGCGGCGTCGTGTTCATTTCCATCATCGGTTCATTATCGTCCCGATCCCCAACAGCCATAGCCATGAGACTATTCCTTCATTCCTTCGCGGACCGCCTTAGAGGCGGCCCAGCGTAGCCGAACCAGGGGCAGGTTCCGAAATGAACCCGATCTTCTGGAAACCGGCATATTGCATCGTGTAGATCACACCGCCGATGCACTGGTACGGCGTATTGATGTCGCCGCGGATATGCACTTCGGGGAAGTTCTCTTCGGTGATATTCTGGGGCCCGCCGATATCGTTGAGAAGCTTTTCAAGCTTGTCTTGACCGCGCTTGAGCAATTCGCGCGAATCGACCGGAGACTGGCCCCAATATACTTCGCAGCTACCGGGGGTTGCGCCCGCTCGAACCGAGATGTTCACATTCTCGGGCTTCGTCGTCGTCGGCTCAAAAGCGACGTCGGGCAGCTTGAGCTCCACCGTCTCCAACACCACGGGAACCGTGATGAGGAAGATGATGAGAAGCACAAGCATGATATCCACGAGCGGCGTCGTGTTGATGTCGGACATCGGGGCATCTTCGCCCTTTGCGCCTGCACTCATCGCCATAGGATTAGCATCCTGTCACAAAATTACTGTCATGGACCTGCGAAAAGCCTGCCGAAGCGCGCCTGTCGCTGTCCAGCGGCCCCGCCGATCGCCTGAGCGGCCGACGGAGCGCGAGAGTCTTAGGCCTTCTTCGGCGCAGCGGCGGGAGCAGCCTTGGCGGGCGCAGCGGCAATCGCCGGCTTCACCTGGCCACCCGACATGATCGAGCCGAGCACGTCGTTCGAGAAGGTCGACAGACGGCGAGCAATCGCCTTGTTGCGGCTCTGGAGCCAGTTGAAGGCGAGAACCGCGGGAACCGCGACGATCAGACCGATGGCGGTCATGATGAGCGCTTCACCGACCGGGCCGGCGACGGTGTCGATCGAGGCCTGGCCCGATGCACCGATCTTCACGAGGGCGCGAAGAATACCGATAACCGTACCGAACAGACCGACGAACGGCGCGGTCGAACCGACGGTCGCGAGGAAGGCGAGGCCGCCGTTGAGCTTCGAGTTGATGTGGTTCTGCGAACGCTCGAGCGTGCCGTGCATCCAGTCATGCGCTTCGACCGGGTCGGTCAGCTTGTTATGCTCTTCGTTGGCGCGCAGACCGTCTTCGACGACCTGACGATAGGCGCTGTTCTTTTCAAGCTTGTTCATACCTTCAGCGAGGGTCGGCGCACGCCAGAAGTTCGCGTCGACTGCCTTGCCCTGGTTGATCACCTTATTCTGTTCGAACAGCTTGGTGAACAGGATGTACAGCGTGCCGATGAACATGATCAGCAGGACGAGGAAGGTGATCTGCGACACGATACCGCCTTCGCACAGCGCCGGGACGAGACCATAGGGGTTCTCGCCCTCTTTCTTGACGCACATCGACGCGGGCATGAGGCTCATCCCGACATCATGGGCACCAGCCGCAGCAGCGGCGTTCGCAATCAGATTGAACATTTCGATATTCCCTCTCAAAAAATCTAAACCGGGGGTCGGCATTGCTGCCGGAAAATTCAGGAAAAACGGCGCTTAGCGGTCGATCTTCCAGGTAAAGCGGCTCGACCAGCTACCCGTCGTGGGATTGCCGTTCCGATCGACGGCCGGAGCGAATTTCGCGCGGCGCATCAGCAGCTTGCACGCTGCATCGTCGAGGTCGGAGTGACCGCTGGACGAAGTGACCGAGCAGCCGGTGGGCTTGCCGTCAGTGCCAATGGTCAGACGGAAACCCGTCGTCCCTTCGCGTTCCTGACGCTGCGCGCTCGGCGGATAGTCGTCGTTCGTCACCCAGCGGCCCGGAGACCCCTTCGGCGACGCTCCCTTCGACATGTCGGGGGTCGGCGGCGGAGCCGGCGGCGCGGGCGGCGTATAGACCTGCGGCGGGGGCGCCGGCGGCGGCGTCGGAACCGACTGGATCTGGTTCGCGGTGCTCGGCGGCGGGATCGGCGACGGAGGCGTCACGACCGGCGGCGGCGGCGGCAGCTTGTTATCCGGCGGCGGCGGCGGCGGCGGCTCCTCCGGCGGCGGCGGCTCTTCGACGTCCACCACGTCCAATTTTTCGGCAATTTTCTTGACGATGCTGATATTCAGGCCGTTCACCAGGCCGTAGCCCAGCACTGCCGTCAGCAAGCCCACCAAGACAATTGCCACTACCCTGTTTTTAGGGTCGACATTATCACCATAAGCCATTCAGGGACGACGCTCCTTGCTAGATCATCCTGACACCAAATCCGCACCATCGGGTTCGGTTGCCAATTGCCCGGATATTTTCCGATGCGCTCCGCAGACCCGATGGCTTAGCAACCGGCTTGTTCTGTTTGTGCCGGACGCTTCACCGCTCGTCCTATCGCGGTGGCGAGAAGTTCGCAAACCCTTTATCAGCGGTTAATGTGCACTTGTCCATGATGGGCAATTGGCCGCCTTTCGAGGCAGGATAGAACAGAAGGTGGATCGAATATGCGCGCCCTCGCCCTGGCTACCGTGGCCGGCATTGCTTTGTTTACTAATTGTTTTTCAAATGCTTACGCCCAAACTCCGACACCCGCCGCAGGTACCGAAAGTCCCTGGAGCTATGCCGATCTCGCCGATCTGGCGACAGTTGCCCCGATGGTGATCGAGGCGCGTGTCTACAGCACGGCGCTGCTTAAGGCCGAACGGGCACCGGGGCTCGCGGCGGGCTTTGCGCGATTCTATGTCGAGGCCGATGTGGTCAGCCTGATTCGCGGATCGGGGCCGCTGGCGGCGCGGATCAGCTATCTTGTCGACCTTCCGCTCGACGCAAAAGGCAAGCCGCCGAAGCTCAAAAAGAAGCAGCCCGTGCTGCTTTTCGCCCGCCCGGTCGCGGGCGCGGCAGCGGGGAGCAGCAGCACCGGTAGCGTCCAGCTGATCGCGCCCGACGCCCAATTGCCTTGGGACGCTGCGACCGAATCGCGGCTGCGCGCGATCCTGACCGAGCTGGTCAAGCCCGGCGCCCCGCCCGCGATTACCGGAATCGCCAACGGTTTCCACGTCCCCGGCACACTGCCCGGCGAGGGCGAGACGCAGCTGTTCCTCGACACCAAGACCGGCGAACCGGTGTCGATCACCGTCCTGACCGCCGCCGACGGGTCGCGCCGCTGGTCGGCCGCCTTCGGCGAGATCGTCGACGAAAGCGCGCCGATTCCGCGCCAGAACACGCTCGGCTGGTATCGCCTGGCCTGCGGCTTGCCGCGAAGCCTGCCGCTCAGCAAACTCGGCGGCACCGCTCCCGAAGACCGCAAGAAAGCGGCCGCCGATTATGCCGTCGTCCTTGGCGCGCTCGGTCAATGCACGCGCACCCGCACACCGCCGCCAGGCCTCTGACCCAGCCAAACTGCCGGGCCTGCGGCAACGCGGGGCCTTGTTTCCGGGCGAAAAGCCGATAGGGGCGCAGGCGAATGCGGGCTCCGGCCCGCCCTGCCAAGGAGTGCCTGCATGTCGCCTCAGCCCGCCCCCGCCACCCCGCGCCCGCCGCTGCGTGTCGCGCTCGCCGGTATCGGCGTCGTCGGCGGCGGTGTCGTCCGGTTGCTCGAGGCGAATCGCGCCCTGATCGCACGCCGCGCCGGCCGCGCGGTCGAGATCGTCGCCGTCTCCGCGCGCGACCGCCAGAAGGATCGCGGCGTCGATCTGTCGCCCTATCGCTGGGAAGACGATATGGCGGCGCTGGTCGAATCCGACGATGTCGACGTCGTGGTCGAGATGGTCGGCGGCGCCGACGGCCCTGCGCTGACGCTCGCCCGCCAGGCGCTGGGCGCGGGCAAGGCGCTCGTCACCGCGAACAAGGCGATGATCGCGCATCATGGGCTCGATCTCGCGCAGATCGCCGAGGCGCAGGACACGCCGCTCAAATATGAAGCCGCCGTCGCGGGCGGCATCCCGGTCATCAAGGCGATCCGCGAAGGCGCCTCGGCGAACCAGATCGCCCGCGTCTATGGCATCCTAAACGGCACCTGCAATTATATCCTGACGCTGATGGAGCGCGAGGGCGCGAGCTTCGCCGACGCCCTCGCCGCGGCCCAGGCCGAAGGCTATGCCGAGGCCGACCCGACCTTCGACGTCGACGGGATCGACGCCGCACACA
The DNA here is from genome assembly GCF_001610975.1 of Sphingopyxis terrae subsp. terrae NBRC 15098. Classification (NCBI taxonomy): domain Bacteria; kingdom Pseudomonadati; phylum Pseudomonadota; class Alphaproteobacteria; order Sphingomonadales; family Sphingopyxidaceae; genus Sphingopyxis; species Sphingopyxis terrae. The sequence continues at coordinate 1,668,140 of NZ_CP013342.1, read as the reverse complement.
AATTGTCGATCCTCGCCGCGCTCTGCTTCGGCACCCGGCTCGACATCGACACGGTGACCGCCGAGGGCATCCGCGGCCTGATCGCCGCCGACATTCGCGAGGCCGCCGCGCTCGGCCACCGCGTCCGCCTGATCGGTATGGCCGAACGCGACGAAGGCGGTCTCTATCAACATGTCCAGCCGTGCCTCGTCCCCGCCGACCATCCGCTCGCCTATGTCCCCGGCGCGCTCAATGCCGTCGTCGCCGAGGGCAATTTCGTCGGCCGACTCTTTTTCGAAGGCGCGGGCGCGGGCGCGGGGCCGACGGCATCGGCGATCGTCGCCGACATCATCGACATCGCGCGCGACGAATATGGCCCCGCCTTCGCGATGCCGGTCGATGCGCTTGATGCCGCCCCCGCCGCCGATGCGGGCGCGCGCGTCGGCAAACATTATGTCCGCCTGATCGTCGAGGACCGGATCGGCGTCCTTGCCGAGATCGCGACCGCTATGCGCGACGCCGGCGTTTCGATCGAAAGCTTCATCCAGCGCGGCGACGATGCCGAGGGCGGCGTGCTGATCGCGCTCGTCACGCACGAAGGTCCGGGCCGCGCCGTCGCCGCGGCGCTCGCGGCGCTCGCAGCATCGGATCATGTCATCGGTACGCCAATGCATATGCCGATCCTGGCGCTCTGACCCCGCTTGCATTCGCAAATCCCCCTGTTAGCTCTCGCTGAGGGGGTGGGGGGACAGACATGGATATAGCGATCCGGGAGGGATTGGCCGAAGCACGCGCGCTGGCCCGGCAGTATTGGCAAGCGCTGCTGACCTATGTCGGCCTCGGCGTCGTGCTGCCCTTTCTGCTGCTGTCGAGCGAGCCGATCTTCGATCTGCGCACCCTCGTCGCCATCGCTGCCGATCCCTGGACCTATCGCGTCAGCGGATCGATCACCGGGCCGCTCTATCTTCTTGGCATCGTCAGCCTGATCGTAAGCGGCGCGCTGCTTGCGGCCTGGAATGCGCTGCTCGCCGAGATCCGCGAGGGCTATATTTCGGAGATCATGTACGGGCTCGTCGCCGGCGCGGCCTATCTGGTGGTCAATATGATCCTCTATTTCGGCGTCGGAATCATCCTGTCGCTACCGATCCTGCTGCTCGCGGCATTTCAGTCTGTTCAGAGCTATGGAATCGCCCTTGTGATCCTCCGCTATATCGTTTCGGCGCTGCTCGGCTCGTGGATTTATGCGCGATTCTGCCTCGTCGGACCGGTGATGGCGGCGAGCGGGCGGCTCGAGCCGGTATCGGCCTTTGCCGAATCCTGGCGCCGCACGCGAACGGCATGGCCGCGTCTCCTCGGGCTCTATCTTGCCATCTACGTCCTGTCCGGCCTGCTGACGCTGGCGCTGCTCGCACCGCATCTTTTCATTCTGTTCAACAGCGCGCCCGGCAGTTTCGCCGAAACGGCGATGCGTATCGGATGGCTGCTGTTCTGGGCGGCCTATTTCCTGATGCTGCTGCTCGTTCCCGCAGGTCTATACCGCGCCTCCGAAGATCGCACGACAGTCGAGGTGTTTGCCTAGGGCTCCTCGGGCAGCGCGGGGATTCCCGCTTCGGGATCGGTCGCGCGCTTCGCCATCTCGTAAAGCGGGTTATATTCGGGGCCGGGCTTGTACCGCCCACCGATCGGCATCCAGTTATAGGGCAGCTTGTCGAGGCTCATCGCCCTCGCCTCGGCCCGCGGGATTTGCGGCGATGCATCCTGACCCACCCCGGCGATGGCGCGCAGTTCGGGCGACAGGCGATTGCGGTCGGTATCGGAGCCGCACACCAGAATCTCGCCAGCCTTGATCGGACCGCAGCGGCGCACGGGGTCGGGCAGCACCCGGCTGCGCGCGATCGCACCCTCGGCGTCCTGCGCGGGCGGCGGCGGCGCGTCCTGAGCGGCGAGCGGCGGCGCTGTCATCCCAATGACGCACGTCAGCGCAATCACGCCCCCGAATCGGGCGAAGCGATCTCGACAAGCGGGGCGCACGACCATATGGCGCCCAGCATGCCGATGGGGCGGAGCAAGTAAAGACGGAGATGTGAGCCGATGGCAAAAAGTGACGGTAGCAACCTCGACCGGGTCCTGGTGCTCGAAATGGTGCGCGTCACCGAAGCCGCGGCGATCGCTGCCGCCAAGCTGATCGGCCGCGGCGACGAAAAGGCGGCCGATGCCGCCGCCGTAGAGGCGATGCGCAACGCTTTCAACACGCTCTATATGGACGGCACGATCGTGATCGGCGAAGGCGAACGCGACGAAGCGCCGATGCTCTTTATCGGCGAAAAGGTCGGCAATGCGCCTGGCAAGGGCCCGAAGATCGACATTGCGGTCGACCCGCTCGAAGGCACCACGATCACCGCCAAGGCCGGCCCCAACGCGCTCGCAGTGCTCGCGATCGCCGAAGAAGGCTGCCTGCTCAACGCCCCCGACGTCTATATGGACAAGCTTGCGGTCGGTCCCGGCTATTCGCCCGGGATCGTTAATTTCGACAATAGCGTGCGCGAAAATGTCGAAGCGGTGGCCCGCGAAAAAGGCTGCGCGCCGGCCGACATCATCGTCTGCGTCCTCGACCGCCCCCGCCATGAAGCGATCATCGCCGAACTGCGCGCGATCGGCTGCGGCGTCGCGCTGATCCCAGACGGCGACGTCGCGGGCGTGATCGCTACGACCAATCCCGAAACCAATGTCGATATCTATATGGGATCGGGCGGCGCGCCCGAAGGTGTGCTCGCCGCGGCGGCGCTGCGCTGCGTCGGTGGCCAGTTCAAGGGCCGCCTGCTTTTCCGCAACGACGACGAGCGGCTGCGCGCGAAAAAATGGGGAATCGAAGATCTCGACCGCGTCTACGACCTCGAAGATCTGGCCAAGGGCGATGTAATCTTCGCCGCAACCGGCGTCACCGACGGCTCGCTTCTGCGCGGCGTCAAGCATCGCCGCGGCGGCATCTTGACCACTGAAACCGTGGTGATGCGCGCATCGTCGGGCACCGTGCGCTGGGTGAAGGGCGAACATCGCCTCGGCTGAGGACGCCCCGTCACCCCCAAAGCAGGATCAGGACTTTAGCCGCCGCTTGCTTTCGCGTCGTCGGGCGGTGCCCGCGCGCCGCCCTGTCCCCCGCCGGCGGCGTCCCCGCCCGCCAGCGCGCGCGCCAGCGGCTTCAGCGCCAGCGTTCCGAGCCGAACGCGCGGCGTCTGCTTGCCCGGGACCGCGGATAGCGCAAATGCGGCATCGAGCCGCAGAGCGGCCGCCGATGCTTTCGCTATCCGCACCGTGTAGCGTCCGTAAGCCACGCTTTCAAAAAGGAAATATCCGTCGAACTCGGTCAGAGTGGTTGCGCGCACCCGTCCTTCTGCATCGACCAGCTCGAGCTGCAATCCCTCGATCGCATTGCCGCCGTCGCGCATCGCGACGCCTTCGATTTCGCCGGCCGCGGTCAGCGGTAGCGCAACATGCGTCGCGACGCCGGGCCGCGGCGTGACGACCACACCGGGCAGTGCGGGCTGGATATAGGGGTCGGGCAGGCTTCCGGCATCGATGCCGATCATCACCGGACGAAAGGGTTCGAGACCGTCGATCGTGGCACGGCCATCCTTCGCGGTTGCGCTATCGACATAGCCATTACCCGCGGTCAGCGGGACGTCGGCGACCGCCGCTTCGCCCGGCTGGCGGATACCGTCGCCATTATCGTCCATCCACACTTCGGCGAGCACCTGGCCGCGGCTTGCGAGCTTTTCGCTCGACACGCGCCAGCCCCCGCCGCCGCCATCGGCCCGGCTGCGCGGCCCGAAGCTGAAGGCAAGCGACAGCGACGCCGCGACCGATCCGTCGCTCGCCACTTCGCCGAAGCCCGAAAGCTGAAACTTGTCGAAACGCCGCGTGTAGCCAATCCCGGCGCGCGCGCGGTCGAGCCCCTTGTCATAGCCCAGTTCGGCGCGCCATTCGGCGTCGCGCTTGCCCGACCATTCGGCAATCGCGGTCAGGCGCGAATCGGCGTTCGATCCCGCCAGCGCAAAGCGCGCCTCACCGCGCAGACGGACGCGCCCGATGCGCGCATTGGCGAGCAGCGTGGCGGTCAGATTGTCAGGCGGGTCGGGGCCATAGGGCACATCCGATCGCGACCAGTCGATCTGCCCGGTCAGCGTCATGGTGCGGAAACTCGCCGAGGCGCGTCCCGAGGCCCCGATGCTCGAAACGCCCGAGGTCCGGTCGATCTTCGCCACATCGACGTGCAACGGCAGCACCGCCTGTCCCAATTTTACCGACTGGTCGATCGACACCGAATAGAGGCCGTTGATATTGTTGATGAAACGGTCCGAAACAAAACCGCCCCAACCGCGCATCGCGTCGGCACGGATATAGGTTTCGCCAAAGCCGGCGAGCCAGCTTGCCCGCAGCGCGTGGCCGCCGTCGTCGGCATAGGCAACGCCAAACTCGAGCAAGGTCGGGCCGATCGAACGGCGCAGCGCCGCCTCGCCATAGTTGCGGCGGACATTCTCGATCAGCAGACTGTGGAAATAGGCGGCGATCGAGGTGCGCGTATCGAGGCCGCGCTCGATCCCCGCCGAACCGCGCCAGCCGCGCCGGAAGGCGCCGCCGCGCGGCCCGCCGAACTCGATCAGGTCGGTATCGTCCTGGGCAATCCCGGCCCAATACCAGGTCTTTTGCGGCGGGATCGAATCGAGCCCGACCTGCAATTGCCGGATTTCGCGGCGCACTTGCCCCTGCGGGCCATAAAGGACGATCTCGAACCGGTTCGATCCATATTGCAGTGGGACGCCCAGAAATTCGTAGCGGCCGTCGCCATTGGGGCTGGTAAAGGCCAGCAACTGACCGTTGCGATAGAGTTCGGCGTCCCATCCGGCGGGTAGATCGCCGCGGAAATCGGTCTTGTCGAACGCGTCGGGGCGTTCGACGGGGCGATTGGTCAGCACCGCGCCACGGCCCGGCACCGACTGGGCGACGATTCCCGTCGACAGCAGGCTGACATCGCCGACCGCATAATGCGTCGCGTGGAGCGGGCCGAGAAGCTGGCCGGTGGGATCGGTGCGATAGAGCCGCAGGCGCAGGCTGTCGGGGACGCCCTTGTCGTCGGACGAGAGGCGCGCATCGAAGCTCTGCTTGAGCAATTCGCCGGCAGCGAAGATTTCGTAACGCGCCTGCGTCGAAGAGCCGCCCTGCTTGTCGGACACCACGCCTGCCGAAGCGACAACGTCGAGCGACGGCGTGCTCCACATTCGGTAGGGTCGCGGCGCTTGCGGCAGGCTGGCGAGGTCGAAGCGCGTCTGCGGACGAATCGTCGCAGCGCGCGCGCGGCGCTCGGCGGCGAGCTGGAACGGCAGCTTTTCCTTCGAATCGATGCGCAGAACAGCATTCGACAGGTCGGCGCTGATCGGCACCCCGATCCATTTCGACAGACTGGCAAGGTCGACGCACCACCCCGCCGCCGTGTCGCGGATCATATTCGCGCCGATCCGGAAGCGCTCGCTGCCCGCGCGCACTTCGCCCGCGTCGCGGTCGATCAGGAAGGTGCGGCGCTCGTCGAGCACCCAGCCGGTTGCGCGGCGCAACTTGCGGTCGACGCGCACCGCGAGATCGAGTGCGAGCACGACATCGGCAAGATCGACGCACAGCCCCTGCGGCGTCTGATAACCCCGTACGCCGTCGCCGAGCCGATATTGGCCCGAGCGCAGGTCGAACAGCCATCGATCGTCTTCGTTCGGTTTCCAGCTGTCACTAGTAGTTTGATATATATCTGTTTTTTCAGCGGCGTGGGCGCCGGAGGGCAGCAAGCCCACCAGCGCCATCCCGGCGGCGAGCGCCGGCAGCAGGCGTTTCAGGAAGGCGCCGAGCATCGCCGCCTCCGTCCGGTTCCGCGCGCCGTCCGGCTATTTCACCACCCGGTCGGCCTGATCGATCGTCGCACCGCCGACTTCGCGATCCTCCGAATAGCGGATCTGCACCGGCCCCTTCAGCTTCGCCGCGACCTCGGCCGGCACGCGCAGCGAAACGGTGCGATCGCCGACCTCTGGATAAACGGCGATGCCGCGCGCCAGCAGCAGCGGCTCAGCCACACCCGGCCGCGTCACCGCGATATCGCCATAGACCGACCGGTTGCCGGTGCGCGTGAGGTGGAAATTGAAGGCGGGTCCGTCGCGCGTATCCCCAACCCATGCCTCCCCGATCTTTGCGGTCGCGGCGAGTTCGCCGACGCGCACGATGATCGGGATAGTGATGCCATAGATGGGGGTGAGCGCGATCGACACACCGTCGCCCGTCGGCTTGGCAGGATCGGCGACGGCCGGTGCCGCATCGGGAACCGCGCGGAAAAGCATATGCGCGCGATATTCACCCGGCGCGAGGCCTTCGGGGATACGCACGCCGATGCGGATCACCTGCGGCTGGTTCGGCGGCAGCGTCACGCGGCGCGGGCTGAAGGCGATCATGTCGAGCGCGGCGCGTTCGGCAGCGTTCGCGTTCGCCTCGTCAATCTCGTCGAGCCCGCCCTCGGCGGTCATCCGCTTGATCTCCAGGCTAACGCGGTAGGTTGCGGGTTCGGCCCCGATATTGTTGAGCACCACCTCGGTGCCGCGCGAACCGTCGAGAATCACGCGCGTCGGTGCCACGAGCAGATCGCCCGCGGCGTGCGCGGACGGCGCAGTGCTGCTGCACGCAGCCGCCGCGAGCAGGCAAAAGCCCTTGAAAAAGCGAAACATAGATACGATCCCCACAATCGTTCGGGGACCGCGGTCGCCGCCCCCAGGTTGGTCGCCTCCCTGTTGCGCCATCATGGTTGATATTTCGCTAACCATAGCTGGGCACGCACGCATCGCCCTGCGCCGCGCATACGAAAAAGGGCCGCCGGAGCTGGTATCCGGCGACCCCTTTCGATGGCCGGCACGCCCACAGGCGCGCCGATCCCCCCACCTGATAATCAGGGTTTACTGGTAGTTGGCAGTGACGTTGAACGTGCCGCTGTAATCGCCAGCCGTCTGGTTGGCGCCAACGCTGAGCGTGCCGCCGACCTGAAAGCTGCCGCCGGTCGCACCGAGCGTAACGTTCGTCGCCGAATAGCTGAGCGTCGAGTTCATCGTGCCGCCAAGCGATCCGTTGAGCGTGACATTCGCGTCGCCACCGACCACGACAACCGCACCATTGGTGCCGGTGATGTCGAAATTGGCCGCCGTCGTGGTGCCGGTGCAGGTCAGTCCCGTGCCGCAGGTCACGCCGCCCGCGGTCGACACCGCGACCGTCGAGGCGGTCGCGCCGCTGATGACGGTCGCGAACTGCAGATCGCTGGTGTTGGAGAGCGTGATCTGGCGAAGGATCTTCGCCTTCGCCGTACCCGTGGCCGTCGCCGCATGCGCCGCCGGGGCGTTCATGGCGAGAGCAGCAATTGCGGCGCCGATGAGGGCGCGCTTCATTCCAATGGTGCGCATAAGTTGGTCCCTTGAACAGTCGATAATCGAATGGAAATCCCACCCCATTCGCCGACCCCTTTAGCGGGCGACCGGTTCAGCTTTTGCCCAACAAGCATGGTTAACAGCGCATATAGAATTGGCCCGCCCTGCAGGATGCAAGCGAGCAAAAACAAGGCATTAAGCCAGTTTTCGGCCAATCGTGGGGATTGCCGTCACCCCTTTAACGGCCCGCAGCGGGACAGATTAAGCGCATCGGACAGAAAAATATCAGCGGCGAATCGCCATGGCCCGGCGCGCGCCGATCAGATCGATTCGCCCGACAGCCGCTGGCAGATCATGTCGAGCTGGTCGAGCGACGCGAATTTCAGGGTCAACGCGCCCTTGCCGCCGCCCGCATAGTGAATCGCAACGCCAATTCCGAGCAGCTCAGACAGATGCCGTTCGACCGCGACGATGTCGGGATCGCGCCCGCCGCCAGCCACGGTCGGGCTTTCGGCGGGCGCCTTGCGGCCGCCTCCCTTCGCCTCGCGCACCAGCGCCTCGACCATACGCACCGACAAGCCTTCCTGGACGACCCTGCGCGCGATCGCCTCGGCGCCGTCGGCCCCGATCAGCGCGCGCGCATGACCCATCGACAGCGATCCGTCACCGACCAGATCCTGCACTTCGAGAGGAAGGTCGAGCAGGCGCATAAGATTCGCAACATGGCTGCGCGACTTGCCGACCAGCTTTGCCAGCGCTTCCTGGTTGTGACCGAAATCCTCGATCAGCTTGCGATAGGCGCTCGCCTCTTCGATCGCGTTCAGATCCTGGCGCTGGATATTCTCGACCAGCGCAATCTCATAGGTCGCAGCGTCGTCGAGTTCGCGCACCAGCGCCGGAATCTGGTGCAGCCCCGCGCGCTGCGCTGCGCGCCAGCGGCGTTCGCCGGCGACCAACTGGTACCCCTCGCCTCCCGGCGCGCGTCGGACGATGATCGGCTGCAACAGGCCGCGCGTCCCGATAGAATCGGCAAGCTCGGCAATCGCATTTTCATCGAAGTGGCGGCGCGGCTGGCCGGGAAGCGGGCGAATCGCGCCCACCGCGATATGCTGCACCGAATCGCCAGCAGGTGCCGTCGTCGCCGGGCGGGCGGCACCGGGACTCGCGAGTACCGGAGCTTCAGCCGCCACGTCGCCGAACAGCGCGTTCAGCCCGCGGCCGAGCCCCGACGGGCGTTTGCGCGGCGCAGATGGTCCAGTTTCGTCTTTATTATCAGCCATTTATGCAGCCTTGCGAACATTGGGCAGGCGGTCGATCAATTCGCGCGCGAGCGCGATATACGCGGCCGATCCAGCGCAGCGATGGTCATAGATCAGCGCCGGAAGACCGTGGCTCGGCGCTTCCGACAGTCGCACGTTGCGCGGAATGACGGTCTGAAAGACCACCGGCCCCAGCACTTCGCGGACATCGTCCGAAACCTGGTCTGTCAGCCGGTTGCGGCGATCGAACATCGTCAGCGCGACGCCCAGAATCGACAATTTCTGGTTGAAGCGACCGCGCACGCGCTCGACCGTAGTGAGCAGCTGGCTCAAACCCTCGAGCGCAAAAAATTCGCACTGCAACGGCACGATCAGCGATTCGGCGGCAATCAGCGCGTTGAGCGTCAGCATGCCGAGCGACGGCGGACAATCGATCAGGCAGATATCCCACTGCCCCGCCTCGGCACTCGTCAACGCCTGCTCAAGGCGATGGAGCCGATCGGAAAATTCGATCAGTTCGATCTCGGCGCCCGACAGATCGACCGTCGCCGGGACAATATCAAGCCGCGGCACTGCCGTCGGGACGGCACAATCGGCCAGCTGCGCATCGCCGCGCAGCAATTCATAACTCGAAAATTCGCGCTGCGACTGCGCAATTCCAAGCCCCGTCGAAGCGTTGCCCTGCGGGTCGAGGTCGATGATCAGCGTGCGCCAGCCCGTCGCCGCAAGCGCGGTCGCCAGATTGATCGCGGTCGTCGTCTTGCCGACCCCGCCCTTCTGGTTCGCCACGGCGATACGAATCATCGCTTTCCTCGCTGCTTTCCACCGATCGTCCCCATGCCAACCAATATCTGGCTGTCGGCGTCCGTCCGGCTCTGTTCCACGTGGAACATTCTCTGCCATGGCTCCGGCAGAGATGCCAGTTCCTTAACTGCGTTTCGCCCCTTTGGCAGCAGCCACCGCGTCGATTCGGTCGAAAAACGCGTGGATAAGTTGATTAGCTTGTCGAGCGGCGCAAAGGCCCGCGCGCTGATCGTAGCCACAGGGCGCGTCGCGATGCGTTCTAGCGGCGCTTCGACAACCTCGACATGTGCAAGATTAAGTTCGCCCGCGACCGCACGCAAAAAATCGCAGCGCCGCCGCCGCGATTCGACAAGCAGCATCGGCCGTGACGACAGGATTGCGACGACCAGCCCGGGCAACCCTGGTCCGCTGCCGAGATCGATCCAGAGCCCTTCGCCCTCATCGTCGAGCGCCAGCAACTGCGCGCTGTCGGCGATATGCCGCACCCACAAGGTCGGGATTGTCGATGCAGCAATCAGATTCTGCTGGGCGTTCTCCTCCACCAGCATCGCGGCAAAGCGATCGAGCTGCGCCCATTGTTGTTCGGTTGGCGCGAAGGCCGCCCCGATCCAACTGCGTGCTTCCGCTTCGCTTGTCAGCAATTCAATCGTCATGCGTAAATTGTCCTGTCGATCAATGGCCCTCGACCTCACCCCGCCCTGGTGCCTTGCGAGCGGTATTCGAGTCCCGCGGCGGGGGCGCGAGGCCCTTCACACGGACCTGCTTCATTGCCAGCCAGCTGGGGGAAGCGCCGAGAAGCATCCGTCACCTGACCGATCAACCCTGGGAGAATTGTCGGCCACGCCCACCTCACGCCGCCCGTCGCCGACTATGCACCATGATCGCAGTCAGTGCAGCGGGGGTCACGCCGTCGATGCGCCCCGCCTGGCCCAGCGTTTCCGGCCGCGCTTTGGTAAGCCGCTCGACCATTTCGCGCGACAAGCCGCCGATAGCAGCATAGTCGAGCGCGGGGTCAAGCAGGATGGCTTCATTCGCCGCGAGCGCACGCAGTTCAGCCTCTTGCCGCGCAATATAGGGCGCATAGTGGGCGTCCTCAGCCAGTTCGGCGAGTAGGGTCGGGTCGATGTCGGCAAGCTCCGGCGCGAGCACCGCAAGGTCGCTGATCGCGACACCCGAATAGCGCAACAGGTCAATTCGCGTCCGCGGCGCCCCGTCGCCCGGCAGTCCCAGGCCGATAGCGGCATAATCGGAGCTCGTTACCGGCGCTGACAACAGCTCCGTTGCTCTCGCGCGTTCCGCCATGCGCGCTTCGAACTGCACCGCCGTCGCGGGTCGCACCAGCCCCAACGCGATTCCCTTCGGCGTCAACCGCGTCGCGGCGTTATCGGCCCGCAGCCGGAGACGATATTCGGCGCGTGCGGTGAGCATGCGATAGGGCTCGGTGACACCCTGCAAAACCAGATCGTCGACCATCACTCCGATATAGGATTCGGACCGATCGAGGATGAGCGGCTCGCGGCCCTGCACCGCAAGCGCGGCATTCGCACCCGCAACCAGACCCTGTGCCGCCGCTTCCTCATATCCGGTGGTGCCGTTTATCTGGCCCGCGCACCACAGACCGGCAATTGCACGCACCTGCAGACCGCGATCGAGCGCCCGCGGATCGATATGGTCATATTCGACCGCATAGCCGGGCACCGTCATCTCGACGCGTTCCAGACCCTCCATCGTGCGCAGCATCGCGAGCTGGACGTCGGCAGGTAGCGAGGTCGAAATGCCGTTCGGATAGACGAGCGGCGAATCGAGCCCCTCGGGTTCGAGAAACACCTGATGCCCCTCGCGGTCGGCGAAGCGGTGGATCTTGTCCTCGATCGACGGACAGTAACGCGGCCCAGCCGCCCCGATCGCACCGGTGAACAGCGGCGAGCGGTGGAGATTGTCGGCGATGATGCGGTGCGATTCGGCATTGGTGCGCGTAATCGCGCAGAAAATCTGCGACACTGTCCGCTCGCTGTTCCACGTGGAACAGGTCCAACGCGCGCCTTCAGCGCTGTCCGAGGGTTGCTCCTCGAGCCGCGCCCAATCAATCGTGCGCCCGTCGAGCCGCGGCGGGGTTCCGGTCTTGAGCCGCGCCATCGGCAAAGCCGCGGCACGCAATTGCTCGGCGAGCCGATGTGCGCCGGCTTCGCCGACCCGCCCGCCCACCATGCGCTCCTCACCCCGAAACAGGCGTCCGCCGAGGAAGGTGCCCGTCGCGAGCACCACAGCCGGCGCGACGAGCCGCGTCCCATCGCCCAGTTCGATGCCTTCGACGCGGGCACCGCCTTCGCGAAGCACCAGCGCCGCGGCTTCGCCGGCCACGACGCAAATCGCCTCCTCCGCTGCAAGCAACGCCTGGATCGCATCGCGATAGAGTTTCCGGTCGGCCTGGATACGCGGGCCTTGCACCGCAGCGCCCTTCGACGCATTGAGCATCCGATAGTGAATCGCGGCGGAATCGGCGGCGCGCGCCATCCAGCCATCGAGCGCGTCGACCTCGCGCATCAGATGGCCCTTGCCGAGACCGCCGATCGCCGGGTTGCACGACATTGTCCCGATCAGCGCCGGGTCGAAACTGACGAGCGCAACGCGCGCGCCGAGCCGTGCAGCGGCGCCCGCGGCTTCGGTCCCGGCGTGTCCCCCGCCGACGACAATCACGTCGAAAATCTTGCTGCTGTCCATGATTGCCGCGCCTTTAGCCGATTCGGCGGGGTCGGTCTACGGCGCCCGCACGCACGCCGGCTGCACGAACTGTTCCACGTGGAACATCATTTGCCGATGCAGAAGCGTCCGAACAACGCATCGAGCATATCCTCGACGCCAGCACGCCCGGTGATCCGGTCGAGCGCACCTGCGGCAAGCCGCAGGCGCTCGGCAATAAGGATGAGGTCGCCCGCCTCGCGCGACCCCGCGTCGATGCCAAGCCATTGTTTCGCGTCGGCGAGTGCAGCGCGTTGACGCTGGCGTAGCGCCGCTTCGCCTTCGCGGGGCAGCAGCGTTCGCGCCATGTCGACGATCATGCCATGCAACGCCTCCATGCCTTCGCCCGTCGCCGCCGACAGGATCAGGTCGCAGCGCGCCGCATCGGCTTCGGCAGCGGCGTCGCCGCGCCACCGGTCGGCTTGCGCCGCGATCAGGATACAGCGGGGATGGTCGGGGGCGTCACGCGGCGGGCCGAGCCACAGGACGATGTCTGCGGCCTCCACCGCAGCGCGTGCGCGATTGATACCGATCGCTTCGACGACATCGGCGCCTTCGCCGCGCAATCCCGCGGTGTCCGAAAAGCGCATCGCAATGCCATCGAGCGCCAGCGGGGTTTCGATGACGTCGCGGGTCGTCCCAGCGACGGGAGATACGATTGCCAACTCACGCTGCGCCAATGCGTTGATAAGTGTAGACTTTCCGGCGTTCGGCGGCCCGGCGATCACCACCGAGAGCCCGTCTGCAATCACTTCGGCCGCCGGTTGCGCCAGCCACTCGCCCAACTCGGCCGCCAGCGCCGCCATTCCCGCAACCAACCGTGCGGCAGCGCCTTCGTAAACATCGACGTCATCTTCGTCGGCAAAGTTCAGCTCAGCCTCGGCCGCCGCCATCAACGCCAGCAAGCGTTCCTGCCACGCGGCCACCGCGCGCGACACATGGCCGCTGGCTAGCCCGAGCGCCTGCACCCGCTGGCTTTCGGTTTCGGCGGCAAGCAAATCGGCAAGCCCCTCGGCCTCGGCGAGATCGATCCGGTCATTCAGAAAAGCGCGCCGGGTGAATTCGCCCGCCTCGGCGCGGCGCAGCCCAGGAAGCGCTGTCAGCGCCGATTCGACCGCTGCGACGACTGCGCGGCCGCCATGCAGATGAAACTCGGCCAGATCTTCGCCCGTCGCCGTATTCGGTCCCGGAAACCAGAGGATGAGCGCCCGATCGAGCGGCGCTCCCGTTGCATCCTTGAGATCGGCAAGCGACGCATGCCGCGGCGGCGGCAGACGCCCCGCTAACGCCCGCACGGCATCGGCGGCGTGCACACCGCTGACCCGCACAACCGCGATCGCGGCCGGCGGCATCCCGCTCGACAGGGCAAAAATTGTTTCGCTTGCCGGCGTGTTGATCAGCGCTTGCTTCCCCGCGCCGGCTTGTCCTCGTCATCCTTGGCCGCGGGCTTCGCCGCCCCCCCCATCAGCCCGCCACCGAATTGACCGAGCAGCGACTGAACCAGGTTCAATCCACTCTCGCCCATCGGGACCCAGCTCTTGACCATCGACTGGACCATGTCGGGCGTGATCCCCTTCGCCATCAGTTCCTTGACGCGGCTGAGGTAGATGTCGTGCAGCGGCTCGAGGTCGGGAAGTCCGAACAAGCGCCGCGCCTCTTCGGGCGTGCAATCGACCTCGATGTTGAACTTCATTGTTTTCCGCCCTTTCCGCGCTTGAGCGTCGCCCTGTCGGCGGCTAGCTTCGCGCTTTCACAGCCAATAAGCAAGAGTCAGGAGAGCCCCTCATGTCGCCAACCAACAGCGAAATCGCCGCACTCGACGGAGAAGGCCGGATTCCCGCCTATGTCGCGCGGCCCGATGCCGACACGACGCGCGCCATCATCGTAATCCCGGAGATCTTCGGCGTGAACGAAGGCATCCGCAAAAAGGCCGACGACTGGGCGGCGCTCGGTTATCTGGCGATCGCCCCCGACATTTTCTGGCGGTTCGCGCCCGGTGTCGAACTCAGCCCCGATATCGAGGCCGAATTTCAGGAAGCGCTTGGCTATTTCGGGCAATATGATGCCGACCTGGGCGTCAAGGATATCGAGGCCGCGATCCGCTGGCTGCACAGCCAGGGCGCGACCAAGGTCGGCTGCGTCGGCTTCTGCCTTGGCGGACGGCTGGCCTATATGGCGGCGACGCGAACCGATATCGACGCTTCGGTCGGCTATTATGGCGTCATGATCGACACGATGCTGAACGAGGCGCATGCGATTGCCAAGCCGCTGATGCTCCACATTCCGACCGAGGATCATTTCGTCGATCATGCCGCGCAGGCAAAGATCCACGAAGCGCTCGATCCCAATCTCAAAGTTACGCTCCACGATTATCCCGGCCTCGACCATGGCTTCGCAGCAACGATGGGCAATCGCCGCAACGACGATGGCGCGCAGCTTGCCGACAGCCGGACGCGCGATTTCTTCGCCGAGGCTCTTGCATGAGCGCCGGGTCCGGCGTCCATCCCGGACTTGCCGCCTGGCACGCCTATATGGCGGCGGGCGGCGATCCGGAAGCATTGCGCGCCATGCTGGCCGACGACGCGGTATTTCATTCTCCCGTCGTTCACTCGCCGCAAGAAGGCCGCGACAAGGTGTTCGCCTATCTGCACGCCGCGAGCCATGTGCTCGGCGGTGAAAATTTTCGCTATCTGCGTGAAATCGCCGACGGCAACCAGGCTTGCCTCGAATTTTCAACCGAACTTGAGGGAATCCACATCAACGGCGTCGATATAATTCGCTGGAACGACGACGGAAAGATACAGGATTTCAAGGTTATGGTTCGCCCGCTCAAGGCGATCAACAAGGTTTGGGAGAAAATGGCGGCGATGCTTGCAGCGCAGGCGGGCTGACCGCGTTTCCCTGTCATGCGCCGATGGATCGTCATTCCCGGCCTGATCGCTGCGATTGCGCTGGCGCTATGGTGGGCGCCCGCGCGCTGGAGCTTGCTGATCTGGACGCCGTTGCTGCTCGTGGCGCTTTACGACGTCATGCAGTCGCATCATTCGCTGCGCCGCAACTATCCGCTGATCGCGCGCATCCGCTGGCTGTTCGAGGCATTGCGGCCCTTTCTTTACGCTTATGTCGTCGAAAGCCCGCTCGACGGCCGTCCCTTCGCGCGCAACGAACGCGATCTGGTCTATGCCCGCGCCAAGGGGCAGCTCGACAGCCATCCCTTCGGAACCGAACTCGACGTCTATTCGGACGAATATGAATGGATGAGCCACAGCATTGCGCCCGCCGAAGCGCATGACCGGACGCGGCGGGTCCGCGTCGGAACCGCACAATGCGCACGGCCTTATGATGCGGCGCTCCTCAATATTTCGGCCATGAGCTTTGGGTCGCTCGGCGCCAAGGCGATCGAGGCGCTCAATCTTGGCGCCAAGGCAGGCGATTTCTACCACGATACCGGCGAAGGCGGCTTCAGCCCCTATCACCGTGTCCACGGCGGCGACATCGTCTGGGAGCTGGGCAGCGGCTATTTTGGTTGCCGCGATGATGAAGGTCGTTTCGACCCCGATCGCTTTCGCGATGCCGCGCAACATGATCAGGTCAAGATGATCGAAATCAAGCTCAGCCAAGGCGCGAAGCCGGGGCATGGCGGCGTCTTGCCAGGCCCGAAGGTGAGCGCCGAGATCGCTGCGACGCGCGGAGTTCCCGAAGGCAAGGATTGCGTGTCGCCGGCCGCGCATTCCGCTTTCTCGACGCCGATAGAAATGGTCGAATGGGCGGCGAAGCTACGCGATCTCACCGGCGGAAAGCCGGTCGGGATCAAGCTCTGCGTCGGCCAGCCGCACGAAATCTATGCCGTCATGAAGGCCATGCTCGAGACGGGAATCCGCCTCGACTATATCGTCGTCGACGGCGCCGAAGGCGGCACCGGCGCCGCTCCGGTTGAATTTTCGAACCGCGTCGGCATGCCGCTTCGCGAAGGCTTGATCTTCGTCCGCAACGCGCTTGTCGGCTGCGGGCTCAAGGAAGAAATCCGTCTAGCCGCCTCGGGCAAGGTGCATTCGGGCGCCGGGCTCGCGGTCAATTGCGCCCTCGGCGCCGACTGGTCCAACGCGGCGCGCGCTTTCATGTTCAGTCTCGGCTGCGTCCAGTCGCTCAAATGCCACACCGACGAATGTCCGACGGGCGTGGCAACGCAGGATGCCGGACGCCAACGCGGTCTGGTCGTCGAGGACAAGGCCGAACGGGTCCGCCGGTTCCAGGCGTCCACCGTGTCGGCGCTATGGGATATCAGCTGCGCAATGGGGCTCGACGATCCATGGCAGATAAGGCCGCACCATCTCCACGAGCGGCTGAATTCGGCACGCTCGGATTCGATCGACCGCATCTACAGCTTCTACCCGCGCTCCATTCTGCTCGACGATCCGGGATCGGTCGCCAGCGCGCGCTATTGGGCCATGGCGCGTGCCGACAGCTTTCGCGCCGCCATCGAAGGCACGCCCGGTGAGCGCTAGATCAGGCTGATCGCCGCCAATTCGCGATAGAGCTCGGGCGGCAGATCGCCGATTCCGCTCGCGCCATCCGCAGTCTTGGGCGCATCGGCCTCGCTCAGATAACGCCAGCCCTGGTGCGCACGCTTGGGCTGCGGATGAACGGGTTCGAGCCTGGCCGCACACACAATATCGACCCGCCCATCATCCCGATCGTCAAAAGCCAGGATTTCGACGCGCCCGACGATCATGTGACGAATGATGAAATGCAATCTGCCGCCGATCAGTTCGTCGGCACGTTTCGGCTTGAACCGCGTCGTGAACCGCACTTCGCCCTGCTCTGCGCGTGCGGCAATCCGCGCATCCAGCGACGGATAGTCGGGACAACCCACAGCAACACGGGTGAGATGGAGCTTTGCCATATCCGCCAAATGGGGATTCCGCCGCTAAAAGAAAAGCCGGCCTCTCACGAGACCGGCTTTTGTTCAGCCGAACAATGTTCCCAGCCCGACCGCGGGGTCGATCCAGCCTTCGTGGATCATCTTGACCGCGACATAGAGGATGACGGCAAGGCCGACATAGGCGATCCAGCGATAGCGCTCGATATATTTGGCGATGATATTCGCCGCGATACCCATCAGTGCGACCGCGAAGATCAGCCCGACGATCAGGATGCCCGGATGCTCGCGCGCCGCGCCGGCAACCGCAAGCACATTGTCGAGACTCATGCTGACGTCGGCGATCGCGACCGCCCAGGCGGCGGCGGCAAAGCTTTTGGCAGGCTTCAACCCCGAATGTTCGTCGCCCTCAATCTCGGGTGATCCGGCCGAATGCGCGCCTTCGCGTAGTTCGCGCCACATCTTCCAGGCGACCCAGATCAGCAGCAGACCGCCGACGAAGATCAGACCGACGATCTGCATCAACTGCGTGACGACAAGGGCAAAGGCAATGCGCAGGACGAGCGCCGCCAGAACGCCGATCAGGATCACCTTCTTGCGCTGATCGGCGGGCAGTCCTGCGGCGAGCGCGCCGACGACGATGGCATTGTCGCCGGCCAGCACGATGTCGATCATCAGCACCTGCACGAAGGCAGCGAGCGCGGCGGGTTCAGTGATGTTCGAAAAATCGGCGACGATGTGCGACCAGATTTCGCCGAACCCACCGGGCCCGGCAGTGGCCGCCGCCTGCGTCAACATGTCCAAAATCACACAGCGTCTCCGAAATAGCTCACCCCCGGCACGGGGTCGTAAAAGCGATGCAGCAGCGCCCGCCACCGTTCATAGCGGTCGGATCGACGAAAACCATCGCGATGATCCGCGACCGTTCGCCATTCTGCCAACAACAGATAGGGCTGTCCGGTTCCCAACGGCCGACGAAGGGTCAGCGAAATGAAGCCGGGCGAGGCTTCGATCAGCGGCCGCGCTTTGGCGATGGCCGCTTCGAATTCCACTTCCATTCCAGGCCGGACCGGCAGCAAGGCATGCTCGATCACGGCCATCGCGGCTTACTGGTTCATGCTGTCGAAGAAATCTTCGTTGGTCTTGGAATCCTTGATCTTGTCGAGCAGGAATTCCATCGCATCGACCGTGCCCATCTGCATGAGGATGCGGCGCAGCACCCACATTTTGCTGAGCTTGTCCTTTTCGACGAGCAGTTCTTCCTTTCGGGTGCCCGACTTGCCGACGTCGAGCGACGGGAAAATGCGCTTGTCGGCGACCTTGCGGTCGAGGACGATTTCGCTGTTACCCGTGCCCTTGAATTCTTCGAAGATGACTTCGTCCATGCGGCTGCCGGTATCGATCAGCGCGGTCGCGATGATCGACAGCGATCCGCCTTCCTCGATATTGCGCGCAGCACCGAAGAAGCGCTTGGGACGCTGAAGCGCGTTCGCATCGACACCGCCGGTCAGAACCTTGCCCGAGCTCGGCACTACGGTGTTGTATGCGCGGCCGAGGCGGGTGATCGAGTCGAGCAGGATGACGACATCCTTTTTGTGCTCGACTAGCCGCTTCGCCTTTTCGATCACCATTTCGGCGACCTGGACGTGGCGCGTCGCGGGCTCGTCGAAGGTCGAGGAGACGACCTCGCCATTGACGCTGCGCTGCATGTCGGTGACTTCCTCGGGCCGCTCGTCGATCAGCAGGACGATCAGATAGACCTCGGGGTGATTGTCGGTGATCGCCTTCGCGATATTTTGCAGCAGCACCGTCTTACCCGTGCGCGGCGGCGCGACGATCAGCGCGCGCTGGCCCTTGCCCTGCGGGCTGACGAGATCGATCACGCGCGCCGACTTGTCCTTGACGGTCGGATCGATCGTATCGAGCTTGAGCTTCTGGTTCGGATAGAGCGGCGTCAGATTGTCGAAATTGACGCGGTGGCGCACGACCTCAGGATTGTCGAAATTGACGCTGATCAGCTTGGTCAGCGCGAAATAGCGTTCGCCGTCCTTCGGCGCGCGAATTTCGCCCTCGACGGTGTCGCCGGTGCGCAGACCATATTTGCGGACCTGATTGGGCGACACATAGATGTCGTCGGGACCGGCAAGATAATTGGCTTCGGGACTTCGCAGAAAACCGAAGCTGTCGGGCAGAACCTCGATCGTTCCCGATCCGATGATTTCCTCGCCCTCTTCGGCGAGCTCCTTGAGGATCGAAAACATCAGATCCTGCTTGCGCAGCGTCGAGGCGCCCTCGACGCCCAGCTCTTCAGCCATTTCGACGAGCTGCGCGGGCGATTTTGTCTTGAGTTCTTTAAGATGCATGGATGGATTCCAGGTAACAGAAATATAGGAAAATTCGTTCGATACGGCGCACCAGGCGGTGCCTATCCGGCCGGGGGACGACCGTTCACGATAGCTTCGGCGCCGAGATCGACGCCGCCGACGGAAAGCCGGGTTGATCGGCCCCTAAGCCGCCGATTTCGTCAAGTCAATCGGCTGTCGCCGAGACGAGAGGTCAAAAGGGCCGGACGACCGCCAGAATGACGATGATCGCCGCGGCTACGCCCGGTACCTCGTTGAGCATCCGCAGGCGCTTTTCGGACAGAGGTCGTTCGCCGCGCTTCAGCTTCTTGAAATAGCCGATCGTCCAGCCGTGATAGCCCGACAGAAGCAGGACAAGCAGGAGCTTGGCGTGAAACCAGCCCTGCGACCAATAGCCACCATTGAAAGCGAGCATCAGACCCAGGATCCAGACGAGGACGAGCGAGGGATTGAGGATGATCTTGCGCAGGCGATCTTCGCGCTCGATCCATTTCCTGTCCTCGTCCGACCCCACCGCACATTGGTGATGATAGACGAAAAAGCGCGGCATCATGAAAAGACCCGCCATCAGGAAGATGACGAAAATCACATGCGCCGCTTTCACCCACAACATCGTGACCCCCAGAAATCCAGTCCAGTCTGCCATCCCGCTACTCGCCTCGCACGCGCCTGATCAGATGTTCGACATGGGCTATGGGCGTGTCGGGCACGATACCATGGCCGAGATTGAAGATATGGGGCCGTTCGGGGAAAGCTGCAAGGATGCGATCGATCGCAGCGTCAAGAGCCGGGCCGCCGGCGACCAGCGCGAGCGGATCAAGATTGCCCTGCACCGGTAGATGATCGGGAAGATCATCATTGGCCCAAGCGGGATCGACCGTTTCGTCAAGACCGATCGCATCGGCGCCGACCCCGCGGGCATATGCCGCCAGCTTGCCGCCCGCGCCCTTCGGGAAACCGATGATCGGCGTGTGGGGATGGAGCGCCTTCAGTTGCCGGACGATTTCGGCATTGGGGGCGATCACCCAGCGTTCGAACTCGGCAGGCGACAGGCTTCCTGCCCAGCTGTCGAACAACTGGACCGCCTCGACCCCCTGTTCGATCTGCCCCGACAAATAGGTCACGCTGAGGTCGACGATCGCATCGATGATCGCGCCGAATGCCACCGGATCAGAGAGCGCCATGCGCCGGGCGGCGGCCTGGTCCTTCGATCCCTGGCCGGCGACCATATAGGTGGCGACCGTCCAGGGACTGCCGGCAAATCCCAGAAAGGTCGTCTGGGGCGGCAAGGCAGCTGCCACGCGCGCTACGGTAGCATAGACCGCGTCGAGCCGCTCAGGCGCCGCCTCAAGCGACGCCAGAGCGCTATCGACGAGTGCCGGGGCCAGCCGCGGCCCCTCACCCGTCTCGAACCACAGCCGCTGCCCCAGCGCATGCGGCACGACCAGAATGTCCGAAAAGAGAATGGCACCGTCGAATCCGAAGCGGCGGATCGGCTGCAATGTTACTTCGGCCGCAGCTTCTGGATCATAGCATAGTTCCAGAAAGCCGCCCTTCGTCGCCCGCAACGCACGATATTCGGGAAGATAGCGACCGGCCTGGCGCATCAGCCACAGGGCGGGCCGTTCCTGCCGCACCCCACGCAGCGTTGCCAGCAAGCTCTTCGATGACGCCTTCACGCGGCCCCTCTTTCTCTCTTCATAATATATATAAATGATTGTGGTGGATTGTTGGCGGGCGGATAAGCGCGCTTTAGGCGCAGCCGCCCTTTTTGCCAACAGCTTGACTCCGGCTGGTCCGCCAAACGCCACGGAGTCGTTGGCTCTTATCCCCGCTATTCACAGCCTGTGGATAAGACTCGTCCCTTGTGGATAAGCGGTGGGACGGAATCGACGCGGCCGGGGATGGAATCGCCCTGCCGATTTCATCCCGGGGCTTGTCCGCGAACTTATCCACAGCCTCGGAATTTCGCTTCACGGCTTGCCTTTTCGGATCGCAAGGCGGCAAGAGAGGTGATGGACCGCCTCCACCTTCACCTGATATCCGATTCCACCGGCGAAACGCTCGAAAATATCGCCAAGGCGGCGATCGCACAGTTCGACGACGTCGAAGTCGTACGCCATTTCTGGCCGATGGTGCGCTCGGAATCGCATCTCGACCGGATCATGGCGGAGGTCCAGGCGAGCCCCGGCATGATCCTCTTCACCCTCGTCAACGGTGAGTTGCGCGCCAGTCTCGAGCGCCGCGCCGAGGCCCAGGGCCTGCCGCTTGTTCCCGCGCTCGACGCCGTAACCGATGCCTTGTCGCGCATGCTCGGGCAGGAAGCCAAGGCGCGGCCGGGCCGTCAGCATGCGCTCGATGCCGCCTATTTCGCGCGCGTCGAGGCGATCCAGTTCACCGTCGCGCATGACGATGGGATCGGCTGGGAAAATTGGGAACAGGCCGACATTCTGCTCGCTGGCGTCTCGCGAACCTCCAAAACGCCGACGAGCATCTATCTGGCGAACCGGGGGTACAAGACGGCCAATATTCCGATCGTTCCTGAATCGCCGCCGCCCGACGCCCTCTATCATCTGAAGCGTCCGCTCGTCGTCGGGCTGACGACCAGCCTCGACCGCCTCGTCCAGGTGCGCCGCAACCGTCTGCTCTCGCTCAATCAGGCGCCCGAAACCGCCTATGTGGACGATGAACGCGTGAAAGCCGAAATCGCTTATGCCCGCCGCATGTTCGCCGACAATGACTGGCCGGTGATCGACGTGACGCGCCGTTCGATCGAGGAAACGGCGGCTGCGGTGATCAAGCTGGTCGAGGATCGCGGGGGCCGGACGGCGTGATGCAGATCGTCCTTGCATCGCAGAGCAGCGGCCGCGCAGCGATGCTGCGCGCTGCCGGCATCGCGTTCGAAGCGACCGCGGCGCATGTCGATGAAGAAGCGCTGACGGCCGGTCTCGTTGCCGCCGGCCAGACGGCGCGCAACATTGCCGATGCGCTGGCGGAGGCCAAGGCGATCAAGATTTCTTCTCGGCTGCCTGGCGTTACCGTAATCGGTGCCGATTCGACGCTCGCGCTTGCCGATGGAACAATGCTCGCCAAGCCCGCGAGCCCCGATGAGGCGGCAGACCATCTGCGCCGCATGGCGGGGACGCGGCACAAATTGTTCAGCGCGGTCGTTGCAGCGCGCGACGGCGCGCCGGTCTGGCGCGCGATCGGCGAGGCGCGGCTGTGGATGCGGCCCTTGTCGGACGCCTTCATCGCCGACTATGTGGCGCAGCATTGGGACAGCATCCGCTGGACCGTCGGCTGTTACGAAATCGAGGGGGCGGGCGTGCAATTGTTCGATCGGGTCGAAGGCGATCCCTGGACGATCATCGGCATGCCGATGCTGCCGTTGATGGCATGGCTGCGCGCCACCGGACTGGCGCCGCAATGACCGCTGCCGAGCCCGCGCCTTATGCCGAGGTGATCGGCGATCCGATTGCCCAGTCGAAATCGCCGCTGATTCATCGCTTCTGGCTCGATGCGCTGGGAATGAAGGGCGACTATCGGCCCGCGCATGTGAAACCTGACGATCTGGCCGCCTATATCGCCCAGCGCCGGACCGATCCCGCCTGGCGCGGATGCAATGTAACCATCCCGCACAAGATCGCGGTGATGGATCTGGTCGATGATCCGGGCGACATTCGCGGCACGATCGGTGCGATGAACACGATCGTGCGGCAACGCGACGGATCGCTTATCGGGACCAACACCGACGCCGCGGGCTTTTATTCCCCGCTCGCCGAACTCGATCTCGAAGGCGCGCCGGTCGCGCTAATCGGCGCCGGGGGCGCGGCGCGAGCGGTGCTTTTTGCGCTCGCGCGCGCGAACGTGGGGCATGTCACCATCCTCAACCGTTCGCCGCTGAAGGCGATGGGCCTGCTTGCCACATTTGGCCTCAAGGGCGATGTCGTCGCGCTCGATGCCCCGCTTCCGCCGGCCGCGTTGCTCGTGAATTCGAGCAGTCTTGGCATGACGGGGCAGCCGCCGCTCGATCTCGATCTGTCACCGTTGCCCGACGATGCGATCGTATACGATCTTGTTTACGCGCCGCTGATGACAGGGCTGCTCCGCGCTGCGGACGCGCGCGGGCTGGACATCGTCGATGGGCTCGACATGCTGATCGGTCAGGCGGCCTTGGCGTTCGAGCTGTTTTTCGGCGCGCCGCCGCCCGAAGGTCGCGACGAGGAATTGCGCGCGATTCTCACCGCATGACGCATTACAAGCGCCCCGGATCGCGGCTTCGCCGACCGTTCATTCTCGGCCTGACGGGTTCGATCGGCATGGGGAAGTCGACCGCGGCAACGATGTTCGAACGCGAAGGGGTGCCGGTGTTCGACGCCGATGCCGAAGTTCACCGCCTGCAAGGTCCCGGCGGTGCCTTGGTCGCCGCGATCGAGGCGCGCTTTCCCGGCACCACCGGTCCGCGCGGCGTCGATCGCCAGGAACTCGGCCGCCGCGTGCTCGGCAACCGCCACGAGCTTGTCGCACTCGAAGCGATCGTCCATCCCGCAGTCGGCCGCGCGCAGAAGAAATTCCTTGCCCGTCACCGCGCGCGCGATGTCGTCGTGCTCGACATTCCGCTCCTGTTCGAAAAAGGGGGCTGGCACCGCGTCGGCGCAGTCGCCGTCGTCACCGCACCGATGTGGATCCAGCGCAAACGCGTGCTGCGCCGGCCCGGCATGACCAATGCAAAGTTCAAGGCGATCCGGGGCCTGCAGGTTCCCGATCGCGTCAAGCGCGCGCGCGCCGATTTCCTGATCGAAACCGGCCGCCCGAAAAGCGAGACCCATCGTCAGATTCGGCGGATCGCCTCTTGTTTCCATGCGCAATAGGGTCCAGATTGTTTGAAAGATGCGTGAGATAATCTTCGATACGGAAACCACGGGCCTCGACCCCAGAACGGGGCACAGGCTGGTCGAAATCGGGTGCATCGAATTGATCGACCGCCGCGAATCGGGGCGGACCTTTCACGCCTATTTTCATCCCGAACGCGATATGCCCGCCGAGGCCGAGGCGGTGCACGGCCTTTCGATCCAGTTTCTGTCCGACAAGCCGCTCTTTGCCGCGCGCGTCGACGAATTGCTCGACTTTCTTGGCGATGCGCCGATGGTGGCGCACAACGCCGCTTTCGACTTCGGCTTCGTCAACGCCGAGCTGGCGCGCGTCGGCCGGCCGCCGCTCGATATGGCGCGCATGTGCTGCACCGTGCAGATGGCGCGCAAGCTTCATCCGGGCGCCAAGCACAGCCTCGATGCGCTTTGCACGCGCTACGGCATCGACCGCAGCCACCGCGTCAAGCACGGCGCGCTGCTCGACGCCGAACTGCTGGCGCACCTTTATATCGAAATGACCGGCGGGCGGCAGATCGGGCTGGGGCTCGCCGCCGAACCCGCCGCCGCGGCGCGGGGTGCCGCACCGGCACCCGTCCGATCCGTCGCCCCCACCCGCCCGTTTCGCGAACCGCGCCCGCACGGTGCAACCCCGGCCGAACTGGCGCGTCATGCAGAATTCGTCGCCACACTCAATCAACCTCTGTGGCACGATAGTCCCTGATCGCGGCTCCCCCGCGATCCCGTGGACATGACTGAAGGAGAAGAAAAATGGAAATCCGCGTCTCTGGCCACCAGATCGAAACCGGCGAAGCGCTGCAGGCGCATGTGTCGGACCGGATGAACGCGATTGCCGACAAATATTTCTCGCGCGCGATCGGGGCGCACGCGACCTTCGGAAAGGGACCGCACGACAGTTTCCAGTGCGACATTGTCGCGCATGTCATGCAGGGTCTGGTCCTGAAAGGCCATGGCCAGGCGCAGGACGCGCATGTTGCGTTCGAGGGCGCGGCCGACCGTATCGAAAAGCAGCTGCGCCGCTATATGCGCCGGCTGAAGGATCGCAACAATGGCAATGGTGCGCAGTTGGTGACGATCGAGACGATCGAGGACAATGCCAGCTATGTCGTTTTCGACGGCGGCACCGATGATGAAGATGCAGGCGATGCGCCGGCGATCATCGCCGAAACCCGCGTCGATATCCCGACGAGCAGCGTGTCCGATGCGGTCATGATGCTTGATTTGCGTGACACCAATGCGCTGCTTTTCGTCAACAGCAAGACGGGGTCGCACAACATGGTCTATCGCCGCCGCGACGGCACCATTGGCTGGGTCGAGCCGCGCTAGCAGACAATAGGGCTGGATTTTCTCTGCCGTTCGGCCTAAGGGCCGCGCCCAACAAAGCCCGAAAGCCGGACGGCGGGGGCCAGCCTAGTACGCTCAAGCGAACCAACGCCAACAGGATGACCCGCGTGGCGTCGCCTTGCGGCCATGCAGATTTGACCAGACCAATGAACCTATCCTCCCTCCTTTATCCCGCCACCGTGCGCGCCAATGTGCAGCTCGATTCCAAAAAGGCGCTGTTCCCCTATGTCGGCGAACTGGCGGCGCGGTCGCTGGGACTCGACGCGGGCGAAGTGAGCGAGGCGCTGCTCGAGCGCGAGCGGCTCGGTTCGACCGGCTTTGGTCGCGGCATTGCCTTGCCGCATGCCAAGATGGCCGATCTCAACGGCGTGCGTGGCATGTTCCTGCAGCTCGCGCGGCCGATCGATTTTCAGGCGGTCGATGGTTTGCCGGTCGATCTTCTCTTCATACTGCTGTCGCCGCTCGACGCGGGCGCCGACCATCTGAAGGCCCTCGCCGGCGTATCGCGTATGCTGCGCAATGAGAGCATTGCCGAACGATTGCGCGGTGCGAAGAATGACGAAGCGCTCTATGCCATGCTCGTCGATGCCGAAGCGCGCGACGCGGCCTGACCTTCCGGGGCGGATGCTCCGATGACGCGCTTCACCAGCCGGTTCCTCGTCGATCTTCTTATCCGCGAAACCGAGGCCGCGGGCGGATTCGCTGCGGTTCTTGCCGCGGGCGACGATCATTCCGGCTCGATCCTCGTCCAGTGCAGCGACCGAGGGGTGGCGGGGCCGCTGCTCGAACGCCGCTTTGCGATGACTGGCAATTATATATGGGAAGCGGTCGGACCCGATCCCGCGAGCGATGGTGAAGAACGCGCAAACTATCAGGACCGGCGGCGAAAAGCCGATCCCGACTTGTGGATCGTCGAACTGGATATCGCAGATGCGCCACGTCTCGTCGCGGAGTGGGGCGCGTTAACTTGACTCTGTTGCGGCGCACAATAGGTGCCCGGCCACTTGATAACGCGTAGGTCGTATCGCGGGTTGCATCCGTCTTTTCGGACAGGCCCGATTTACCGATATGGACACGCAGTCGGATGACGACCGCAGGTGGTTCAGGATCAACGATCCCCCAGCCTGTTAGATTTAGGTTCGTCAGCCGCCCTTTTGACGGATTAGATGAGTCGTATTCTGAACGCTGCCAGCGTGGCTGCCGTGGGCATCACTGCCTTTGCCGCGCTGTCGTTGGCCGAACCCGGCTTCGCCAGTGATCTGGCCGCCGACGCCAACATTCCCGCGATCACGCTGCCCGCCGCCGATGTTCCGGCCGACAGCGATGCGGCAGCTCCGTCGACCGAAGCCGAAACGCCGGTCGATACCGCCACCGACGACAGCGCTGTTGCCGATACATTGGCCCAGTTGGTCGCGGCGACCCCGAAGCCCGAGACGATCGATCCCGAACTGCGCTGCCTCGCGCAGGCGGTCTATTTCGAATCGCGCGGCGAATCGCTCGCGGGGCAGCTCGCGGTCGCACATGTCGTGATCAACCGCGCGAAGTCGGGCCGCTTCCCGACGAGCCTGTGCGGCGTCGTCCATCAGCCGAGCCAGTTCAGCTTCGTGCGCCGCGGCAAGATGCCCGCCGTGCGCAATGCCGGCCAATGGTCGAATGCGATCGCAATCGCGCAGATCGCGCGCGACGGCAGCTGGCAGAACAAGGCGCCAGGCGCGCTGTTCTTCCATGCGCGCTACGTCTCGCCCGGCTGGCGCAAGACGCGCATCGCGCAGATCGACAATCATATCTTCTATCGCTGAATTCGAGGGTGCGGGGGCCACGCCCCCCACCTCGTTCATTGCCAAGCCATTTTTGCTGGCGCATGATGCGGGCATGACGCGTCAATTTTCCGTCGCCCTGCTCGCGGCAGTGGCGCTTGCGCTCGGCGGCTGTGCCACGGCGGTTCCCCCCGTCGAGGTTACCCGCTTCCATAACAATGCAACCGCCGGCCTGGCCCCAGGCACGCGCTATGCCGTCGAAGTGCTGCCGCACGGCGATGCCTCGGCGACGGGCGGCGCGGCGCAGCCGTCACTCGAATGGAACAGTTATCGCATCGCGGTGGAGCGTCAGCTGCAGTTGCTGGGCTTCGTCGCTGCGCCCGAAGGAGCGGCCGCGCCGCTCAAGGTTCGCATAGCCTTCGACCGCAGCGATCGCATGCCGCTTGCGAAGCGTTCGCCGGTTTCGGTCGGCGTTGGCGGATCGACCGGCAGCTATGGCTCGGGGGTGGGCCTCGGTATCGGCATCAATCTTGGTGGCGGGCCGAAACAGATGCAGGATCTGCAGCTGTCGGTGCGTATCGATGACGCGGCCACGGGCCAGGCCGTGTGGGAAGGCCGGGCGCTCAGCGCGGTGCCGGTGAAGGCGCCTGCGGCACAACCGTCGATTGCTGCGGCGAAATTGGCCGAAGCCCTATTCAAGGACTTCCCCGGCGAATCGGGACGCACTATCAGCGTTCCATGACAATCAGCATCAACGCCGCTTTCGACAGCGGCAATATCGTCGTGGATTCGATCGATGGCACGCGTGCCCGCCTTTCGATCCGCAAGGATCGCGAATCCGATTTCTTCCAGTGGTTCCATTTCCGCGTGGGCTGCGCGGTGGGCGATGAACTTGAACTGGCGATCGCCGGGCTCGGCGATTCGGCCTATCCCGATGGCTGGCCCGGCTATGCCGCCTGCGCCAGCTATGACCGCGAAAACTGGTTCCGGCTCGACACCGGCTACGAAGCCGGGACGCTCACCATCAACCACAGCGCCGAAGGGCAGCTTCTGTGGATCGCCTATTTCGCGCCCTATTCGATGGAACGGCATCACGACCTGGTCGCCTCTGTCGCTGAATGCGACGGCGTTTCCTATCGCTGTCTCGGCACCAGTCTTGAGGGGCAGCCGATCGACTGCCTCGAAATGGGCACCGGGCCGGTCCAGGTGTGGCTGTATGCGCGCCAGCATCCGGGCGAGAGCATGGCCGAATGGTGGATGGAAGGCGCGCTTGAGAAGCTCACCGATCCGGCCGATCCCCATGCCCGGTCGCTACGGCAGAAATGCCGTTTCCACCTTGTACCGAACATGAACCCCGATGGGTCGCGCCGCGGTCATCTGCGCACCAACTATGCCGGGGTGAATCTCAACCGCGAATGGGACAATCCGACTGCCGATCGCAGCCCCGAAGTGCTCGCGGTGCGCAATGCGATGGACGAAAGCGGCGTCGATTGGGCGATGGACGTTCATGGCGACGAGGCGATTCCGGCGGTGTTCCTCGCGGGTTTCGAGGGCATCCCGTCGTTGAAGGACGAGCAACAGGCGCGCTATCTGGCCTTCCAGTCCGCCCTTGCCGCCAACACGCCCGATTTCCAGACCGCGCTCGGCTATGAAAGCTCAGCGCCGGGCAAGGCCAATCTGTCGATGTCGACGACGCAGCTCGCCGAGCGCTTTGGTGCGGTGTCGATGACGATCGAAATGCCGTTCAAGGACAATCGCGATCTGCCCGATCCCGTCGCCGGCTGGTCGCCCGAACGCTCGAAGCTGCTCGCGCACGCGTGCCTCGCGACGCTGGATCAGATGCTTTGACCGATGCTGCAGGTCGGGACGGCTGGCATATCGTCGAGGACGATCTGTCAGGCGCCCCGATCCGCGCGCTGCTCGAACGGCATTTTGCCGGCATGCTCGCAAACTCGCCCGAGGAAAGCTGCCATTTTCTCGATTTCGAGGGACTGAAGGCCCCCGGTGTTACCTTCTGGTCGATTCATTGCGGCCCCGATCTGGCGGGTTGCGGCGCGCTGAAGCGGCTCGATGGCCGGCACGGCGAGATCAAGTCGATGCGCACCGCCGACGCCTTTCTGCGCCGCGGTGTCGCCGCCCGGATGCTGAGCCACATTATCGAAGTGGCCCGCGCGGCCGGGCTTGAGCGGCTCAGCCTCGAAACCGGGTCAGGCGCTGCCTTCAAACCGGCGCTCGCGCTCTACCGGCGACATGGCTTCACCGATTGTGGGCCATTCGCGGATTACAGGCCCGATCCATTCAGTCGCTTCATGACGCGCGCAATCTAGCAACGCCGAGCAGAAACGGGGCCCGGAAGGGACAGCCGGACCCCGTTCGTACGGCCCATTCGGGCCGGCGTTAGCCGCTGGCTTACGCGGCTTTCTTGGCTTCGATCGCCGTGGGCTGCGTGCCGCCGATGGCAATCTTGTGCGGCTTCATCGCTTCGGGCACTTCGCGCACCAGGTCGATGATCAGCAGCCCGTCGGCGAGGTCAGCGCGATCGACGCGCACGAAATCGGCAAGCTGGAAGCGGCGCTCGAAGGCGCGCGTCGCAATGCCGCTATACAGAAGCTGGCGCGTTTCGCCTTCCTTCGCGGGCGCCTTGCGGCCGCTGACGGTCAGCATATTCTGCTGCGCGGTGATGTCGATCTCGTCGCTCTTGAAACCCGCCACCGCGACAGTGATGCGGAAATGGTCGTCGGCGACCTTCTCGATATCGAAGGGCGGATAATTTTCGGCAGAACCGCTGTTTTCCAGAAAGTCGAACAGACGATCGAAACCGACGGTCGAGCGGCGATAGGGGGTCCAGTCAAAGCTGTTACGCATGGGTCATTCCTTCCTTGCAAAGCGAAGTCATCGGGCCGCGGCATGGCCTGCCGCGGCTTCCATCCGGCCCCGTTTTGGCGACCGGATGTTCCGAATCTGGGATGGCGCCGACCCTTTTCAAGAGGGGCGGTGGCCCTTGCCCGAAAGCCGCGCTATGGCGCCCCCGAATCGCCCGCGCGGGCGCGCCCTTTGTCGAAAGGACAGATCATGCCGCAGCTCATCCTCATCCGTCACGGCCAGTCGCAGTGGAATCTGGAGAACCGCTTCACCGGCTGGTGGGACGTCGATGTCACCGAAAAAGGCGCGGCAGAGGCGTGGGCGGCGGGCGAACTGATGAAGGAAAAGGGTATAGCACCCGACACCTGCTTCACCTCGGTCCAGACGCGCGCGATCAAGACGCTCAACCTCGCGCTCGAGGCGATGGGGCGGCTCTGGCTGCCGGTGACGAAGGATTGGCACCTCAACGAACGCCATTATGGCGGGCTCACCGGCCTCGACAAGGCGGAGACCGCGGCCAGGCATGGCGAGGATCAGGTGAAGATCTGGCGCCGCAGCTTCGACACCCCGCCGCCGCCGCTTGAGGCCGGCTCGCCTTACGATCTGTCGGGCGATCCGCGCTATGCGGGCATCGCGATCCCGGCGACCGAAAGCCTGAAAGACACCATCGCGCGCGTTCTTCCCTATTATGACAGCGCGATTGCGCCGCAGCTGCGGGACGGCAAGACGGTGCTGATCTCGGCGCACGGCAACAGCCTACGTGCGCTGGTGAAGCATTTGTCGGGCATTTCCGACGCTGACATCACCGGCCTCGAAATCCCCACTGGCCAGCCGATCGTCTATGATCTGGACGACGATCTGACGGCGCGCGAGCGCTATTATCTCAGCGAGCGGTGAGCCACCCCGTCATTGCTTCGCTTTGCTCGCAATGACGATTATCCGGGAAGCGATCAGTCGCGCAGCAGTTCGTTGATGCCCGTCTTCGCGCGCGTCTGCGCATCGACGCGCTTGACGATGACGGCGCAGTAGAGCGACGGCCCCGGCGTTCCGTCGGGAAGCGGCTTGCCCGGAAGCGAACCCGGGACAACGACCGAATAAGCCGGAACCTCGCCGATGAAGACCTCACCGGTCGCGCGGTCGATAATCTTGGTCGATGCGCCGAGATAGACGCCCATCGACAGTACCGCACCCTCGCGCACGATCACGCCCTCGGCCACTTCGGCGCGCGCGCCGATGAAGGCGCCGTCCTCGATCACCACGGGTCCGGCCTGCAGCGGTTCGAGCACGCCGCCGATCCCCGCGCCGCCCGACAGGTGGACGTTCGCGCCGATCTGCGCGCAGCTGCCGACGGTGGCCCAGGCATCGACCATCGATCCCTCGCCGACATAGGCGCCGATGTTGACGAAGCTCGGCATCAGCACGGCGCCCTTGCTGATGAAGGCGCCGCGGCGGACGATCGATCCGGGAACGGCGCGGAAGCCCGCATCGCGGAAGCGGTTCTCGCCCCAGCCGGCGAATTTCGACGGAACCTTGTCCCACCAAGTCGCGCCGCCGGCGCCGCCCTCGATAATCTCCATGTCGTTGAGGCGGAAGGAGAGCAGCACCGCCTTCTTGAGCCACTGATTGACCTGCCACGTTCCGCCGGCATCGCGCTCGGCAACGCGGAAGCTGCCGTCATCGAGGCCCGCGAGTGCCGCCTCGACCGCGTCGCGCACCGCGCCGGTCGTCGTCAGACCGAGCGTCTCGCGTGCATCCCAGGCGGCTTCGATCGTCGATTGCAGGTCGGTGCTCATGAAATTCCCCAAGGTTACGGCCCAAAATGTTCCGGAAGCGCATCAAGCCAGTCGGCGATGTCGTTCACATGAAAATCGACATGGTCCGGCAGGTGGTCGCGATGGCCGCTTTCGCTGCCATTGTCCAGCCATACGGTCGTCATTCCCAGCGCCTTGGCGGGGGTCAGATTGCGCGCCATATCCTCGACGAACAGGCTCTTCGCCGGATCGATTCCGAGATGGCCGATCATCATGCGATAAGCTTCGGCGTCGGGCTTCGGCGTATAGCGCGTCGAGCGAATATCGCAGATGCCGTCGAACAGATCGGCGATGCCCCGCGCGTCGAGCACGCGCGCCGCATAATCGGCATCGGCGTTGGTGAAGATCAGACGGCGGCCGGGCAGGCGCTCGAGTCCGGCGCGCAGCCGCGCATCGGGCGCCAGCCGGTCGAGAGGAATATCGTGGACGTCGACTAGGAAATCTTCGGGATCGACGCCGTGGTGGCGCATCAGCCCCGCCATCGTCGTGCCGTGATCGTGGAAATACTGCTTTTGTACACGCCGAGCTTCGACGGCATCGACGTCCATCAGACGCATGATGAAAGCGCCCATGCGCGCGTCGATCAGGTCGAACAGCCGCGCCGACGGATGGTAGAGCGTGTTGTCGAGATCGAAGATCCAGCAGTCGATATGATCGATCGGTACCGTCATGACGCCGCGCGCCATAGGACGCGCCGCCCGCGACGGCAAGGTAGCCGTGGCACACTTTGCAGTTCCCATGTTACCCCGCTAAGCAGGCTGCCACTGGGCAGCAGGGGACAGACTTATGAAATCGACGATGCTTCTTCCGCTCGCGCTGGCAGGCGCGCTGCTTTCGGCGCCGGTTGCGGCGCAGGCGCCGACGCGCACGGTGATCCACGCCGGCAAATTGATGGCGGAGCCCGGCAAGCCGGTGCGCGGCGCGACGACGATCATCGTCGAAAATGGCAAGGTCGTTGCGATTCTCGACGGCTACCAGCCGGCCGATGCCGGCGCGGTGCTGATCGATCTCAAGGACAAATATGTCCTGCCCGGCCTGATCGACAGCCACGTCCACCTGACCAGCGATGCTGGCGGTCTGGCGGGCCAGCTCGAGGAAGTGACGCTCAGCCCTGCGGCTCAGGCCTTCAATGCCGAGGTAAACGGCCTGAAGACCCTGCGTGCGGGCTTCACCACGGTGCGCAATCTGGGCGATGGTGACGGGGCCACGCTGGCGCTGCGCGACGCGATCCTGGCGGGGAAGGTGCAGGGGCCGCGCATCGTCGATGCGGGCAACGCGATTTCGGGTAGCGCCGGACATATGGACGGATCGCTCGGCTATCGGGACGAACTGCGCCCCTATTTCCAGGGAGCGGGGAACACTTGCAACGGTGCCGACGATTGCCGCCGTGCCGTCCGGCTTCAGGTCGGGCGCGGCGCCGACGTGATCAAATTCGCCTCGACGGGCGGCGTCAACAGCCGCATCGGTGCAGGGCTGGGCAAGCAGATGTTCGACGACGAAGCCAAGGCGATCGTCGCTACCGCGCATATGTTCGGCAAAAAGGTCGCGGTCCATGCGCACGGTGCCGACGGCATCCGCCTGGCGCTCGACGCCGGCGCCGATTCGATCGAGCACGGCACGATCCTCGACGAAGCGACGATCGCCGCCTGGACGAAGTCGAAGGCTTATTATGTTCCGACCCTGTCGACCGTGAACGGCTACAAGGAGCGGCTGGCGGCGAACGCCAATGCCTATGAACCCGATGTGCTCGCCAAGATTCGCTGGCGCATCTCGATCACCGGCAAAAGCCTCGAGCAACTCGTCCCGCGCGGCGTGCGTATCGCCTTCGGCACCGACGCGGGCGTGTCCAAGCATGGCCGCAACGCCGACGAATTCGAACTGATGGTCCAGCACGGCATGACGCCCGTTGAAGCGCTGAAGGCTGCGACGGTCAACGCCGCGGATCTGCTGGGCCTGTCGGACGAAATCGGCACGATCGCGCCGGGCAAGAGCGCGGACATCATCGCGGTGGCGAGTGACCCGGTTGCCGATGTGACGGTGCTGAAAAAGGTCGACTTCGTGATGGCGCGGGGGGCAGTGGTTGATTGACCCGCAGCATCATCGCGAGGAGCGAAGCGACGCGGCAATCCAGTGCTGCATTGATCAGCTCCGGATTGAGCCGCTTCGCTCGCAATGACGCGCTCTATTATGCCAACGCCGCGCGCAACCGCAGCCACCGCTCCAGCTTCGCCGCATAGCCCACCGTATTCGCCGCGCTGCTTGATGGCAGATCGACGAGCGCGACGCCCTCAAGCACGGGCACTTGCCTTCGCCCGATCGCTGCGGCCTTGTTGCCGTTGAAGGCGATCATGCGCAGATCGGGCAGTGCCGCGATCAGGGCGCCAAGGTCGTGCGCCTCGGCCTCGCGGATCAGCGAATCGCTGCTCGTAAGCCGCTCGGCCGAACGGATCACGTCCCATAGCCCGATCTTCGCATCCGCGAGCGCGCCCAGCCGCTCGTCATAGGTCAGGACGGCGAGCGGCCGGTCGATCGCGGCGCCTACCAGCCGCCAGAACTGGTTCGTTGGATGCGCATAATAGCGCCGCTCGGCGAGGGAACGCGCGCCGGGCAGGCTGCCGAGAATCAGCAGGCGCGTGTCGGGCGCGACGTGCGGTGCGAAGCTGGCGTGGCGGACCGGAGGCATTTACGGGGCGCTACCGGCCGGAAATCCGCGGCGCAAGCCGCTTGACGCTTGACCGCAAAGGGAATCACCGCTAGGGGCGCCCCCGATCGAAAGCGGCGGACTTCTCGCCAAACTCGTTCACAACAGCGCTTGAACATTGCTGGCGCGGATGGAGCCTCCGGAGGACGTAATGTGTCCGCCGGGGTCTTTTGCTGTTATAAGGTCGGGGCATTTCGATGCCCCGGAGCTTCATCCACCGCGGTAGAGTAACCGTTCGCTCCGATGGGCGGACACTTGAAGGTGAAGCATTCATGCCCACGATCAACCAGCTGGTCCGCAAGGGCCGGACTCCGCAGAAAGTGAAGTCCAAGGTCCCGGCGATGGAAGCAAACCCGCAGAAGCGCGGCGTTTGCACCCGTGTCTATACGACGACCCCGAAAAAGCCGAACTCGGCGCTCCGCAAGGTTGCGAAGGTCCGCCTGACCAACCAGCGCGAAGTCATTTCCTACATCCCCGGCGAAGGCCACAACCTCCAGGAACACAGCGTCGTGCTGATCCGCGGCGGCCGTGTGCGCGACCTTCCCGGTGTCCGTTACCACGTCCTGCGCGGCGTTCTGGACACCCAGGGTGTGAAAGACCGCAAGCAGAGCCGTTCGAAATACGGTGCGAAGCGTCCGAAGTAAGGACGGCTTTTTCGGCTATTTGATCATCCCGCGGGCGCGTTGCGCCGGGATGCTGTTGTAAAAGGAATTACCTATGGCTCGTCGTCGTCGTCCTGAACGCCGCGAAATCCTGCCCGATCCCCGTTTCGGGGATGTCGTGCTGTCGAAGTTCATGAACAGTGTCATGCTCGACGGTAAGAAGTCGGTCGCCGAAAGCATCGTCTATGGCGCACTCGAAGCGGTCGAAGCCCGCGCCAAGAAGGAGCCGCTCGGCGTGTTCCATGAGGCGCTCGCCAATATCCGTCCGAATATCGAAGTCCGCAGCCGCCGCGTCGGCGGTGCGACCTATCAGGTTCCGGTCGAAGTCCGTCCGGACCGCGCGCAGGCGCTCGCGATCCGCTGGCTGATCACCGCGGCGCGCAACCGCAGCGAAACCACGATGGCCGCGCGCCTGTCGGGCGAACTGCTCGATGCGTCGAACAATCGCGGCAACGCGGTCAAGAAGCGCGAAGACACGCACCGCATGGCCGAAGCTAACCGCGCCTTCAGCCACTACCGCTGGTAATTTGCGAGGGCGCCCCCCGGCGTCTCGCAATCGCAACAAAACTTCCTATATCGGGGGCGGCTCCAAAGGCTTCCCCCAAAAACCGAGGAAAAGATCATGGCACGCAGCCATCCGCTCGAACGCTATCGCAATTTCGGTATCATGGCGCACATCGACGCCGGCAAGACCACGACGACCGAGCGCATTCTCTATTACACCGGCAAGTCCTACAAGATCGGCGAAGTCCACGACGGCGCTGCCACGATGGACTGGATGGAACAGGAACAGGAACGCGGCATCACGATCACGTCGGCTGCCACCACCTGCCTGTGGAAGGCCGATGAAGGTCAGGGTCCGGAACACCGCCTGAACATCATCGACACCCCCGGCCACGTTGACTTCACCATCGAAGTCGAACGCAGCTTGCGCGTCCTCGACGGCGCCGTCGCCGCGTTCGACGGCGTTGCGGGTGTCGAACCGCAGTCGGAAACCGTGTGGCGCCAGGCGGACAAGTACAAGGTTCCGCGGATGTGCTTCATCAACAAGCTCGACCGCACCGGCGCCAATTTCTATTACTGCGTTCAGACGATCATCGATCGTCTGGGTGCGGTGCCGGCCGTCCTGTACCTCCCCATCGGGGCGGAATCGGACTTCAAGGGCCTCGTCGACCTCGTCAACGAACGCGCGATCATCTGGAAGGATGAAAGCCTGGGCGCCGAATTCTTCTACGAAGACATCCCGGCCGACCTCGCCGACAAGGCTGCCGAATATCGCGAAAAGCTCGTCGAACTCGCCGTCGAACAGGACGACGATGCGATGGAAGCCTATCTCGAAGGCACGCTGCCCGACGTGGCGACGCTGAAAGCGCTGATCCGCAAGGGCACGCTCGGCCAGGCGTTCGTTCCGGTCCTGTGCGGCTCGGCGTTCAAGAACAAGGGCGTCCAGACGCTGCTCGACGCGGTTGTCGATTATCTGCCTTCGCCGCTCGACATCCCCGACGTCCAGGGCATCAACCCCGACACCGAGGAAGCCGATTCGCGTCCGACGTCGGACAGCGCACCGCTGTCGATGCTCGCGTTCAAGATCATGAACGACCCCTTCGTCGGTTCGCTCACCTTCGCGCGCATCTATTCGGGTACGCTCTCGAAGGGCACCTATCTGAACTCGGTGAAGGACAAGAAGGAAAAGATCGGCCGTATGCTCCTCATGCACGCCAACTCGCGTGAGGACATCGAAGAAGCCTATGCGGGCGACATCGTCGCGCTCGCCGGCCTCAAGGAAACCACGACCGGCGACACGATCTGCGCGAGCAATGCGCCGATCATCCTCGAACGGATGGAATTCCCCGAGCCGGTCATCGAGCTGTCGGTCGAACCCAAGACCAAGGCCGACCAGGAAAAGATGGGCGTTGCCCTCAACCGCCTGGCAGCCGAGGATCCCTCGTTCCGCGTCTCGACCGACCATGAATCGGGCCAGACGATCATCAAGGGCATGGGCGAGCTTCACCTCGACATTCTCGTCGATCGCATGAAGCGCGAATTCAAGGTCGAAGCAAATGTCGGTGCGCCGCAGGTGGCGTATCGCGAAAGCCTCGCGAAGCCGGTCGAAGTTGACTACACCCACAAGAAGCAGTCGGGTGGTTCGGGTCAGTTCGGTCGCGTCAAGGTCCAGGTCACCCCGGGCGAGCGCGGCAGCGGCGTCACCTTCACCGACGAGATCAAGGGCGGCAACATTCCGCGCGAATATATCCCGGCGGTCGAAAAGGGTTTCCGCGAATCGGCTGAAAACGGTCACATGATCGGCTTCCCGATCATCGACTTCGACATCAAGCTGATCGACGGTGCGTACCACGATGTCGACTCGTCG
Organism: Sphingopyxis terrae subsp. terrae NBRC 15098; assembly: GCF_001610975.1. Taxonomy (NCBI): domain Bacteria; kingdom Pseudomonadati; phylum Pseudomonadota; class Alphaproteobacteria; order Sphingomonadales; family Sphingopyxidaceae; genus Sphingopyxis; species Sphingopyxis terrae. Next base: position 1,630,278 of record NZ_CP013342.1, on the reverse strand, counting down.
GCGCTGGCGTTCGAAATCGCGGGCCGTGCGGCGATGCGCGAAGTGGCGGCAAAGGCCGGCATCAAGCTGCTCGAACCGGTGATGAAGGTCGAAGTTGTTACCCCTGAAGAATTCATGGGCGACGTGATCGGCGACCTCAACAGCCGTCGTGGCCAGATCCAGGGTACGGACAGCCGCGGCAACGCCCAGGTGGTTGAAGCCATCGTGCCGCTCGCCAATATGTTCGGCTACGTCAACCAGCTGCGTTCTTTCACCCAGGGCCGGGCCCAGTACACGATGCAGTTCTCGCACTATGAAGAAGTGCCGAACAACGTCGCGGACGAGGTGAAGGCGAAGATGGCCTGATCCGGTTTGGCCGTGCGGGGCTTGCCTCGCACGGCGGACCCGGACAAGCGCGGGCTTGCACCGCGCGGCAAGACCTACTAAGGGCGGCGCCTGATTCAGCAGGCTCGTCCAGGACTGATCAACTCAACACGCGAACAAGAAGGTTCAAGAAACATGGCTAAGGCTAAATTTGAGCGGACGAAGCCGCACTGCAACATCGGCACCATCGGTCACGTCGACCATGGCAAGACCTCGCTGACCGCCGCGATCACCAAGGTGCTCGCCGAAGAAGGTCTGTCGCAGAAGGTCGACTTCGAAAACATCGACAAGGCGCCCGAAGAGCGCGAGCGCGGCATCACCATTTCGACCGCGCACGTCGAATATGAAACCAAGGAACGCCACTATGCGCACGTCGACTGCCCGGGTCACGCCGACTATGTGAAGAACATGATCACCGGCGCGGCGCAGATGGACGGCGCGATCCTGGTGGTTTCGGCTGCTGACGGCCCGATGCCGCAGACCAAGGAGCACATCCTGCTCGCGAAGCAGGTCGGCGTTCCGACCATGGTCGTCTTCCTGAACAAGGTTGACCAGCTCGACGATCCCGAACTGCTCGAACTCGTCGAGCTCGAAATCCGCGAAGAACTTTCGAAGCGCGATTTCGACGGCGACAATATTCCGATCATCGCGGGTTCGGCTCTGGCCGCCCTCGAAAGCCGCGACGACAACATCGGCAAGGAAGCTATCCTGAAGCTGATGGAAGCCGTCGACAGCTGGATCCCGCAGCCGGAACGCCCGCTCGACAAGCCCTTCCTGATGCCGATCGAAGACGTGTTCTCGATTTCGGGTCGTGGTACGGTTGTCACCGGTCGCGTCGAAACCGGTATCGTCAAGGTTGGTGAAGAAGTCGAAATCGTCGGCATCAAGGACACCAAGAAGACGACCGTCACCGGCGTCGAAATGTTCCGCAAGCTGCTCGATCAGGGCCAGGCTGGCGACAACATCGGTGCGCTGATCCGCGGCGTCGGCCGTGAAGAAGTCGAGCGTGGCCAGGTTCTGGCGAAGCCCGGCTCGATCACGCCGCACACCGAGTTCAGCTCGGAAGTGTACGTCCTGTCGAAGGACGAAGGCGGCCGTCACACGCCGTTCTTCGCGAACTATCGTCCGCAGTTCTACTTCCGTACCACTGACGTCACCGGCGAAGTCATCCTGCCGGAAGGCACGGAAATGGTCATGCCGGGCGACAACGTCCAGCTGACGGTCAAGCTCATCGCTCCGATCGCCATGGACCAGGGCCTGCGCTTCGCGATCCGCGAAGGTGGCCGCACGGTCGGCGCAGGGGTTGTGGCCTCGATCATTAAGTAATATAGGGCCTCGAGCCGCTCGAATCGGGTGATTCGGGCGGCTCGTAGCTTTTGAGATTTTTGATGGCCTTTCCGGCCTCCATGCGGGGGTCGGGACGGGCCATTTCGGCTCTTTCGCATCGTCAGACGGGATTCGACTGGAATAGTCATGGAAACGCAGAATATTCGCATTCGCCTGAAGGCCTTTGATCACCGCGTGCTCGATCAGGCCACCACCGACATCGCCGATACGGCACGTCGTACGGGCGCCCTCATTCGCGGTCCCATCCCGCTGCCGACGCGCATTGAAAAATTCACCGTGAACCGCGGTCCGCATGTCGACAAGAAGTCGCGCGAGCAGTTCGAGGTGCGTACCCACAAGCGGCTGCTCGACATCGTGCAGCCCACCCCGCAGACGGTCGATGCGCTGATGAAGCTCGACCTCGCCGCGGGCGTGAACGTCGAAATCAAGTTGGCCTAACTAGCCAGCGTGCTCCGGACTTGATCCGGAGGCCAGGGTAGAAGCGGCCGATAGGCCGCACTGAAACCGCCCTGGGTTCCTGCTTTCGCAGGAACACATTCAGGTTTCGGAGGATACCGCCGGATTTATCCGGGCTGCGTCCCCCGTCTTGCCGCTGATCCCACGGGAAAGCGGCACCTCAGCCCGGACGGGGCGATGCATCGAAATTTCGGGCTGGGAGGGCCGTCATCGAGCGCAGGTTCGGTGGGGTCCACATGCCGTGCGGAAATGGTTCTGCCCGGCCTCTGTTAGGAGTGAATGATCATGCGCACTGGCGTGATCGCGAAAAAAATGGGGATGACCCGCCTGTTTCAGGACGATGGCCGCCATGTGCCCGTCACCGTTCTGAGCCTCGAAGGCTGCCAGGTCGTCTCGGTTCGCGAAAAGGAACGCGACGGCTATGTGGCCGTCCAGCTCGGTGCCGGCTCGGCAAAGGCGAAGAATGTCGCCAAGCCGCAGCGCGGGGCCTATGGCAAGGCCGAGGTTGAGCCCAAGGCGAAGCTCGTCGAATTCCGCGTCGCTGACGACGCGACGCTTGACGTCGGCGCCGAACTGTCGGCCGACCATTTCGTCGCCGGCCAGATGGTCGATATCCAGGGTGTCACCCAGGGTAAGGGCTTTGCCGGTGCGATGAAGCGCTGGGGTTTCGGCGGTATGCGCGCCACCCACGGTGTTTCCATCAGCCACCGTGCTCATGGTTCGACCGGTAACCGTCAGGATCCGGGCCGCGTCTTCAAGAACAAGAAGATGGCTGGCCACATGGGCGCGCGCAATCGCACCCAGCAGAATCTCGAAATCGTCCGCACCGACGCCGAGCGCGGTCTTCTCTTCGTCAAGGGTTCGGTCCCTGGCTCGAAGGGCGGCTGGCTGCTGGTTCGCGATGCGATGAAACTGCCGCGCCACCCCGAAGCCCCCTATCCGGCGGCGGTCAAGAGCGCGGCGAACAGCAACAATGCCCCGGCTGAAGCCCCTGCGGAAGCAGAGGTCGAAACGACCGCGGCCGACGGCGCACAGGAGTCCTGATCATGAAGGTCAAGGTACAGACCCTCGATGGCAAGGCTGGCGCCGACATCGATCTTAACGACGACGTCTTCGGCGTCGACGCGCGGGCGGACATCCTCCACCGCGTCGTCGCCTGGCAGCTCGAAAAGCGTCGCGGCCCCGCCCGCGCTGCCCGTGAGCGCAGCGACGTTGCCCGCACCGGCAAGAAGTTCGGTCGCCAGAAGGGCGGCGGTACCGCCCGTCACGGCGATCGCAAGGCGCCGATCTTCATCGGCGGTGGTAAGGCGCACGGTCCCCGGGCCCGCACTTTCGGCCACTCGCTGAACAAGAAGATCCGCACCCTTGGTCTCAAGATGGCGCTGAGCGACAAGGCAAAGGGCGGCAAGCTCGTTGTCATCGACACGCTCGAGCTCAAGGAAGCCAAGACCAAGGCGCTGGCCGGCAAGCTCGGCAAGCTCGACCTCGGTCGCCGTGCGCTCTTCATCGACGGCGATGCGGTCCATGACAGCTTCGCCCAGGCTTCGGCCAACATCGTCGGCGTCGATTCGCTGCCGGCGATCGGTGCCAACGTCTATGACATCCTTCGCGCCGACACGCTGGTCCTGACCCGCGCGGCGGTCGAAAAGCTGGAGGCCCGCTGCAATGGCTAAGGCAAAGACCATCGATGCGCGTCACTATGACGTGATCCTGTCGCCAGTGATCACCGAAAAGTCGACGCTGCTCAGCGAAAACGACGCCGTCGTCTTCCGCGTCGCCAACGACGCAACGAAGCCGGCGATCAAGGCCGCCGTCGAGGCGCTGTTCGATGTCAAGGTGCTCAGCGTGAACACGCTGGTCACCAAGGGCAAGACCAAGCGCTGGAAGGGCAAGCCCTACACCCGCAGCGACGTGAAGAAGGCGATCGTTCGCCTGGCCGAAGGCCAGTCGATCGACGTCACCACCGGCGTCTGACGGATAGGGGAAGGCAGAGAAAATGGCACTCAAATCCTATAATCCGACCAGCCCTGGACAGCGTGGCCTGATCCTCGTCGACAAATCGTCGCTGTGGAAGGGCAAGCCCGTCAAGGCGCTGACCGAAGGCAAGCGCAAGACCGGCGGCCGCAACAACAAGGGCCACGTGACCTCGCGCGGCATCGCCGGCGGTCACAAGCAAAAATATCGCTTCATCGACTTCAAGCGTCGCAAGTGGGGCGTTCCGGCGACCGTCGAACGGCTCGAATATGACCCGAACCGTACGGCGTTCATCGCGCTCATCAAATATGAGGACGGTGATCTCGCCTATATCCTGGCGCCGCAGCGCCTGGCGGTCGGCGATACGGTCGTCGCGGACAAGAAGACCGACGTGAAGCCCGGCAATGCGATGGAATTGTCGCAGATGCCGGTCGGCACGATCGTCCACAATATCGAGATGAAGCCGGGCAAGGGCGGCCAGATCGCCCGTTCGGCCGGCACTTATGCGCAGGTCGTCGGTCGTGACCGCGGTCTTGTCATCGTGCGTCTCGGTTCGGGCGAACAGCGCTACATTCGCGGCGAGTGCATGGGCACGGTCGGTGCGGTGTCGAACCCCGACAACCAGAACACCAACCTGGGCAAGGCCGGCCGCAGCCGCTGGCTCGGCAAGCGTCCGCTGACCCGCGGCGTCGCCAAGAACCCGGTCGACCACCCGCACGGCGGTGGTGAAGGCCGGACCTCGGGCGGCCGTCACCCGGTCACCCCGTGGGGCAAGCCGACCAAGGGCGCCCGTACCCGCCACAACAAGTCGACCGACAAGATGATCATCCGGTCGCGTCACGCGAAGAAGAAGAGGTAAGCCATGGCACGCTCGGTCTGGAAGGGTCCGTTCGTCGACCTTCATCTCCTCAAGAAAGCCGAAGCGGCTCAGGACGGCGGCAGCTCTGCCCCGATCAAGACCTGGTCGCGTCGCTCCACCATCCTGCCGCAGTTCGTCGGGCTGACCTTCAACGTCTACAACGGCCGCAAGTTCGTGCCGGTGTCGGTCAATGAAGACATGGTCGGCATGAAGCTGGGTGAATTTGCGCCGACGCGCTTCTTCCCCGGTCACGCGGCCGACAAGAAGGGCAAACGCTAATGGGCAAGGAAAAATCCCCTCGCCGCGTTGCGGACAATGAGGCGCTGTCGGTCGGCACGCAGATTCGCGGTTCGGCGCAGAAGCTGAACCTCGTTGCCGCTCTGATCCGCGGCCGCAAGGTCGAAGACGCGATGAACGTCCTCGCTTTCTCGAAGAAGGCGATGGCTGTCGACGTGCGCAAGGTTCTCGCCAGCGCCGTCGCCAACGCGGAAAACAATCACAACCTCGATGTCGATGCACTCGTCGTCAAGGAAGCGAGCGTCGGCAAGTCGTTCACGATGAAGCGCTGGCATGCGCGCGGCCGCGGCAAATCGACCCGGATCGAAAAGCCGTTCAGCCGCATCCGCATCGTCGTGCGCGAACAGGAAGAAGAGGCGTAAGATGGGCCAGAAGAGCAATCCGATCGGCCTGCGCCTGCAGGTCAACCGCACCTGGGACAGCCGCTGGTTCGCGGAAGGCCAGGATTATGGACGCATGCTTATCGAGGATCTGAAGATCCGCAAATATGTGTTCAAGACCCTGCCGCAGGCCGCGATTTCGAAGGTCGTCATCGAACGTCCGGCGAAGCTGTGCCGCGTGTCGATCTATGCCGCCCGTCCGGGTGTCATCATCGGCAAGAAGGGCGCGGACATCGAAAAGCTGCGCAAGGCGCTCGGTGAAATGACCGGCAGCGACGTGAGCCTGAACATCGTCGAAATCCGCAAGCCGGAAGTCGATGCCAAGCTCGTCGCGCAGGGCATTGCCGACCAGCTCGAACGCCGCGTTGCCTTCCGCCGTGCGATGAAGCGCGCGGTTCAGTCGGCGATGCGTCTGGGCGCCGAAGGCATCCGCATCAACTGTGCGGGTCGTCTCGGCGGCGCGGAAATCGCCCGCACCGAATGGTATCGCGAAGGCCGCGTTCCGCTGCACACGCTGCGTGCGAACGTCGATTATGCCGAGGCCGAAGCCCACACCGCCTATGGCGTGTGCGGCATGAAGGTCTGGATCTTCAAGGGCGAGATCCTGGGCCACGACCCGATGGCGACCGACCGGCTGATGCTCGACGCGCAGACGTCGGGCGTTCGCCCGGCGCGCGATGAACGCCGTTAAGGAACGCTGACATGTTGCAACCGAAGAAAACCAAGTTCCGCAAGGCCTTCAAGGGCCGCATCCATGGCAATGCCAAGGGTGGCACCAGCCTGAACTTCGGCTCCTACGGCCTGAAGGCGATGGAACCCGAGCGCATCACCGCGCGCCAGATCGAAGCGGCCCGCCGTGCGATCAGCCGTGCGATCAAGCGTCAGGGCCGCCTCTGGATCCGCGTGTTTCCCGACCTTCCCGTGTCGTCGAAGCCCGCCGAAGTCCGTATGGGTAAGGGCAAGGGCGCGCCCGAATATTGGGCCGCCCGCGTCAAGCCCGGCCGCATCCTGTTCGAACTCGACGGCGTTCCTGGCCCCGTGGCCGCGCTGGCGTTCGAGCGTGCGGCGATGAAGCTGCCGATCAAGACGAAGGTCGTCGCCCGCCTCGGCGACACCTCGCACCTGGAGGGTTGAGGGCCATGGCCAAGACCGAAGATGTGACCAAGAAGACCGACGACCAGCTCGCCGAACAGCTTGGCGAACTGAAGCGCGAGGCATTCAACCTCCGTTTCCAGGCCGCCACGGGCCAGCTCGAAAAGGCTTCGCGGGTCAAGGAAGTGCGGCGCACGATCGCCCGTATCAAGACCGAACAAACCGCGCGCGTTCGCGCGGCGGCGAAGTAAGGAGACTGTCATGCCGAAGCGCATTCTGACCGGCACGGTAGTGTCCGACAAGGGCGACAAGACCGTCGTGGTGAAGGTGGAGCGTAAGGTGAAGCACCCGCTCTACGGCAAGATCATCCGGCGTTCGAAGAAGTATCACGCCCATGATGAGGACAACGCCATCAAGGCTGGCGAAACCGTCCGCATCGAGGAAACGAAGCCGATTTCGAAGCTGAAGACGTGGAAGGTTCTCGAAAAGGTCGAAACCTCCACCAAGCCGAAAGCGGCCGAAGCCTGAGGGCTTCACGCAAGTTTCACGGAACCGCCGGGATGGCCCGGTAGGCCAAGGAAGAAGGAAATGCATCGATGATCCAGATGCAGTCACAACTGGAAGTCGCCGACAACAGCGGCGCGAAGCGCGTCCAGTGCATCAAGGTGCTGGGCGGCTCGAAGCGTCGCACGGCCGGCGTGGGCGACCTTATCGTCGTCTCGATCAAGGAAGCCCAGCCGCGCGGCAAGGTGAAGAAGGGCGACGTGCATCGTGCCGTCATCGTTCGCACCGCGAAGGACGTTCGTCGTGCCGACGGTTCGGTGATCCGTTTCGACAGCAACGCCGCCGTGCTCGTCAACAAGAATGAAGAGCCGATCGGCACCCGTATCTTCGGCCCCGTCGTCCGCGAACTGCGCGGTAAGGGCTATATGAAGATCATCAGCCTGGCGCCGGAGGTGCTTTGACCATGGGTATGGCCAAGATCAAGAAGGGTGACACCGTCGTCGTCCTGTCCGGCAAGGACAAGGGCAAGACCGGCGAAGTGACGCAGAGCCTGCCGAAGGACGGCAAGGTCGTCGTCGCGGGCGTCAACATCATCACCCGCCACAAGAAGCCGAACCAGCAGGATCCGCAGGGCGGCCTCGAGCGCAAGGAAGCGCCGCTGCACGTCAGCAAGGTCGCGGTTGCCGATCCCAAGACTGGCAAGCCGACGCGCGTCCGCTTTGAAACCAAGGACGGCAAGAAGGTCCGCGTGGCCGTGAAGTCCGGGGAGACGATCAATGGCTGACAACTACACCCCGCGCATGCGCAAGCTCTATGACGACCAGATCGTCAAGGCGATGACCGAAAAGTTCGGTTACAAGAATGCGATGGAAGTTCCGAAGATCGAGAAGATCACGCTCAACATGGGTGTGGGCGATGCGGTCCAGGACAAGAAGAAGGTCGAAACGGCCGCTTCGGAAATGGAACTGATCGCGGGCCAGAAGCCCGTTATCACCAAGGCGAAGAAGTCGATTGCCGGCTTCAAGCTGCGTGAAGGCATGCCGATCGGCTGCAAGGTGACGCTGCGTCGCGAGCGGATGTATGAATTCCTCGACCGCCTCATCACCATCGCGATGCCGCGCATCCGCGACTTCCGCGGCGTGTCGCCGAAGAGCTTCGACGGTCGGGGCAACTATGCCCTCGGCCTGAAGGAACAGATCATCTTCCCCGAGATCAACTATGACCGCATCGATCAAGTGCGCGGCATGGATGTGATCGTGACCACGTCGGCACGTACGGACGAGGAAGCCCGCGAACTGCTCAAGCTGTTCGGCTTCCCCTTCCCGATCGAAGCCCAGGCCAAGGAAGCCGCCTGAGTCCCCGCTGGGGATCCTCGGGCCGGACAGGAACAAGGAAAGAGAACTTAAGTCATGGCGAAACTGAGTTCGGTGAACAAGAATGAGCGTCGCAAGAAGCTGGTGAAGAAATATGCCGGCCGCTATGCGAAACTGAAGGCTATTGCGGCCGACACCACGCTCGACGACGGCGAGCGTCTGATCGCGCGCCTCAAGATGGCGGAAATTCCGCGCAACGGTAACCCGACCCGTATCCGTAACCGGTGCGAACTGACGGGCCGTCCGCGCGCTTATTATCGCAAATTCCGGCTGTGCCGTATTCAGCTCCGCGATCTGGCCAACAAGGGCCTGATCCCCGGCGTTGTGAAGTCGAGCTGGTAAGGAACACGCAACATGGCAATGACCGATCCTTTGGGTGATATGCTCACCCGCATCCGCAACGGCCAGCAGGCGAAGAAGGACAGCGTCCTGACGCCGGCTTCGACGCTGCGTGTCCGCGTTCTCGACGTGCTCAAGCGCGAAGGCTACATCCGTGGCTACAGCGAAGAAGTGCTCGGCACCAAGGGCCAGCACAAGGGCATCCGCATCGAGCTCAAATATTTCGAAGGCCAGCCGGCGATCCGCCACGTGGCGCGCGTCTCGAAGCCGGGCCGCCGCGTCTATTCGGGTTCGAAAGAACTGCCGGTGGTTCGCAACGGCCTGGGCATCACCATCGTGTCGACCCCGCGCGGTGTCCTTTCGGACGCCGAAGCACGCGAGCATAATGTCGGCGGCGAAGTGCTGGCGGAGGTGTTCTAATGTCGCGCATCGGTAAAAAGGCAGTGGAGATCCCCAGCGGTGTTACCGCTGCGATCGACGGCGGCCAGCTGTCGGTCAAGGGCCCCAAGGGCACGCTGGCGATGCCGCTGTCCGACAACATCAAATATGAAGTCGGCGAGGGCGCCATCTCGGTGCAGCCCGCGAACGAAAGCCGCGAAGCGCGCGCTTTCTGGGGCATGCAGCGCACGCTGGTGCAGAACCTGATCACGGGCGTGACCGAAGGTTTCACCAAGGTGCTCGAAATCACGGGTGTCGGCTACCGCGCCAACGCGCAGGGCAAGAATCTGAAGCTGCAGCTCGGCTACAGCCACGATGTCGATTTCGCGGTGCCGGAAGGCATCGAGATCAAGACGCCGGATAACACGACGATCGAGATCAGCGGCATCGACAAGCAGCAGGTCGGCCAGGTCGCGGCGGAAATTCGTCGCTGGCGCAAGCCCGAACCCTATAAGGGCAAGGGTATCAAGTATCGCGGCGAGTACATCTTCCGCAAAGAAGGCAAGAAGAAGTAAGCCATGGCACATCTTACCCCTTTCGAAAAACGCCGCCAGCGCGTTCGTACCGCACTCCGTCTGCGTGCTGCCGGGCGTCCGCGCCTTTCGGTGCACCGCTCGGGCCGCCACATCTATGCGCAGCTCATCGATGACGCCGCCGGCAAGACGCTGGCTGCGGCTTCGACGCTCGACAAGGATCTGCGCGGCAAGACCGGCGCGACGGCTTCGGCTGCTGCCGAAGTCGGCAAGCGCCTTGCCGACGCCGCCAAGAAGGCGGGCGTGACGCAGGTCGTGTTCGACCGCGGCGGCTTCCTGTTCCACGGGCGCATCAAGGCGCTGGCCGACGCGGCGCGCGAAGGCGGATTGGAGTTCTGATTATGGCTGACGAAAACACCACGGGTCAGGGCAACCAGCCCGAGGCGATCCTGGCGCCTGAAACCACCAACGCCGAAGTCACGGGTCGCCGTGGTCGCGGCGGTCGTGATGGCGGACGTGGCGGTCGCGACGGTGGCCGTGGTCGCCGCGACGATCGGCGTCCGCGCGACGAGGACGGTGGCGAAGAGCTGATTGAAAAGCTCGTTCACATCAACCGCGTCTCGAAGACCGTGAAGGGCGGCAAGCGCTTCGGTTTCGCCGCGCTCGTCGTCGTCGGTGATGGCAAGGGCCGCGCCGGTTTCGGTCATGGCAAGGCGCGCGAAGTGCCCGAAGCCATTTCGAAGGCGACCGCCGCTGCGAAGAAGGCGATGATTCGCGTTCCGCTGCGCGACGGCCGCACGCTGCACCATGACGGTCGCGGCCATTTCGGCGCCGGCAACGTCACCGTGCGTTCGGCGCCTGCCGGTACCGGCATCATCGCCGGTGGCCCGATGCGTGCCGTGTTCGAATCGCTCGGTGTTGCCGATGTGGTGACCAAGTCGGTCGGCACGTCGAACCCCTACAACATGATCCGCGCGACCTTCCAGGCGCTCGGCGAACAGACCAGCCCGAAGTCGGTTGCGCAGCGTCGCGGCAAGAAGGTTTCGGACCTGATCAAGCGCGGCGGCGTGTCCGATCGTGCAGCCGAGGCTGAAGCCGCGGCGGTGACGGAGTAAGACAATGGCCGACAAGAAGATCAAGATCCGCCAGATCGGTTCGCCGATCCGTCGTCCCAAGGACCAGCGCAAGATCCTGACCGGCCTCGGCCTGGGCAAGATGAACCGCGAAGTCGAACTGGTCGACACCCCGGAAGTGCGCGGCATGATCCGCAAGCTTCCGCACATGGTGGAAGTAATCGAGGGCTAAGGTGAAGCTCTATCGCCTGTTGACCGGTCCCGACGACGCCGCTTTCTGCGCGCGTGTCGAAGGGCTGCTCAACCGGGGGTGGCAACTTCACGGAAGTCCGTCGATCACCTGCGTCGATGGCCGCGGCTATGTGGCGCAGGCGATCGTGATGGAAAAGGCCGGGCCTTATCCCGGCTTCCAACCGTCGAGTGAAATCGAACCCGACTGAAACACCGGGTTCAAAGCGCGACAAAAGCGAAAGCGAGTGCAATGACTATCAAGCTTAACGATCTTCGTGACAACAATGGCGCCCGCAAGGGCCGTATGCGCGTCGGACGCGGCATCGGTTCGGGCAAGGGCAAGACCGCCGGCCGCGGCCAGAAGGGCCAGAAGGCCCGCAGCGGTGTCGCGATCAACGGCTTCGAAGGCGGCCAGATGCCGCTCCACATGCGCATCCCGAAGCGCGGCTTCAACAACATCTTTGGCAAGGATTTCGCGATCGTGAACCTGGGCCAGGTGCAGAAGCTGGTCGATGCCAAGAAGCTCGACCCCAAGGCGACTGTCGACCATGCGGCGCTGAAGGCGGCCGGTGTGGCCCGCGGCGGCAAGGACGGCGTCCGCCTCCTCGCCAAGGGCGAACTGACCGCGAAGCTCAACTTCGCCGTTGCCGGCGCGTCGAAGGGCGCGATCGAGGCGGTCGAAAAGGCGGGCGGCAAGGTTGACCTGCCGGCGGCCGAAGCGAAGGCCGAGTAATTCGGACAAGGGGCGGTTCCGAAAGGGATCGCCCTTCGTCTTTGTGACGATCTCTATTCCCGTTCGATAGCGCAGGTTCGAGAGGCATTCCGGCCCCGCCAGATGCGAGCGGATCGATGGGGCGAATGAACGCCCCATCAAAAATGGGCCTTTCCCCTTGCGCTTCGTAACCGCCGAACGCACATAGGCGCGGGGTCGCCGGGGGCGCGGTCCGGAATATCCTCGAGGAAACTACCCATGGCCTCTCGCGCCGACCAGCTTGCTTCCAGCATCAATTTTTCGAAGTTCGGCAAGGCGACCGAACTCAAGAACCGCATCTGGTTCACGATCGGTGCGCTGATCGTCTTCCGCTTCCTGTCGTTCGTGCCGCTGCCCGGGGTCGACCCCGTGGCGCTGTCGCGCCTTTACAGCCAGGCGGCGTCGGGCGGCATCCTCGACATCTTCAACACCTTCTCGGGCGGCAGCCTGGAGCGCATGAGCATCATCGCGCTCGGCGTCATGCCCTATATCACGGCGTCGATTGTCGTGCAGCTCGCCGCGGCGCTGGCCCCGAGCCTCGCCGCGCTCAAGAAAGAGGGCGAAAGCGGCCGCAAGAAGCTCAACCAATATACGCGCTACGGCACCGTGCTGCTCACCGCGATCCAGGGCTATTTCATTGCCGTCGGCCTGGAAACGCTCGGGCAGAGCCAGGGCATCGCCGCGGTCGTTGACCCAGGCATGATGTTCCGCGTCGGCGCAGTCATCAGCATCGTCGGCGGTACGCTGTTCCTGATGTGGCTTGGCGAACAGATCACCAGCCGCGGGATCGGCAACGGCGTCTCGCTGATCATCATGGCGGGCATTCTCGCCCAGCTTCCGCGCAGCTTTGCCCAGATGTTCACGCAGGTTCGTGAAGGATCGATGGGCGGCGGCACGATCGTCGCAGTCATCGGCGGCGCGATCATCATCATCGCCTTCATCAGCTTCATGGAACGCGCACAGCGCCGCGTGCTGGTGCAATATCCGAAGCGCGCGACGCAGCGCGGCGTGATGCAGGCCGAGCGCAGCCACCTGCCGCTGAAGGTCAATACTGCGGGCGTGATTCCGCCGATCTTCGCCTCGTCGCTGCTGCTGATGCCGCTGACCGTCACGCAGATGCTGGGCAATAATGTGAAGGGCGACACCGCCTGGGGCGATTTCCTCATCACGATCAACCAGTATCTCGCGCACGGCCCGCCGCTCTATATGGCGCTCTATGCGGCGGGCATCATCTTCTTCTGCTTCTTCTACGTCGCGGTCGTCTTCAACCCCGAGGAAACCGCCGACAATCTGAAGCGCCAGAACGGTTTCATCCCCGGCATCCGCCCGGGCAAGAATACCGCCGCCTATCTCGATTTCGTGCTGACCCGCATCACCGTTATCGGCGCCGGCTATCTTGCGCTCATCTGCCTCATTCCGGAATATTTCATCGCCGGATCGGGCCTGCCGTTCCAGCTTGGCGGCACCAGCCTGCTGATCATCGTCAATGTCACCATCGATACGATCAGCCAGATCCAGAGCCACATGCTCGCGCACCAATATGGCGATCTGATCAAGAAGGCCAAATTGAAGGGCGGCATTGCGCGCCGCTGACGCGGTCGCTAGGCGAAATCCTGACAGGGTAGGCAACAGGGGGCGTCATGACGCTGAACATCATTTTGCTTGGACCGCCGGGAGCCGGCAAGGGAACGCAGGCTTCGCGTCTGGTGGAAGAGCATGGGATGGTCCAGCTTTCCACCGGTGATATGCTCCGTGCAGCCGTCAGGGCGGGAACGCCGATCGGCCTGCAGGCCAAGGCAGTGATGGACGCGGGCGAACTGGTCTCGGACGAAATCGTCTCGGGCCTGATCGGCGAGCGGCTCGACGAGCTCGGGAACGAAACCTCGGTCATCTTTGACGGCTATCCACGCACCGCGGCGCAGGCCGAGGCGCTCGACGGCATCTTGTCGGTGCGCGGCCGCAAGCTCGACCATGTCATCGAACTGGTCGTTGACGAAGACGCGCTCGTCGACCGGATCACCGGACGCTTTTCGTGCGCAAATTGCGGCGAAGGCTATCACGATCGCTACAAGCTGCCGAAGGTCGAAGGCACCTGCGACGTGTGCGGCAGCCATGATTTCAAGCGCCGTCCCGACGACAATGAGGAAACGGTGCGCACCCGCATGGCCGAATATCGCGCGAAGACCGAACCGATCCTTCCGATCTACGAGGCGCGCGGCATCGTCAGCAAGGTCGACGGCATGGCCGCGATCGACGCCGTCAACGATGCGATCGAAGCGATCCTGCGAAGCGACGCCAGCTAGTCAGCCCCCCTGGCGCCGTCTATGAAGATGGCGAAGGGGGAATGATCCATGCATGTGAAATCGTCTTTCGGCGCGCTCCTGTTCGCGGCGACGTGCGTCGCCTCGCCGGCAGCGTCCAAGGTCATCGATCAGAGCGACATCGGTTTCACCGTCGCGCATACGGCGCAGGTCGCCGCGACGCCCGAAGACGTGTGGAAAATGCTCCGCACGCCCGACAAATGGTGGTCGAAAGAGCATAGCTGGTCGGGCGATGCCGCCAATTTCTGGCTCGATTCGCAGGCTGGTGGCTGCTTCTGCGAAAAGCTTCCCGACGAAGGACAGGGCGTCGGCAGCGTCCAACACGCGCGGATCATCTTCGCCAAGCCGGGCGAAATGATGCGCCTGTCGGGCGCATTCGGGCCGCTGCAGGGCGAGGCGGTCACGGGGACGCTGACGATCCAGATCAAAAAGACGCCGACGGGCAGCGCGATCCGCTTCGACTATGTCGTCGGCGGCTATATGCGCTTCAAGGTCGCCGACATCGCTCCCGCCGTCGACAAGGTGCTGGCCGAACAGATGGTCAGGCTCGCGAACGCGCTCGGCGGATCGCTCCCGGTCGCGCGCGGCGACAAGCCGGCCGAGGATAAGTCCGGCGAAGGCGCGGACGAAGCGGCCAAACCGGCGGATAGCAATGCCGATGCGGACGGCGCGGCGGAGGAGCCGGCACCCGCTGATTCGGGTCTCGACGCCGCGGTCGCTGATCTCGTCAAGGACGAGCCCAAGCGCGACTGAAGCCCGCTGCCGACGTCAGGAAGCGTCCTTGTCGCGCAGCTGGGCGAGCGCGCCGAAGGGGCCGGCCTGTTCTTCGGTCAGCACGCCCTTTTCGGCGAGGATGCGGTCGGCATCGGGATGGCGCGGAAAGGGCTCGAGCGCCAGCGACAGCGTCTGCACCGCGGCTTCGCCGATATCGACGCGATCGCCTTCGAGCGGCAGGACATCGCAATCGTCCGCGCTGATCTCGACCTCTTCTTCCTCGCTCGCGTCGGCGCCGATGTCGCGCAGGAAGCGCAGGTCGAAGGGGTCGGCGATGTGCGCGGGGACAGGGAGATCGGTGGCGGCGCACGCCTGCACGACGTCGGCGGTGATGCGGCCTCTTGCGGCGATCCCGCCGGCGACGGCGAACACCTCGGCCTCGACGACGAAGCGATCGAGCGCGATCAGGCCGAGTCGCTTGGCGATCGCGGCGCGGGTCGCTTCGTCGGCGTCGAGCGCGACCTTGCGGCCCTGCATCGCGTCGGCGAGGGTGACGAGGTGCGAAAGTTCGGGATTGGTCATGCGGGCTCTCCGGGCAAGCGGTCGGCGACGACCAGGTCCGCAACCGGCATCGCGGCAAGCCCTGTGCGCAGGGCCGCGACCGCTGCCATGACATGCGCCAGTCCTTCGGCGGGCGGCGCCTTGCCGCGCCACAGATTGCGCACCAGCGCTTCTTCCAGCGCCGCCGATCCGTCGGGCGCGCGATAGGCTCCCAGCCGTCCGCCCAGCGCTCCAACCATGCGACCGACCTGTTTGCCGACCACCATGTCGCCAAAGCCGATCTGGCGCATCTGCCCATCCATGTCGGCGACGAACAATTCGGTCAGTTCAACCCCCGCCAGCGCCTGGTCGGGATCATCGTCGATGCGATGGAGGACGAGCGCCAGCACCAGGCTGACCATGTCGAAGCGGCCGTCGAGCGTGTCGGGAACCTGTCCCGCCAGATACCAGTGCGGCGCACGCGCCGCCGCGACGACGGCGTCCCAGAGCGGACGCCGTGCTTCGCGGGGATCGGGGGCGGATCGGAAGAATTTGCTGATCGAGAACATAGCCCACCGCTTAGGCCCATTCGGCGTCGCGGAAAAGAGGCACCGGTCAGCCTGCAGCAAGCTTTGCGGCCGCATAAGCCGCTTGTGCGTCCCGTCCGCTTGCGGTTAAGAGGCGCACAAGCCAGCGCCTGCGCCGCCGTCCGGCGAGCCGCGCGCAACGGAGACCGATTGATGCCGAAAACCATTGCCTCGCTTACCGGCCGCCGCGCGGGCCTCATCCTTGCCGGGATCGCGCTTGCGCTGTCGGCGGGGGGATGCGCCCAGCTCAAGGGGCGTCAGGGCTATATCGTCGATCCGGTGCTGACCCAGGCGATCACCCCCGGCGTCGACAACCGCGAGTCGGTGGAAAAGACGCTCGGCCGTCCGACCTTCGTCGGTCAGTTCGGAAACAATGAATATTATTATCTGTCTCGCGAAACGCGCCAGCTCGCCTTCGCCCACCCGCGGCCGGTGTCGCAGCAGGTGCTGCGCGTCAGCTTCGATCCCGCAGGCAATGTCGTCGGCGTCGATCGCACCGGGCTCGAACAGGTGAGCAAGATCAGCCCGAACGGCGACAGCACGCCGACGCTGGGCCGTCATCGCAGCTTCTTCGAGGATATTTTCGGCAATATCGGCGCGGTCGGCGCGCCGGGTGTCGGGGGCGGCGCACAGGGCCAATAAGCCCCAGTTCGCAATCTGCGGAAGATGAATGGCGGCGCTGATCGATGGATCAGCGCCGCTTTTCGTTGGATCAGACCGCGATGCCGCCCGCCGCCAGAACCGCCAGTGTGACCAGATCCGAGGCGGTGGACGCCATGGTTGCAATCTGTACCGGCTTTTCCATCCCGATCAGCATCGGTCCGATGACCGCGCTGCCGCCGAGTTCGCGCAGCAGCTTTGCCGACAGATTGCCCGACTGCAGCCCCGGCATGACCAGAACATTCGCGGGGCCCGAGAGACGGCAGAAGGGATAATTGGCCATGACGCGGGGATTCAGCGCGACGTCGGGCGACATTTCGCCTTCATATTCGAAGGCCGGCTGGCGACCGTCGAGGATGTGGACGGCATCGCGGATATTATCGAGCCACGATCCCGGCGGGTTGCCGAAGGTCGAATAGGACAAGAAGGCAACGCGCGGTTCGTGACCCATGCGGCGTGCGACCTGCGCCGTGCGGTCGGCGATGTCCGCGAGCATTTCGGCCGAGGGGCGTTCGTTGACCGTCGTGTCGGCCATGAAGATGGTGTGATGCTGTCCGACGAGGACGTGAATGCCGAACGCCGTCTTGCCCTCGGCAGGGTCGATCACCCGCCGCACTTCGCGCATCGTCTGCGAATAGGTGCGCGTCACGCCGGTGATCATCGCATCGCCAAGGCCGAGTTTTAGCAGCAGCGAGCCGAAGATGTTGCGATCACGGTTGACCATCCGTTCGATGTCACGGCGCAGATAGCCGCGGCGCTGGAGCCGCTCATAGAGCATCTCGACCATCTGGGGGACGTGCGGCGAATTGACGCTGTTATGAACCTCGAAGCTTTCGGGGTCGGCGACGCCCATGTCGCGCAGTTTGTTGTGCAGGCCTTCGCGCCCGACGAGGACGGGAATGCCATAGCCGCCGTCGCGGAACTGGATCGCGGCGCGCAGCACCACTTCTTCCTCGCCCTCGGCAAAGACGACGCGCTTGGGATTGGCGCGCGCCGCTTCATAGGCGAGGGTGAGGACCGAGGTGGTCGGATTGAGCCGGGCGCGCAGCTGCGTGCGATACGCCTCCAGATCGTCGATCGGCTGCTGCGCGACGCCCGTCTCCATCGCCGCTTTTGCGACCGCCGCGGGGACGATCTCCATCAGCCGCGGGTCGAAGGGCGAGGGGATGATATATTCGGGGCCGAAGCTCGACGCGCGGCCGCCATAGGCTGCGGCCACTTCCTCGGGTACCTGCTGGCGCGCGAGATCGGCAATCGCATAGGCGGCGGCGATCTTCATCTCTTCGTTGATCGCGGTCGCCCGCACGTCGAGCGCGCCGCGGAAGATGAAGGGGAAGCACAGCACATTGTTGACCTGGTTGGGATAGTCCGAACGCCCCGTTGCGATGATCGCGTCAGGGCGCGCCGCACGGGCATCGGGCGGCGAGATTTCGGGGTCGGGGTTTGCCATCGCGAAAATGATCGGCGCGGGCGCCATGTCCTTCACCATCTCGGGCTTGAGCGCGCCCGCCGCCGACAGACCGAGGAAGACGTCCGCGCCGCGAAGCGCTTCGGTCAGGTCGCGCGCTTCGGTCGGCACGGCGTGGGCCGATTTCCACTGGTCCATTCCTTCGGTGCGGCCCTGGAAGATGGTGCCCTTGCGATCGCACATGATGACATTTTCGTGCCGCACGCCCATCGCCTTGATCAGCGCGGTGCAGGCGATGGCCGCGGCGCCGGCGCCGTTGACGACAACCTTGATGTCGGCCAGATCGCGCCCGGTCAGATGACAGGCGTTGATCAGGCCGGCGGCGGTGATGATCGCGGTGCCATGCTGGTCGTCATGGAACACCGGGATGTTCATCTTTTCCTTGAGCGCCGCCTCGATGATGAAGCAGTTGGGGGCCGCAATGTCCTCGAGGTTGATGCCGCCGAAGCTTGGCTCGAGCAGTTCGACCGCGTCGATGAACGCCTGGGGATCTTCGGTCTTGAGCTCAAGGTCGATCGAATCGACGTCGGCGAAGCGCTTGAACAGCACCGCCTTGCCTTCCATCACCGGCTTCGAGGCAAGCGCGCCGAGATTGCCGAGACCCAGAATCGCCGTGCCGTTCGAGATGACGGCGACAAGATTGCCCTTGGCGGTATAGTCATAGGCCTTGGCCGGATCCTCGGCGATTGCATTCACCGGCACCGCGACGCCCGGCGAATAGGCGAGGCTGAGGTCGCGCTGCGTTGCCATCGGCTTCGACGCGACGATCTCGATTTTCCCCGGCCGCCCATAGCTATGATAGAGCAGGGCCTCGCGGTCCGAAAATTGCACCTTGCTGCCGCCGTCCATTCTTTATCCCCTACTTCGATTATCAGGATGCGCGTCCGAGCCCATTCCCTAGCGTCGGCTTGGCGAAATGGAACCCCGTGTTTCTGGCGCGCGCGCCTTGCCATGCGAGCCCCAATCACTAAGCAGGGGCGGATGTCCGTTCCCGCTCCCGCCAACAGCAACAGCAAGGCCCCTCCCGCCGCGACGCCGATGATGGCGCAATATTGGTCGCTCAAGGAAAAGGCCGGCGATTGTCTGCTCTTCTACCGCATGGGCGATTTCTTCGAACTGTTTTTTGACGATGCCAAGGCAGCGGCCTCGACGCTCGACATCGCGCTGACCGCGCGCGGCGAACATGGCGGCGAGCCGGTGCCGATGTGCGGCGTCCCCGTCCATTCGGCCGAATCCTATCTCGCCCGCCTGATCCGCGCCGGCCATCGCGTCGCGATCGCCGAACAGGTCGAAACCCCCGCCGAGGCCAAGGCGCGTGGCGGATCGAAGGCGCTTGTCGCGCGCGACATCGTGCGCTTCGTCACGGCGGGCACGCTGACCGAAGAGGCGCTGCTCGAAGGGCGCAGCGCGAACCGGCTTGCAGCGCTTGCCGAGGTCGGCAGCGAAGGGCTGATCGCCATCGCCGCCGCCGACATCTCGACCGGGCGGTTCGAGGTCGTCGCGGTGCGGCGCGAAGCGGTCGATGCCGAACTGGCGCGGCTGGCCCCGTCCGAACTGCTGATCAGCGAAGCGGCGGACGAACAGCCGCCCTCGGCGGCGCGCCAGATCGTTCGCCGCCCCGCCGCCGAGTTCGCGAGTGGCGCAGGGCAGAAACGGCTCGAGACGTTGTTCGGGGTGCAGACGCTCGACGGCTTCGGCAATTTTTCGCGCGGTGAAATCGCCGCCATGGGCGCGATCGCCGCCTATCTCGACCATGTCGGCACCGGCGGGGCGGTCTTTCTGCAGCCGCCCGTGCGGCACGCCGCGGGCGACCGGATGGCGATCGACGCGGCGACGCGCGAGAGTCTGGAGCTGGTCCGTACCATGGCGGGCGGGCGCGACGGCAGCCTGCTTGGCACGATCGACCGTACCGTGACCGCGGCGGGCGCGCGGCTGCTTGCCGACGACCTTGCAAGCCCGCTCACCGACAAGGGCGCGATTCTCGACCGGCTCGATCTCGTCGATGCGCTGGCGCGCGATGCCTTGTGGCGCGGCGATCTGCGCGCCGCCTTGCGCGCGCTGCCCGATGCAGGACGCGCGCTCGGCCGCCTCGTCGCTGGGCGCGGCGGGCCGCGCGATCTGGCGCAGCTTCGCGACGCGCTCGGCGGTGCACGCCTCCTGCGCGAACGGCTTGCGCTGCGCGCCGATCTGCCGCCGCTGCTCGCGCGTCTGCTGCCGGGGCTCGACGGTCATGGCGCGCTGGTCGATGAACTGACGCGCGCGCTGATCGAAACCCCGCCGGTTGATGCCGCGCAGGGCGGCTATATCGCCGAAGGCTATGACGCCGCGCTCGATTCGCTGCGCGAAACCGCGCGAGACGGGCGCAAGGCGATTGCGGCGCTCGAGGCGGGCTATCGCGAACGTACGGGCATCGCGGCGCTCAAGATCCGTCACAATGGCGTGCTCGGATATCATGTCGAAGTGCCTGCGCGGCACGCCGATGCGCTGATGGCGCCTGAATCGGGTTTCACCCATCGGCAAACGCTGGCGGGCGTCGTTCGCTTCAACTCGTCGGATCTGCACGAAGCGGCGGCGCGCGTGACCCAGGCGGGAGTGCATGCGGCGGCAGCCGAAGCCGCGCATCTCGAAGCGCTGACCGAAGCCGCGACCCAGCGCCGCGAAGCGATCGCCGCGAGCTGCGACGTGCTCGCGCGAATCGACGTCGCCGCGGCGCTCGCTGATCATGCCATGAGCCACGATTGGTGCCGGCCGGACATCGCTGACGAACCGTGCCTCGACGTGACGGGCGGGCGACATCCTGTGGTCGAGGCGGCGCTGGCGAAGAGCGGCGAGCATTTCGTCCCCAATGATGTATCGCTGTCCGAAGCCGACCGGCTATGGCTTGTCACCGGCCCCAATATGGGCGGTAAATCGACCTTCCTGCGCCAGAACGCTTTGATTGTCGTGCTCGCGCAGGCGGGCGCCTTCGTGCCGGCAGGCGCCGCAACCCTCGGGCTGGTCGATCGGCTGTTCAGCCGCGTGGGGGCGAGCGACAATCTGGCGCGGGGGCGATCGACCTTCATGGTCGAGATGGTCGAGACCGCCGCGATCCTCGCGCAGGCGACCCCGCAAAGCTTCGTGATCCTCGACGAGGTCGGGCGCGGCACCTCGACCTATGACGGGCTCGCACTCGCCTGGTCGGTGGTCGAGGCGGTGCACGAGGTCAATCGGTGCCGCTGTCTGTTCGCAACCCATTATCACGAGCTGACGCGGCTTGCCGAAACGCTGAACGCGCTTTCCCTCCACCATGTTCGCGCGCGCGAATGGCAGGGCGACCTCGTCCTGCTGCATGAGGTGGCCGAGGGGCCTGCCGACCGGAGCTACGGTCTGGCGGTCGCGCGGCTTGCCGGAGTCCCCGCCGGCGTTGTGAGGCGCGCCGAGGCGGTGCTCGCCAAGCTCGAAGCGGGACGTGAGGCAACCGGCGGATTGGCGGCAGGGCTCGACGATCTGCCGCTGTTCGCAGCGTCTCTCGCCGAAGCGCCCGCAGCGGCAAAGGACGCGCTGCGCGAGGCGCTCGCCGGGATCGACCCCGACGCGCTCGCGCCGCGCGCCGCGCTCGAAGCGCTCTATCGGCTCAAGCAGATCGTGGCGGAGGAAGGATGAGCGACATTTTCAGCGACCTTCCTCACCGCCGCGCGATCATCGACCGGCGCCTGCTCGCCGACCGGCTCGATGCCATCGCCGCCGAGACCGCCGATGCCGGCAAGCGCCGCGGCGCGATGGTCGCGTTGCTGAAGGAGGCCTTGGAAGAGGGCCGCGCAGAGATCGCCCGGCGCCTGCTCGACCACCCGTCTTCGGGACGCGTCGCGGCGCAGGCGACGGCCTTTCTGATCGACCAGATCGTTCGCCTTTCCTATGATTTCACCGTCGATTATCTCTATCCCGCAAGCAATCGGTCGGCGGGCGAACGGATTACGGTGATCGCGGTCGGCGGCTATGGCCGCGCCGAAATGGCGCCGTTCAGCGACGTCGACATCGGCTTTCTTACCCCGTTCAAGCAGACGAGCTGGACCGAGCAGGTCATCGAGGCACAACTCTACACGCTGTGGGACCTGGGCCTGAAGGTGGGGCATTCGTCGCGTTCGCTCGATGAGATGGTGCGCACCGCGAAGGACGATCTGACGATCCGCACCGCGCTGCTCGAGGCGCGCTTCATCTGGGGCGAGCGGGCGCTTTACGATCAGGCGGCGGCGCGCTTCGATGCCGAGGTGATGGCGGGCAATGCCCGCGCCTTCGTCGCCGAAAAACTCGCCGAGCGCGACGAGCGGCACAAGCGCATGGGCGATTCGCGCTATGTCGTCGAGCCCAATGTGAAGGAAGGGAAGGGCGGGCTGCGCGACCTGCACACCCTGTTCTGGATCGGCAAGTTCATCCACCGCGTTCGCACCGTGCCCGAGCTCGTCGATGCGGGGCTGCTCAGTGCGCGCGAACTGCGGCAGTTCTCGCGCGCCGAAAATTTCCTGCTCGCGGTACGCTGCCACCTTCATATCCTCGCCGGACGCGCCGAGGACCGGCTGACCTTCGATTTCCAGCGCGAGATCGCCGCGCGGATGCAGTTTGCCGACCGGCCGGGCAAAAGCCCGGTCGAACGCTTCATGCAGCTCTATTTTCTCCACGCGAAGAGCGTTGGCGATTTGACGGGCACCTTTCTCGCGCATCTCGACGAGCAACTCGCGGCGCGCGGGCGGCGCTTTCTGCCGACGCTGCGGCGGCGGCCGGGCCGGCTCAACGGCTTCGTCCTCGATCGCGGCCGGCTTGCGCTGCCGTCGGACGACTATTTCCGCGAAGATCCGGTCCGCCTGCTCGAGATATTTCAGCTCGCCGACAAATATGGGCTCGAGATCCACCCGCAGGCGATGCGCCAGGCCCGCCACGATGCGAAAATGATCGACGGCAAGGTGCGGCGGATCGCGCGCGCCAATGCGCTGTTCCTCGACGTGTTGACCAGCCCGCGCGACCCCGAAACGGTGCTGCGCTGGATGAACGAGGCCGGGGTCTTCGGCCGCTTCGTTCCCGACTTCGGCCGCGTCGTCGCGCAGATGCAGTTCGACATGTATCACCATTATACGGTCGACGAGCATACGATCCGCGCGATCGGCCTGTTGTCCGACATCGAACAGAATCGGTTGAAGGACGATCATCCGCTGTCGACCGCGATCATGGACCAGATCCACTCGCGGCGCGTTATCTATGTCGCGGTACTGCTCCACGATATCGCGAAGGGACGCGGCGGCGACCATAGCGTGCTGGGCGCCGAACTGGCGCTGCGCGTCTGTCCGCGGCTCGGGCTGAACGAGGCTGAAACCGAGACCGTGTCATGGCTTGTCCGCCACCACCTGCTCATGTCGGCGACCGCCTTCAAGCGCGACCTTGCCGACTTCAAGACGATCCTCGACTTTGCGCAGCTCGTACAGAGCCCCGAGCGGCTTCGCCTTCTGCTCGTCCTCACGGTTGTCGATATTCGCGCGGTGGGCCCGGGGGTCTGGAACAGCTGGAAGCGGCAATTGCTCACCGAATTATACGATGCCGCCGAGGAAGTGCTGCGGCTTGGCCACAAGCAGCGCGGCCGCGAGGTACGGATCGCCACCAAGAAGGAGGAGGCGCAGGCGCTGCTCCAGATGGGCGACAAGGATTTCGGGAAGCTCGCCAAGCGCCTGCCCGAAAGCTACTGGATTGCCGAGCCGGTCGAGGTGATCGCGGCCAATTTGATCCATATCCAGAAGTCGTCGGGAGCGCCGCTCCATATCGCGGCAGTGCCCGACGACGATCGCGGCGCGACGCTGGTGATGGTGCTCGCTGCCGACCATCCGGGGCTGTTCTATCGCATCGCGGGCGGTATCCACCTTGCGGGCGGCAACATCATCGATGCGCGCATCCACACGACGCGCGACGGGCTGGCGCTCGACAATTTCCTGGTCCAGGATCCGCTCGGCCGCCCCTTTGCCGAGGCCGAACAGATCGTCCGGCTGACCCGCGCGATCGAAGACGCGCTCGCCAACCGGCATAAATTGCTGCCCAAGCTCGAGGCGCGGGCGCTGCCGCGGACCCGCGCCGAAGCCTTTCGTATCGCGCCCAATGTCTTCATCGACAACAAGGCTTCCAACCGGTTTACGGTGATCGAGGTCAATGCGCAGGACCGCCCGGCGCTATTGAACCAGCTCGCCTATGCGCTCTTCCAGTCGAAGGTCACGGTGCACAGCGCGCATGTCGCGACCTATGGCGAGCGTGCCGTCGACACCTTTTACGTCACCGATCTCATTGGCGACAAGATCGACAGCGCAGCGCGCGTGAAGTCGCTCGAAAAGCGCCTGCTCGAAGCCGCGGCGAGCCGCAGCGAGGAGGCGGTGGCGGCCTGACCTCAGGCGCGTTTCACCGGATTGCGTGCGTGCGCAGCAACCGCTGGCGGCAGGTCGAGCCACGCATGGCGATCGTCGCACCAGACGGCCTGTTCGGGCATCGGAAAATCCGGGTCGGCAAAGGCGCCGACTGCGACGCCGGAGAGGTGCGGCATCCGGTCGGGTTCCCACCACAGGTTCGATCCGCAATCGGCGCAGAAATGAAAGGTCACGTCATGACCGCTCGCCGAAGGCCGGCGGAAGCGCTGCGCCGAACCGGCGGCGACGGCCACCGCTTCGCGCGGGAAAAAGGCGGCGACGCTGAACAGCGACCCGGTTCGCCGCTGGCAATCGCGGCAATGGCACATCGAAATCTTGATCGGATCGCCGCTGCATCGAAGCTGCAGCAAGCCGCAGTGGCAGGTGGCGACCCGCCCGGTCATCCTGCGGCCGGAGGCGCCGTCATCGCGGCGGCGGCGGCGAGCAGCCCCGCGGTGAAGCGCTGGCTGATGGCGGCGGTCGGGATTGCGTTGAAGGCGTGGATGGCGCCCGCATAGCTGTGCAGCTCGACCGGAACCCCCGCCGCAGCGAGACGCTGGGCGTAGTCGAGATTTTCGTCAAAGAAGAGGTCGAGGCTGCCGGTCGCGATATAGGCAGGCGGCAGTCCGGAATGATCGTCGGCGAGGCTCGGTGAAAACCAGCCGCGCCGCTCGTCGTCGGCCGCGTAGGCGCCGCGCAGCGCGCTCCATCCGAAACGATTGCTTGCGCGCGTCCAGATGAATTCGCCCGTGACCGGATTGCGATAGGGGCAGGCGTCGCCGCCCGTCCGGTGATCGAGCATCGGATAGGTCAGCAATTGCCCGGCAAGCGCTGGCCCGCCGAGGTCGCGCGCCATGATCGCCAGAGCCGCGGCGAGGCCGCCGCCCGCGCTTTCGCCTGCAACGACGATGCGCTGCGCATCGAAGCCAAGGGCATCGGCCTGTGCGGCGAGCCAGACGAGCGCCGAATGGCAATCCTCCTGCGGCGCCGGGAAGGGATTTTCGGGCGCGAGCCGATATTCGACTGAGAGCACCGGCACGCCCACGGCCGCGGCAAGCGCCGCCGGTCCGGCCTGCATCTGCCGCACCGATCCCATCACCATGCCGCCGCCGTGGATATGCAGGATCGCACCCGCGCCGGCGCGTCCCTGTGCCGGGCGGAAGAGGAAGGCCAGCATGTCCGGCCCGCCATGGATCGACGGGATAAGCAGCTCTTCGGGCGCGATGACCGGCGGCGGCAGGATCGCATAGGTTTCGGCCGCCTTGGCGCGAATCTCTGCGATCGGCGCGGCGTCGAGGTCGACGCGTCCGAACAGGTCAATCAGAGGCTGAAGCTCGCGATCGACCAGGTGGCGCGTATCCATGACCCTTTTTCCCTTCTGCCGTCGCCGGCCTATCCGCGCAGCACAGCGCCCAGCTTCGCCGCGGCAGCGACCACCTTGTCGCCGATCGTCTTCAGCTCGGCATCGGTGAAGCTCTTGTCCTGCGGTTGCAACGCGACCTCGACCGCCAGGCTGACCTGTCCGTCGGGGACGCCCTGGCCGGCGAAACGGTCGAACAGCCGCGCATCGATGATGCTCGCCTTGTCGGCGCCCTTGACCGCGCGGACGAGATCGCCCGCGGCCAGCGTTTCGGGCGCGAGGAAGGCGAAATCGCGGCGCACCGATTGCAGCGCGGGCGGCGTGAAGGCCGCACGCGCCGGGCCGCTCGCACGCTTCGCCGGAATCGCATCAAGAAAAATCTGCACCGCCATCACCGGCCCGTCGACATCGAAATGCTTCGCGAGGGCGGGGTGCAGCGCACCGAATTCGGCGAGCACCGCCTTCGGCCCCAGTCGTAGGGTTGCCGACTGCCCAGGATGCCAGATCGCACCATCGGCGACCGGCTCCATCACCTGCAGACGGTCGGCAGGGGCACCCGCCGCATCGAGCAGGGCGAGCGCCGCCGCCTTGGCGTCGAAAGCGTCGAACGGCGCGGCCTTGCCCGCCTGCCAGCCGCGCGGATGCTTGTCGCCGGCCATCAGCAGCGCGAGCGTCGGATGCTCGGCATCGGCCAGATAGCGCCGCCCGATCTCGAACAGACGGATGCTGTCGGCGCCGCGGTTCTGATTGCGCGCCGTGGCGGCAAGCAGCCCGGGCAGCAACGACGGCCGCATGACCTTCAGATCCTCGCTGATCGGATTGGCGAGCGTCCAGGTGCCGCCGCCGAAGGGCGCCGCTTCGCGTTCGGAGACGAAGGACCAGGTCACCGCCTCGTGGAATCCCGCCGCCGCTGCGCCCCGGCGCAGGCGCCGTTCGATCAGCTGCTCGGGGGTTGCGGTCGGCCGGGCGACGCCGTCGGCGCGGGGCAGGGCGACCGATGCGATGGCGTCGAAACCCGCGATCCGCGTCACTTCCTCGACCACGTCGGGCGCGGCGTCCATGTCGCGGCGCCAGCTCGGCACCGCAATCTGCCAAGGCGTGCCTTCGGTGACGCCGAAGCCCAGAGCCTCAAGGATCGCGCGCTGCCGCGCCGGGTCGATCGCGATCCCGCCGAGCGTCGCCGACAGCGTGGGGTCATAGGCGATCGTCTTCGCCTCGATCGGCGGCTCGCCCGCGCGCGTTACCCTCGAGGCCGTGCCACCACAGATATCGAGGATATATCCGGTGATGATCGCGGTCGCATCGTCGAGGAATGCGGGATCGACGCCGCGTTCGAACCGGCTGCGCGCATCGCTGGTGAGGCCGAGCGCCTGCCCGGTCAGCGCGATCCGCTCGGGCGTGAAATAAGCGACCTCGAGCAACACGTCGGTCGTCGTTTCGCTGCACCCGCTATGCTCGCCGCCCATGATACCGGCGATGTCGTGGACGCCGCTGTCGTCGCCGATCACGGTCATGCTGTCGGTCAGCACATAGTCCTTGCCGTTGAGCGCAGTCACCGTTTCGCCATCGCGCGCGCGGCGCGCAACGAGCGCGCCGTTCAGCGTCGCGCGATCGTAAACATGGCTCGGCCGGCCGAGGTCGAGCATCACATAGTTGGTGATGTCGACCAGCGCCGAAATCGAACGCTGCCCCACCGCTTCGAGCCGCCGCCGCATCCATTCAGGAGCGGTGCCATTGGCGACGCCGCTGATCGTGCGACCGAAAAAGGCCGGGCAGCCTTCGGTGTCGTCGGTACGGATCGCGGTGGCCGGGGCGTCTTCGCCCGCGATGACGGGGACGTCGAGCGGCTTCAGCGTGCCGAGCCCGGCGGCGGCGAGGTCGCGCGCGATGCCGCGCACGCCCATGCAATCCTGCCGGTTGGGGGTGACCGAAATGTCGATCACCGGATCGGCTGCGCCCGAATAATCGGCGAAGGCGGTGCCGACCGGCGCGTCTGCGGGCAATTCGATAATGCCGTCATGATCGTCGCCGAGTTCGAGTTCGCGCGTCGAACACATCATGCCGTTCGACGTGACGCCGCGGATCGCCGAGATCTTGAGCTCCATGCCGTTTGCCGGCACCACCGCGCCCGGCAGCCCGAGCACACCGACCAGTCCCGCGCGGGCGTTGGGTGCACCGCACACGACCTGGAGCGGGGCGCCGTCGCCGGGATCGACCGTCAGCACCTGCAGCCTGTCGGCCTGGGGGTGCCGTTCGGCGGTCAGCACCTTGGCGACGCGAAAG
Organism: Sphingopyxis terrae subsp. terrae NBRC 15098; assembly: GCF_001610975.1. Classification (NCBI taxonomy): domain Bacteria; kingdom Pseudomonadati; phylum Pseudomonadota; class Alphaproteobacteria; order Sphingomonadales; family Sphingopyxidaceae; genus Sphingopyxis; species Sphingopyxis terrae. The sequence continues at coordinate 1,601,982 of NZ_CP013342.1, read as the reverse complement.
CCCGTGAGCTTCTCGGCGGGATTCTCGACGCCCTCGACTTCGAGCCCGATGCGGTTGAGCGCCGCGACGACATCGTCGACGGTCGCATCGGTTTCGAGATGCGCCTTCAGCCATTCGAGGGTGATCTTCATGCCGAAATCCCCCCGCTCAGAGTCGGTACATTCAGCGCGCCGAACCCGTAGTGCGATAGCCAGCGCAGGTCGCCGTCGAAGAAGGCGCGCAGATCGTCCATGCCATATTTGAGCATTGCGAGCCGGTCGATACCGATGCCGAAGGCGAAACCCTGCCACGCGTCGGGATCGAGGCCGCAATTGGCAAGGACACGGCGGTTGACCATGCCGCTGCCGAGCAATTCCATCCACGCATGGCCGTCGTCATCGCCGTGCCCGCCGACGATCCGCCGCCCCTTTTCCTGGCGGTAACCGACATCGACCTCGGCCGAGGGTTCGGTGAAGGGAAAATAGGAGGGGCGCAGCCGCAGGACGATGTCGTCGCGTTCGAAAAAGGCCTTCAGGAAGGTTTCGAGCGTCCATTTGAGATGGCCCATATGGATATTGCGATCGATCACCAGCCCTTCGACCTGATGGAACATCGGCGTGTGCGTGGCGTCGCTGTCGCTGCGATAGACGCGGCCGGGCGCGATGATGCGGATCGGCGGCTCCTGACTCATCATCGTGCGGACCTGCACCGGCGAGGTGTGGGTGCGCAGCAGCATCGCGCGGCCTTCGGCATCCTTGTCGGGGAAATAGAAGGTGTCATGCATCGCGCGCGCGGGGTGCGTTTCGGGGATGTTGAGTGCGGTGAAATTGCGCCAGTCGTCCTCGATCTCGGGCCCCGTCGCGACCGCAAAGCCCATGTCGGCGAATATTTCGGCGATTTCGTCCATGACCTGGCTAACCGGATGGACGCTGCCTTTGGGGGCGGCGTCGGCAGGCAGCGTCATGTCGAGACGCTCGGCAGCGAGCTTCGCCTCGAGCGCCGCGCCTTCGAGCGCGACCTTGCGCGCGGCGAGCGCGTTGGTGACGGCTTCGCGCAGCGCGTGGATCTGCGGCCCCTGCGTCTGGCGTTCGTCGGGGGTCATGCCGCCCAGCGTCTTGAGCAGGGCCGACACGCTGCCCGCCTTGCCAAGCGCCGCGACGCGCAGCGCCTCAACCGCGTCAAGGTCGGCGGCGGCGTCGATCTCGGCCACCAGCTTGGCCTGCATGGCCTGATAATCGCTCATCGTCTTTTTCGTCCTGCGGCGGCCGCGCACCGGTTCGCGCGCGACCGTCTTTAGCCTGTTTCTGTCCGGCCTGCGGCGGCGCAAAGCCTGCCATTGCCCCGTCGCCGCTTGCACCGAAGGACGCGCGCGGGTCAACCCCGAAGCGCGGGGGCAGGCGGTTCAGCCTGCGGGCTTGTGCAGTCCCTGAACCGCCGCACCTGCGGCGGCGGCGCGCGCCATCGCGGCGGCGCCGAGGATGGGTTTGGGCCGCGCCGCATAGTCGCGCGGGCCGATGCCCATGAAAGCCTTGAAGTCGCGAGTGAACTGCGCCTGATCGTAATAGTGATAATCGAGGGTATCGATCCACGCCATCGAGGGGTCGAGCATGAAGCGGGCAAGGCTGCGCAGGAAGCGCTGGCGGCGCAGCAGCAGCTTCGGCGAAAAGCCGAAGGCGCGCTGGCTGAGCCGCTCGACCGAGCGTTCGGACATTCCCAGCTTGTTCGCCAGATCGGCCACACTGCCAAGATCGTCATCCATAAGCGCGGCATAGGCGGCGGCGATCGCGGGATCGTCGCGCGGCGCGCTCGCAAGCATGGCGGCAAAGCGCGCGTCGATCAGCGCCGCGCCAACTTCAAGATCCTCAATAGCGGCAAGTTCGTCGAGCAGGGGGGCGAGCGCCGCGAAGGCGGGGTGCGTCGCGCCGTCGCAAAAGCGATCGGCCATCGAATCGGCCGGAATGTCGAAGAATTTCGCCCAACCTGTAGGCAAAATGCCAATCCCCCAGGCCCGCATCGCGCCGCACGAAAAGAAGGTCGCGCGGCTTGTCGGACCGGTCGCTATGAAGGGCGCGGTGGCGCTCGGCGCATCGCTGCCGACCGACGCGAGCAGTACACTTCCGGCGATAAAGCGCAGATTGGCCCATTCGGGGTGCAGATAATCGTCGATGCGTACGCTTGCCGGGGCTTCGACCTCGATGTGGTAGATAATGCTGCAATAGGGGCGCAGGGCTTCTGACACGGGAAAAAAGCGCGTGGCGACGCGCACATCTTGCGGCAGCTTCTGGTTCGCCCTGGTCCCCGGCATGGCGCCACCCTGCAAAGCGAGGCGAAAAAAAACAACAGGCTAGGCGGTCCGCCTGTCGGATTTTTACAATTTTTCCCGGTGATGCGGCGCCATATCTCGCTGCACAGGGATACTTCCACCGGCCGTCAGCTTATCTGCGACCCACGGCTATTCGGTACGGAGGGAGGGGGGCGATGCATCCATTCGGGTCATCGTCGAGACGGCGCGGAGCTTGCGGGCTCCGCGCCGTCTCTCTTTGGAAATCCTGTCCACCCCGCCGTTAGCCGCGCACGAAAAAGGGCGGCCCCTTGCGGGACCGCCCCTTTGTCTCGTCGGTGCCGGCGGCCTCAGGCGGCCTTGGGCAGCGCCGCCTTCGCCTGCGCGATGATGGCGGTGAAGACACCGCCTTCGTTCATCGCGAGATCGGCCATGACCTTGCGGTCGAGTTCGATACCGGCCAGCTTAACGCCGTGCATGAACTGCGAATAGGTCAGGCCTTCGGCGCGAACCGCAGCGTTGATGCGCTGGATCCACAGGGCGCGGAAGTTCCGCTTCTTCACCTTGCGGTCGCGATAGGCGTACTGGCCGGCCTTCTCGACCGCCTGCTTGGCGACGCGGATGGTGTTCTTGCGACGGCCGTAATAGCCCTTCGCCTGCGCCAGAATGCGGTTGTGCTTGGCGCGCGTGGTGGTGCCGCGTTTGATACGGGACATGGTTCAGGCGCTCCTTACTTCAGGCCGTAGGGCGCCCAGAGGCGCACATGGCCCGCATCGGCATCGCTGAGCACGCTGGTGCCGCGATTGGTGCGGATATATTTGCTATTGTGCGAAATCAGGCGGTGGCGCTTGCCGGCAACGCCGTGCTTCACCTTGCCCGAGGCGGTGAATTTGAAGCGCTTCTTCACACCGCTCTTGGTCTTCAGCTTGGGCATTTTCGTCTCCTTGGTTAGCGACGATATCGACCGGCCCTGGCAGCCCTTTCAGCCAGGCAGGTCAGCTCACTATCGTGCGAAGGCGCGCGCCTAGACGGATTCGCGCGGAAATGCAAGCGCGGCACGCAAATCCGTCATTGCGAGCGCTAGAAGCTCGCGCCGTCGACTTTCTGGATTGTCAGCGAATCGAGATCGACATCCGGAACGCAGCGCAGGTTGACCGCTGCCATCTTCGACCCGTCCGGGCCCGTTCCGACCGAAAACCCTTGGCAGCCGCATGACACGCAGAATTGATGATCGATATTGTGCTTGTTGAATTTATAGGACGTCAGCCTGTCTCCGCCGCTCGTCAGGCGGAACTGGTCTATCGGTACGAAAGCGAGCAGAAAGCCCTTGCGGCGGCAGTGCGAACAGTTGCAGCTCATCGCCGTGGTCGGAATGTCGCCATCAATCGTGTAGGTCACCGCGCCGCAATGGCAGCTTCCATCGAATGCCATGTCGCTCTCCTTCGCAAGCCCGGCTCTAATGGTGGCAGGCCAGTCCCTCGATAACATCTTCGAGCCGCGCGGGATCCCCCAAGGCAATCACATGCCCGCTGCTGTCGGCGTGGAGCGGGTCACCGTTCCAGTCGCACATCGTCCCGCCGGCGCCTTCGACGATGGGAACGAGCGCTGCATAATCGTGAAGTTTCAGCCCCGCCTCGACCACCAGATCGATATGCCCGCTGGCGAGAAGGCCGTAATTGTAGCAGTCGCCGCCGAACACCATCCGCTTGTGCGCGGTCTGCGCCGCGAGCGCCATGAAATGTTCGCCGTCATGGTCGCTGAAATATTGCGGCCCCGTCGTTGCGAGCACCGCCTCTGCAAGGTTGCGGCAGGTTCGCGTCGTGGCCGGGCGGCCGTTGAACAGCGAAGGCTCGCCCATCGCGCCGGTCCAGCGTTCGCCCGCAATTGGCTGGTCGATGATACCGAGTACAGGCCAGCCGTCCTGCAACAGGGCAATCAGCGTGCCGAAGATCGGCCGGCCGGCCATGAAGCTGACCGTCCCGTCGATCGGGTCGAGCACCCACTGGCGCGCGGAGTCCGCCCGTTCGGCGCCATATTCCTCGCCGATGATCCCGTCGCGCGGAGCTTCGGCGTCCAGCAGTTTGCGCATTGCTGCTTCGGCGGCGCGATCGGCCTCGGTAACGGGCGACGCGTCGGCCTTGGCTTCGTGCGACCAGTCCGAACGGAAAAGCGGACGAATCGCGGCGCCCGCCGCATCGGCGAGGCGATGAGCAAGGGCAATGTCGGTTTCGAGCGACACGCGATCAGTCGAAGAGGCTGCTGACCGAGCTTTCGTCGGCGATGCGTTTGATCGCTTCGCCGAGCAGCGGCGCGACGGTCAGCGCGCGCACCTTGCTGCTGTCATTCACGGCGTCGGTCGGCTGGATCGAATCGGTGATGACGAGTTCAGTCAGCTCGCTCGCATCGACGCGCGCGACCGCCCCGCCCGACAGCACCCCATGGGTGCAATAAGCGACGACGCCTTCTGCCCCTGCGGCCTTCAGCGCGGCGGCGGCGTTGCACAGCGTGCCCGCCGAATCGACGATATCGTCGATCAGGACGCAGAAGCGCCCTTCGACGTCGCCGATGATGTTCATCACTTCGGATTCGCCGGCGCGTTCGCGGCGCTTGTCGACGATCGCCAGCGGCGCGTTGTCGAGCCGCTTTGCCAGCGCGCGGGCGCGCACGACGCCGCCGACGTCGGGCGACACGACCATAAGATTCTTGTCGCCGAAGCGCGCCTGGATGTCGGCGCTCATCACCGGTGCGGCATAGAGATTGTCGGTCGGGATGTCGAAGAAGCCCTGGATCTGTCCGGCGTGCAGGTCGATTGCCAACACGCGGTCGGCCCCTGCCGTGGTGACGAGATTGGCGACCAGCTTGGCCGAAATCGGCGTGCGCGGGCCGGGTTTGCGGTCTTGGCGGGCATAACCGAAATAGGGGATCACCGCGGTGATGCGCTTTGCCGAGGCGCGGCGCAGCGCGTCGGTGATGATCAGCAATTCCATCAGATTGTCGTTCGCCGGGAAGTTGGTCGGCTGAACCACGAAAACGTCCTGACCGCGGACATTTTCGTGGATTTCGACGAAAACCTCCTCGTCGGCGAAGCGGCGCACGCTGGTATCGGTCAGCGGCAGTTCCAGATAGTCCGCGATGGCGCGGGCGAGGGGAAGATTGCTGTTGCCGGAAATCAGTTTCATGCGCGGGGCCCCTTGTCGCCGATTGGGGATGGATGCGCGCCCCTTAGCCAGCGGGCGCGCGAAGGGAAAGGGGCAATCCCGTCTAAATCCACCCCGCGGCGCGCAGCTCGGGCATCATGTCGCGCGCAACGGGCGCTTCATGGCCGCTTGTCAGCGTGACCATCGCGGTGCGACCATCGCGGCGGACGGCGGCGACGGCGGCGCGTGCGACCCACCAGCTGCGATGGATGCGCAGACCGTCGGCATCGTCCAGCCGCGCGATCGCATCGCGCATCCGCATGAGGATAAGTTCTTCCGATCGCGTACCGATTACCCGGACATAATGATCCTCGCCCTTCAGCGCGAGTATGGCGCCGAAACCGGGCGGCAGCGGTAGCGCTGCATCGGGCTGCGGTGCGACGGGGGTCGGCGGTGGCGCTGCGGGCGGCGCTGTGATCGGCGTTTCGGGAGCGGGCGGCGGGCCATCGTCGGCGCGCGGACGGAAGCTCAGCCCCATTACGCCCACGACCACCGCCGATACGATGCTGATATAGAGATACATCGTCCAGAAGCCGGGCCAGCGCAGCGCCTCGCCGAAGCTCATCTGCATCGCCATCATCGTGACGACGAGCGTCACCGGAACGCTGGCGACGATCAGCGCGATCAGCCGCCCGCCAAGCGGCGGAAGACCGGTCGCGTCGCACAGCCAGCCCGCAACAACCCCGGTTGGACGATAGAAGACGTAGCCCGCGAGCAGCCACATCACCCAGTTGAGCATCCGGATGGCTGGCGGATTGTTGAAGGTGCCGAACGGCCCGAGTAGCCCGATCAACAGGCCGAGCGCGATCATCGCCAGCAGTTCGATCGTCAGCCGTTTCGCCATAGGGCCCTGCTTGTGCGTGCCATTTCACGAAGCGTCAACGGGCAAAGGGGCGCATTTGCGAACTATTCCGCCGCCTTGGCGAAGGCGCGCTTGTCCGTGAACAGCGCGGGGCCAGGAAGAGGGCAACCGCCGGCGAGAGCGCCGGAACAGATCGGTCTTCGAAAGGAAAAGCCGCCATGACCAGCATCGCCGTCCCCGCCGCCACGGCGCGTCGTCCCGTCAAATTGTCGCACCGCATCGGGCTGACCGCGCTCCTCGTTCTCGGCGGCATCGCTGCGGCGCTGCTGGCGCGCTCGTTCATGGGGCCGTCGACCTATCGTACGCCGATGTGGGCGATCTGGCTCCATCTTGCGACTGTCGTCCCCGCGGTGCCGCTTGGCGCCTGGCTGCTATGGCGCCGCCGCAAGGGCGATCTGGCACACAAGATCGGCGGGCGCGCCTGGGCCGCGATGATGGTCGTGACGGCGATCGACAGTTTCTGGATCCGGACCGTCACCGGGACGATCAGTCCTATCCACATCTTTTCGCTGATCGTGCTCGTCCAGCTGCCGCGGGCGATCCGGTTCGCCCGGATCGGCGACCTCGAGCGTCACCTCAAGCTGATGCGCGGCATCTATATCGGTCTGATCGCGGCGGGCTTCTTTGCGATGGCGCCGGGCCGGACGCTGTGGACGCTGGCTTTCGGTTGAATTTGGAGCGCGGTGGCCTATTGGCGGGAGCATGACCGATGCCCCCGCCGCCACGCTGTCCATCGTCCTGTCGCAGATGACGCAGAGCGTCGGCGACCTTGCTGCCAATGTCGCTGCGATGCGCGCCGTCCGCGCTCGGCACAGCGGCGCCGACCTGATCCTCTATCCCGAACTGCAATTGATCGGTTATCCGCCCGAGGATCTGGTGCTCAAGCCCGCGCTCGCCGATCGCGCCGCGCGCCTGCTGACCGAGCTGGCGGCGGACACTGCCGATGGCGGTCCGGCGATGCTGGTGGGTTCGGTCGAGCGCGACGGCGACGGCCGCCTCTACAATATCGTCGCGCTGCTCGACGGCGGCCGGATCGTCGCGACGCGGCGCAAGCACGAATTGCCCAATTATGGCACCTTCGATGAAAAGCGCGTCTTCGCACCCGGCCCGCTGCCCGATGTCGTCGAATGGCGCGGGGTTCGGCTGGGACTGCCGATCTGCGAGGACGGCTGGTTTCCCACGGTCTGCGCGCATCTGGCGGCGCAGGGCGCGGATCTGCTGATCTCGGTCAACGGCAGCCCTTATGAAATCGACAAGGACGACCGCCGGCTGACACAAGTGTTCGCAGCGCGTGTCGCCGAAACGAAACTGCCGCTCATTTTCCTCAATCGCATCGGAGGACAGGACGAGCTGGTGTTCGACGGCTGCTCCTTCGTGCTGAACGGCGACGGGCGCGCGGCGCATCGCCTGACCGACTGGGAAGCTGAAGAGCGCGTGACCCGTTGGACGAAAGAAGCTGATGGTTGGATCTGCGGGCCCGGCGCGATCGCCGAATGGGACGCGCATCCAGCCGACATATATGATGCGATGGTGCTGTCGCTGCGCGACTATGTCGAGCGTAATCGCTTTCCCGGTGTCGTGCTGGGCCTGTCCGGTGGCATAGATTCGGCGATCTGCGCCGCGATCGCCGCCGACGCGCTCGGCCCCGACAAGGTGTGGTGCGTGATGCTGCCGAGCCGCTTTACCAGCCAGGACAGCCTCGACGATGCGGCGGGCTGCGCTGGCATGATCGGGTGCCGGCTCGACACGATTTCGATCGTCCCGGCGGTCGAGGCCTTCGATACGATGCTGTCGGACAGCTTTGCCGACGCGGCGGTCGATACGACCGAGGAGAATGTCCAGTCGCGCATCCGCGGCGTCACGCTGATGGCGCTCAGCAACAAGTTCGGCCCGATGCTGATGACGACGGGGAACAAGAGCGAGATGAGCGTCGGCTATGCGACCATCTATGGCGACATGGCGGGCGGCTATAATCCGCTGAAGGATGCCTACAAGACCACGGTGTTCGCGGTGTCGCGCTGGCGCAACGCGAATGTCCCGCGCCTTTCGCGCAATCCGGTGACGCCAGTGATGCCCGACCGCATCATCACCAAGCCGCCCAGCGCCGAGCTCCGCCCCGACCAGAAGGACGAGGACAGCCTGCCGCCCTATGAGGATCTCGATCGCATGCTCCACATGCTGGTCGAAGAGGAAGCGAGCGTCGACGATGTGGTCGCGCGCTACGGCTTCGACCGCGACGTGGTGGCGCGCATCGAACGGCTGCTGGCGATCGCCGAATATAAGCGGCGCCAGGCGCCGCCGGGGGTCAAGCTGTCGACGCGCAACTTTGGCCGCGACCGCCGCTATCCGATCACGCACGGCTTTCGCACCGCCTGACTCGCATCGCGCGCGAAACCGGTTATAGGCGCGCCATGACCGTCATCACCCGCTTCGCTCCCTCGCCGACCGGCAGCCTGCACGTCGGCAATGTCCGCACCGCGCTCCACAACTGGATGTGGGCGCGCAAGCATGGCGGGCGCTTCCTGCTCCGCATCGACGATACCGATCTCGAACGCTCGAAGGAGGAATATGTCGAGGGCATCCGCGCCGATCTCGCATGGCTGGGTCTCGATATCGACGGCGAGGAGCGCCAGTCGGCGCGCTTCGCGCTCTATGAGGCCGAGTTTGAAAAGCTGAAGGCGGCGGGCCGCGTCTATGCCTGTTACGAGACGCCCGAGGAACTGGAAATCCGGCGCAAGATTCTGCTCTCGCGCGGGCTGCCGCCGGTCTATGAGCGTAAGCCCGCCGACGCGCCGGTGCCCGAAGGCGTGGCGCCGCACTGGCGCTTCCGCCTCGACGAGGGCGCGCCGATCGAATGGACCGACCTCATTCGCGGACCGCAGCATTTCGACCCCAGGACCATGTCCGACCCGGTCGTGCGCCGCGCCGACGGCAGCTGGCTCTATCTCTTGCCGAGCGTGATCGACGATGTTGCCATGAGCATCACGCATGTCGTGCGCGGCGAGGATCATGTGTCGAACACCGCGGCGCAGATCCAGATGTTTCAGGCGCTCGGCGCGACGCCGCCCGCATTCGCGCACGAGGCGCTGCTCGTCGGCACCGAAGGCAAGTTGTCGAAGCGCCTCGGCTCGCTCGGCATGACAGCGCTGCGCGAGAATGGTATCGAACCGATCGCGCTCGTCGCGCTGCTGGCGCGCCTCGGGACGAGCGACCCGGTCGAGCCGGTGACGAGCGCGGCACCGCTGATCGAAGCGATCGACTTCGCGCGCTTCGGCCGCGCGCCGGCGCGCTTCGACGAGGCCGAGCTGGCGCTGCTCAACCAGAAGATTCTGCACCACACTGATTATCATGCGGTTGCGCCGCGCCTGCCGCTCGCGATCGACGCCGCGCGCTGGAACGCGATTCGTCCCAATCTGATGACCGTGGCCGAGGCTGCGGAATGGGCTCCGGTGTTCGACGGGCCGTTCGCGCCGCCCGTCCCCGACGCCGCCGATCGCCCGGTACTTGCCGCCGCTGCGGCCGCGGCGGCGGCGCTCGATTGGGATGCCGACCCCTGGCACGCGCTCACTGCCGCAGTGAAGGCTGCGACCGGGGCGAAGGGGCGGGCGCTCTTTCTGCCGCTGCGCCGCGCGCTGACGGGTCGCGACCATGGGCCCGACATGGCCCAACTGCTGCCGCTAATCGCCAAGGATCAGGCGATAGCGCGTCTCTCCATTACCTGAACGCGCGCTGCCGACGCATTCCTATCTGGCAGATTGACAATTGCCGTAACGTTATATTATCACATAAACTGATCCGGCAGACAGCTCGGGCAGAAACGGGCGGCGCCGGTCACAGGCAAGGAGAGAGGCCATGACCCTGATTCCCCTGATCTCGGCGATCGTATCGGCGCCCGAGGCGACCACCGCAGTTGCCGGCACTGCGCCGCCGCGCCGCAATAGCTACGATCCCGGCGCCAGCCATCGGCCCGTGGCGCTCGCTTTTGCCGTAGGGCTGCCGGTGGCGCTCGTCGTTGCGGTCGCATTGTCGCCGATCATCATCGAAAGGGCGCCTGTGCTCGCGCCGCTTACCGGCACGCTGATTGAAATCGAAAAGCCCAAACCGCCCGAGACGAAGCCCGAGGCCAAGCCGAGCCCAAGGAGCAACACGCCGACCGAGGCGGTGCGGCCGCTGGTCGATACATTCCCCCCGGCCGACCGAGGGGTCGAGGTGAAGCCGGTGATACCCGACCCGCTTCCTTATGATCCCGGCCCGACGACGGTCCGGCCAGCTGATCCGCCCAAGCCGCCGCCGCTCGTCCTGGCCGAACTCGACCAGCGCTTTGCCGGCAGCTTTCAGCCTGATTATCCTGCAAGCGAACAGCGGCGCGAGATCGAAGGCAGCGCGAAGGTGCGCGTGCTGATCGGCACCGACGGCCGGGTGAAGGCGGTCGAGCTGATCAGTAGCGACAGCCCGGGCTTTTTCACCGAAACGAAACGCCGCGCGCTCGCCAAATGGCGCTTCAAGCCGGCGACCCGCGGCGGGGTGGCTGAGGAAAGCTGGAAGGTGATGGTCGTGCATTTCCAGATCCGCAACGGCTGACCCCCATCGCGAGACCCCTCCCGGGGGCGGGCGCACCCCATCGACCCGCCCCTTTTTGACCACAGATTGCTTGACATTGACCGCGAATCCGGCCAATGGCGCCCGGATAAATGAGGGCGGCGCCCGCGCGCGGCCCTCTTTGTTTTTCATAGCAACCGTCGGGGCCCCCAGTCCCGCCACATGTGCCGGACGATCCGGCGGATGTGCCAATAGTTCGAGGATCAGGGCCATGGCCAAGCCGACGACCGTCAAGATCAAGCTGGTGAGCACCGCCGACACGGGCTTTTTCTATGTCACCAAGAAGAACCCGCGCACGATGACCGAGAAGATGTCGGTGCGCAAATATGACCCGCGTGCGCGCAAGCACGTCGAGTTCAAGGAAGCCAAGATCAAGTAAGCGCGCTACCCGCGTCCCGATGACGCGGGTCCGCAAAGACTTGTCCCGGCATCGTCGGGATTGCGAAGGGCGGCGCTGAGCCGCCCTTTTTGCGTGCGCGAGCAGCGCGCCGTAAAGCGCCCGCACCGCAGGACGGCGCGGCCAGGGAAATCAGGCGGCCATCAATATGCCGCTGTAGGACCGGTCGTCGAACGTCAGTCCGGCGCCCATGGCAACGCAGATCAGCGCATCTTCGGCGACCAGCACCGGCAGGCCGGTCGCCGCCGAGATCGCCTGATCCATCCGGCGCAACAGCGCGCCGCCGCCAGTCAGCATGATCCCCGCATCGATGATATCGGCCGACAATTCGGGCGGGGTCCGTTCCAGCGCCGCCTTTACCGCGCTGACGATCTGGCCCACCGGTTCGGCCAGTGCTTCGGCGATTTCGGCTTCGGAGACGCTGATTTCGGACGGGCGGCCGCTGACGAGATCGCGCCCTTTGACGGCCATGACGACGCCTTCGCCCTGCGGCGGCACGGCGGAGCCGATCGCGAGCTTGATGCGCTCGGCCGTCATCTCGCCAATCATCATATTATGCTTGCGGCGGATATACGACGCGATCATGTCGTCCATCTTGTCGCCGCCGACGCGCACCGAACTGCTGTGCGCGACACCGCCGAGCGACAGCACGGCCACTTCGGTGGTGCCGCCGCCGATATCGACAACCATTGTTCCCTGCGGTTCGGTGACGGGCAAGCCGGCGCCGATCGCCGCGGCGAGCGGTTCCTCGATCAACTGAACGCTGCTCGCGCCGGCGTTGGAGGCCGCGTCGCGGATCGCGCGCCGCTCGACATGCGTCGATCCCGACGGCACGCACACCACGACATGGCCGCGTCGCCGCAGGCGACTTGTGCCGTCGAGGGCCTTGTCGATGAAATGCTTGATCATCTGTTCGGCCAGATCGATGTCGGCGATCACGCCGTCGCGCAGCGGTCGCAGCGCATCGAGATTGGCGGGCGTCTTGCCCATCATCAGCTTGGCATCGGCGCCGACCGCCTTGACGCGGCGCACGCCGTCGCGCGTTTCGATCGCGATCACCGATGGTTCGTTGAGCACGATACCGCGGCCGCGGACATAGATGACGGTGTTGACCGTGCCGAGATCGATCGCGACATCTTGTGCGTGCGATGCGAAGCGTTGGAAAATCTTCATAAGCGGGGCGAAACCTCGATCCTTCCAGAATCCGATACAAGCGCCCCGCCCCCCGGCCTTCGCTCGCTCAATCCATAGTTCGCCGCTTGGAAAACTGCGCCCGCCAGGTCAATGCCCGTGCGAGCCAAAGCGTGGGTTTCGCGCGCCTGATCGATAAGCTGGGCCGGAACTGTGCCGGTTTCTAGCGCCGGAACGGGTCGTCGCGCAGCGAACGGCCCGCGGTTTCGGGCATGTAATGAAGCGCGACGAGTCCGACGAGACACGCCGCCATCATGTAATAGGCAGGCATCAGCGGGTCGCCAGTCGCGGAGATCAGCGCGCTGCCGACCATCGGTGCGGTGCCGCCGAAGATGGACGTCGAGATATTATAGGCGATCGCAAAGCCGGCAAAACGCACCGCGGTGGGAAAGAGCGCGGGAAAGGTTGCCGAGATTGTCGCGAGCTGCGGCACATAGAGCAGGCCGAGCAGCAGGAAGCCGGCGACCGCCCCCGCGAAGCCCGTGCCGATCAGCATATAGAGCGGGATGACCGCGACGAGCAACGCGAGGAGTGAAAAGCGCCACATCGGCCGCCGTCCGACCCGGTCCGACAGCGCGCCCGCAAAGGGCAGAAAGACCATCATGAACAGCATCCCGATGATCGGAACGAGCAGCGCCTGATCGGGCGCCAAGCCGATCCGCCGCTCGAGATAGGTCGGCATATAGCTGAGCAGTGTATAATTGACGACGTTCAGCGCGACGACGAGCCCGCCGACGACGAGCAGAGGCCGCCAGTGATCCCTGCCCAGCGCGGCGAGTCCGGGCGAGGGCCGGTCTTCGGCCGACTGCTGCGCCTCCAGAAAGATGGGCGTATCCTCCATCTTCGAGCGGACATACATGCCGATCAACCCGATCGGACCGGCGACAAGGAAGGGGATGCGCCACCCCCATTCGTGCATCGCCGCATCGCCAAGGTGCAGCGAATAGCCGAGCATCAGCGCGGCGCCGAAGGAAAAGCCCGCGAGTGTTCCGAACTCGAGGAAGCTGCCATAGAAGCCGCGTCGGGCGTCGGGGGCATATTCGGCCATGAAAGTCGCCGCGCCGCCATATTCGCCGCCGGTCGAAAAACCTTGGATCATCCGCAGCAGGACGAGGATCGCGGGCGCCCAGAAGCCGATACTGTCATAGGATGGGATCAGGCCGACGGCGAAGGTCGCGCCCGCCATCATAAGGATCGTCATCGCGAGCACGGACTTGCGGCCGATGCGGTCGCCGAGCGGCCCCCAGAACAGTCCGCCGAGGGGGCGGACAAGGAAGGAAATGGCGAAGGTCGCGAGCGCGAAGAGCACCGCCTCGCTCGCCTCGCCGGGGAAAAGCGCGGCCGAGATGTAGGTGACGCCATAGGCGTAAATGCCATAGTCGAACCATTCGACCGCATTGCCGAGCGCCGACGCCCCGATCGCGCGACGCAGCGTCGATTGGGTGGGGAGCGGCGCGGGCTGTCCGGCGGCGGGGAGCGGGGACGAACGGTCCATGGGTCAGTTAATCCTTTGCGGTGGCGGCTTCGGGGCCGGAGGGGTCGAGCAGCGCCGCGACCGGGGTCGTGCGGGGCAGCATCTGGAAATCCTGCTGCGCCGGACCGGGCACCGGCGCGGTGGCGGCGAGCCGCCACAGGCTGAAACCCAGCATCGCCGCGGCGCAGGCCGCGATGAACAGGAACAGGCCGCCCGGTCCCACCCAGTTCATCGCTGCGGCAGCGCCAAGCGGGCCCAGCGCGGCTCCGGCCGAATAGAGAAGCACAAGCTGGCCGCTGGCGCTAACCCGCTCGGCGGGGAGCAGGCGATCGTTGGCGTGCGCGACGCACAGCGGGTAGAGCGCGAAGCTGAGCCCGCCGAAGGCCGCGCCGAACAGCAGCAGCAGCCCCCCACCGGGCGCGGCGGCGAGCGCCACGCTCACCGCCAGTGCAAGCGCGAAGCAGGTAATGATGACGCGGCGGCGATCATAACGGTCGGAGAGGCGTCCCAGCGGCCATTGCAGCGCCACGCCGCCGAGAATCACCGTCATCATGAAGGTGGCGATCGCGCCGAGACCCAGGCCGATCCCGCGCGCATAGATCGCAGCCATGCCGTAGAAGGCGCCAAGGATCAGCCCGGTGATCGCCGCGCCCGCCAGCCCCAGCGGCGAGGCGGCAAACAGCCGCGCCAGGGGAGGATTGTCGGCTTCTCCCAAGGTCGGTGCGGTGCTGCGCGTGAGGCAAACCGGCAGGATGGCGAGCGAAATGAGGATTGAGGCAATCTGGAAGGGCACGGCCGGCGTTGCCGCGCCGGTGCTCAGGAAGAGCTGTCCGAGGGCCTGTCCCGAATAGAGGGCGACCATATAGGCGGCGAGGATGCCGCCGCGCGTCTCGGGTTCGGCGCGGTCGTTGAGCCAGCTTTCGACGCAGATGAACATGCCTGCGACGCACACGCCGTCGACCAGCCGCAGCAAGGCCCACAGCAGCGGGTGCTGGACCAGCGCATAAGTCAGCGTGCTCGCCGAGAGCAGCGCGACGAAGGCGGCAAAGGCGCGGATATGTCCGACGCGGCGGACGATCGCGCCAGCGCGCAAGGCGCCGAGCGTCAATCCGCCGAAATAGGCGGTCGCGACCAGCCCGATCAGGATCGTGTCGCTGCCCGCCCGCTCGAGCCGCAGGCCGATCAGCGTCGACAGGAAGCCGCTGCCCGCCATCATCACGAAGATGGCGAGCAGCAGGCTGCGAACGGGAGCGAGGGACGCGAGCATCGGGAGGGTGCGGGTGCCGCGCGTCAGGCGGCGCGGCGCCCTTCTGCCCCGCCGGCATCTTCTTCGACCAGCGTGCGGTGCAGCGCGCGGACTGCGGCATCGAAATCGCGGCTTTCGACGATGAACTGGACATCGACGTTACGGATCTGATGCTGCATCGCGATCATTGCGACGCCGGCGTCATCGAGCGCGCGCAGCGCATCGGGCACCAGCCCCGGCCGCGCGATGTCGCTGCCGATCACCGACACCATTGCAACCGGATGCGCCGAGATCGCGGCGTCGGGATATTGTTTTTGCAGATCGGCGATCACCTTTTTCACCGCGCCTGCGCTGGCCGACAGATAGTGGGTGATGGTGTTGGCATTCGACGCCTTGCTGACGATCCACAGGCCGTGACGCGTCAGCACGTCGAGGATTGCGGAATCATAACCCTTCACCCCGACCATATCCTGTTCGAAGAATTGCAGCGCCTGCATCTGGCGGATGCCGGTGACGATCTCGACCCGCGGCACGTCGGAGACATAGGTACCGGTGACGAGCGTGCCGCCATCTTCACGGTCGAAGGTGTTGCGCACGCGCAGCGGAATGTCGGTCTGCCTGAGGCCGCGTCCGGCGCCCGGATGGATCGCCTCCATGCCCAGATTGGCAAGCTGATCGGCGACATCATAATTGGTGCGACCGATCTTGCGCGCTTTATCCTCGCCGACCAGCTTGGGGTCGGCGCTCGAAAGGTGGAATTCCTTGTGGATAATCGCCTCGCGCGCGCCGGTCAGCACCGCGATGCGCGAGAAGGTCATTTCGGTATAGCCGCGCGCAAAACGTTTCACCATGCCGCCTTGGCAGCCGGCATAGCCGGTGACGATCGGCAGCGTCGTCGCCAGATCGATGTCGGCAAAGGCCTCCGCGACCCGCTCGTCGAGCGTGCGCAGATCCTCCTGATCCCAGGCGGTCAGATCGATGAAGCGCGCGTTGACGTCGCGATCACGCAGGAGCAGCGCGGTGCTGTGGGCGCTATGCGCTTCGCCCAGCCCGGCGAGCAATTCGCGGGCGGTGACGAGCTGTTCCTTGACGCAGAAGCGGCCGTGGCTGCGCAGCCGTGCCAGATCATCGAGGCAGGCGGCGACTGCGTCGAGCCGCATGTCGACGAAGGCATCGGCCTCGTCACGGCTCTCGCGGCGCGCGAACATCGCTTCGTTGCGCGCGCGCATCGCACCGCGCACCGCCTCCATCGCGCGGCGCCAGCCATCGCTGTCCTCGTCGTCGGCGACGAAGCGCCCGAACACGCCGGGTTCGCCGGTCTTCTTGTCTTCGAGCAGCAGATTGGTGATCCCGGCATAGGCCGACACCACGAAAATGCGATTGTAGAGATCAGCGCCCGAGCGGCCGGCGATCAGCACATTGTCGAACAATGTCGCGGTCGCGGCCATCGACGTGCCGCCGATCTTTTCGACGCTGTGTCCACCCTTTTTGACGTCCTGTGTCATGCCGCAATCCTTTCGGTCAGCGGGCCTGCCTCGATGGCGAGCGGTTCGGGCGCGCCGCGATGCGCGAGGAACCAGGGGCGCGGCTTGTCGACCCCGAACGGCTTTTCGAGCCGATTGCTCACCGCATTATAGACGAGAAAGGCATTCGCGCGCGGGAAGGGGGTGATGTTGCCGTTCGACCCATGCATCAGATTGCAGTCGAACAGGATCACGGTTCCCGGCGCGCCCGTCGGCGCAACGATACCGTGATCATGCGCCAGTTCGGCGAGGCTGTCCTCGTCGGGAACGCCATATTCCTGGCGCTTCAGCGATTGGCGATAATGGTCGTCGGGGGTTTCGCCGACGCACGTCAGATAAGTGCGATGCGACCCCGGAATGACCATCAGCGGGCCATTGTGCGGCGTGTTCTCGGCGAGCAGAACTGACATCGAGAGCGCGCGCATCCGCGGCATGCCGTCCTCGACATGCCAGGTTTCGAAATCGCTGTGCCAGTAGAATTCCTTGCCCTTGAAGCCGGGTTTGTAATTGAGGCGCGACTGGTGGATATAAACCTCGTCGCCAAGCAGGAAGCGCGCGACCCCCGCCAGCCGCTCGTCGGCAGCAAGCCGCGCCATGATCGCGCTCTGGTTGTGAATGTCGAAGATCGACCGGATTTCTCGGCTCTGCGGCTCGGTGACGATCGTTTCCTCGTCGAGTGCGTCGGGATCGGCGAGCAGCTTGCCTGCGGCGCGCTGCAAATAGGTCACTTCTTCTTCGTCGAAAAGATTCTCAAGCAGCAGATAGCCGTCGCGATCGAAGGCCTCCGCCTGCTCGCGGCTGATCGGTGCGTCGGGTGTCCACGCGCTGCGGACGACCGGGTCGAGCCGCGGCCGCATTTCTGGCGCGGCCGCGTGACGCGATGGGTAGATGTCGGTCATGGGACTTCCCCCTGTTGCTATGGGTTTACTCTGCGGGCGCGGCCTCGCGCGCCGGTTCGCTCGCCATGTCGGCCTCGGCCGGATAGGCACCGCTTGCGTCATGCACTTCCTTGCCCGTGACAGGCGGATTGAAGGCGCAGGCGGTCAGTATGTCGGTTTCGGGACGCACGATGTGGCGGTCGTGCTTGTCGAGCGCATACATCACGCCGGGTTCGAGCCGATGGATTTCGCCGCTGTCCAGGTCCTCGATCGTCCCCGTGCCCTTGAGCACGAACACCGCCTCGAGGTGGTTCTGATAATGCATTTTAAGCTCGCTGCCCGCGAACATGGTGGTGACGTGGAAGGAAAAGCCCATCCCGTCATCCTTGAGCAGCATGCGCGCACTGGCCCAGCCGTTCGAGCGGACGTTGCGGTCGGATTTGCGGATCTGGTCGAGATTGCGGATGATCATGGTCGGTCTCCTGTCTTCATTCGGCGGCGACGGCGTAATCGTCGGCCATCGCTTCGCGGATCTTGGTTTCGAGAATGTCGAGCCCTGCCGAGAGCAGGGCGTCATCGATGACGAGCGGCGCGAGCACCTTGACGATTTCGTCGTGCGCGCCGCTGGTCTCGATGATGAGGCCGGCGTCGAAGCAGGCGGCGGTGATCGCCCCGGCGCGTTCTCCCGACCCGACGTTTATGCCGCGCATCATCCCGCGGCCGCGCGTTTCGAAGCCATGTTCGGCGGCGATGCGCGCAAGCCGCTCTTCGAGCAGCGCCCCGCGGCGGCGCACATCGTCGGCGAAAGCGTCGCTGCTCCAGAAATGGCCGAGCGCGGCGGTCGCAGTGACGAAAGCGTGGTTGTTGCCGCGGAACGTCCCATTATGTTCGCCGGGCGACCATTGGTCGAGCTCGGGGCGGAAAAGGGTCAGCGCGAAGGGCAGGCCCATGCCCGACAGCGATTTGGCAAGCGTGACGATGTCGGGGGTGAAGCCCATTTCCTCGAAGCTGAAGAAACTTCCCGTGCGGCCACAGCCTGCCTGAATATCGTCGACGATCAGCAGCGCGCCGTGGCGCTTCGCGATCTCGGCGATCTTGCGCAGCCATTCGGGCGAAGCAGCGTTGAGGCCACCTTCGCCCTGCACCGTTTCGACCAGGATCGCGGCGGGCGCGTCGAGGCCGCTCGACGGATCGGCCAGCCGCTGGTCGAGCAGTTCGGCGGTGTCCACCTCGGGGCCGAAATAGCCGTCATAAGGTTCGTGCGCGACATGGGCGAGCGGGACGCCCGCGCCGCCGCGCTTGGCCGCATTGCCCGTGCAGGCAAGCGCGCCGAGCGTCATGCCGTGAAAGCCGTTGGTGAAGGCGATAACCAGTTCGCGCCCCGTCACCTTGCGGGCGAGCTTGATCGCTGCCTCGACCGCGTTGGTGCCGGTCGGGCCCGTGAACATGACGCGATAGTCGAGTGCGCGCGGCTTCAGGATCACATCCTCGAACGTGTCAAGAAAGGCGGCCTTGGCATCGGTGTGCAGGTCGAGCCCGTGGGCGATGCCGTCGGCGGCGATATAATCGAGCAGCGCCTGCTTCAAAATCGGATGGTTGTGACCATAGTTGAGCGTCGAACAGCCCGACAGGAAGTCGAGATAGCGACCGCCCTGATCGTCGTGCATCCATACGCCTTCGGCCTTGCCGAATTGGCGCGGCATCGCGCGGGCGTAGCTGCGGACCACCGATTCGCGGCGTTCGTAAATGCTCCGGTCGGGAATGGACCCGGACGGTTTGGGTGCGATAATCATGTGAATACCCCTATTCTGCCTGTGTCATTGTGCCTGAGTCATTCAGGCGATGTCGTATCGGTTGGTGTCGTATCGATGGCGAAGGGCCCGATGCGGGCTTGAAACTCGCTGGGATGGACGCCCGCAAAATGGGCGTCGCGTTCGAAGACGATGCTGCGGTCGAGCGTCTTGTCGTGGCGCCGGGCAAGGCCGTGGAACAGCGCCCACGACGCCGCATTGTCGGCGGTGATCGTCGCCAGAACATGTGTCACGCCCGCCTGAGCCGGCCGCATGAGCAGTTCGTCGAGCATCCGGCTGGCGAGCCCCTGGCCCCGTCCTTCGGGCGCGACCGCGACCTGCCAGACGAAGAAGGCGCTCGGTTCGGCGGGCGGGCGATGCCCCGAAATCCAGCCGAGAATGCGGCCGCCGCGTTCGGCGATGATGCAATTGTCGGCGAAATGCGTGCACTGGATCAGATTGAAGTAGCGCGAATTGCGGTCGAGCGGCGGGCAGGCCGCGATCAGCGCGGTGATCGCCGGCCCGTCGGTAGCAACGGGCTTGCGAAATTGCAGCGACGCGGCGGGTCGGCCGGACGGCGATTCCTTTGTGGATGGTGCCGTGTCCCGTTCCTGTGGCCGGTCAAATATCTTTCATCTCCTGAAATAATGCCAAGCGCATATTCGGACCATCCGGCCCGGTATGCCGCGAAATATAGGGTGCTCATCGCCTCGTTCAACCCCGCGGCGACCGTAATGTTTCATGATCTGAAATAAAATTCCGCAACAGAGCGAGGTCGACTTTGCAATTGGCGCCCACTGCGGGCGCGGCTAACAAGGCGGAATGGAGTCCGAAATTGCCAACGCCACCCTGCGCGCGCTGCGGCGCATCCTGCGTGCGACCGAGACGGGCAGTCGCAAGCTGGGCGCGGCGACCGGCCTGACGCCGTCGCAGCTGCTCGTGCTGCGCGATGTGGCGGGCGCGCAGGGCGCCACGCCGGGGCAGGTCGCACAGCGCCTGCAATTCAGCCACGCGACGATCACCGCCATCGTCGACCGGCTGGTTGCAATGGAGCTGGTGACGCGAACGCGAAGCGAGCGCGACAAGCGGCAGATGCTGCTGACCGCTACCGACGCGGGTCAGCGCCGCGTTGCCGAGGCGCCCGATATGCTGCAACAGATATTCGCCGACCGCTTCGCCGCGCTGCCCGCATGGGAACAGGCGATGATCCTTGCCGCGGCCGAGCGGCTGGCGATCGTGCTCGGCGCTGCCGACATCGACGCCGCGCCCTTACTCGATACCGGCGCGATCGACCGCGCCTAGCGCGCCAGTTTCCGGATCAATCTTTGCCCTACCGCCGCAGCGCGGCAATGCAGCTGTCGACATTCGCGTCGCGCCCGTCGGGGGTGCGCGCGTCGACATGGGTGGCGAGCGCCTCGGCGCCTGAGCGCTGGGCGTAATAGTAAACGTCCAATACGCATGCCGAACCGGCGAATTGCAGCTTGCGACCCGCGCCCTCGCTGACGTCGAGCCGCGGCTTGCCGAACAGACGCAACGCGCTGTTGGCATCGCGCCCGACGAGGGCATTATTCTGGGTGACACGCGGCGGGTTGAGCGGCGCCGGGGCGCTGCTTGTCGGTGGCGGCGTCACGCGCGGCACGGCGGTGGCGGCGCAGCCGCCGAGCATCAGCGAAAGGCCCGCGAGTGCGGCCATGTTGGTGGTGCGGGTCAAGCCGGTCCCCTTTATCTGTCTGCCCGGCGCAGATGGAGCATGTGGACGGCCATAGCCGCGCTCGCGATGGGCGCCAACAGATTGGCGACGGGAACCAGAAAGCTTGCGGCGGACAGCAGGCCGAGCGACCAGCGGGCGCTCCGCTCAAGCCGTGGCCGGCCGGGATGGCGCGCGAGAACCATCGCCTCGAGATCGCGGCCGAGCAGCATCGCGTTGACGAAAAGGGCAAGGATCGGCGTGCCGATTCCCGTCACCAGGAGGAGGACATAAAAGGGCAGCGCGGCAAGATTGCCAAGGAACAGGCGCGCGAGCGATGCGAGCGCGAGGGCGACCGACTGCCGCCAGCCGACATCGACCGCGCCTGCTGCGGCGGCGGGATAGTGGCGCCTCTCGACATCGGCGACGATGGCGTCGGCGAACAGCCCGACGACGACAATCGCGACGGCGCGAAACAGGAGCCAGCTCCCCGCGATCAGCAGCAGCAGGAACAGCACGCTCGCCATGTCGATCCCCGCCGCGCCCAGCCACTGCCAATGCGCGAGCGCCCAGCGCGCGCCAGCCAAAAGCGCCGCGCCCGCCGCAACGAACAGCAGCAGGGTGAGGGCAAGGCTGATCGCCAAGATACGCAGCACCCGCGGGCTCGACAGGTCGCCGATGGCGAGGAACAGGGCTTGGACGGCGCGGGCCATGCCCCCGAATGGCGCGGCGGGCGCTGCGCCGTCAAGCGTCGCGCTTGCCTTGGCGCCCGCGGCCCCCTAAGGCGCGCGGCATATTTTCCCACGCATCACAGGATTTTTCATGGCCTCCACCGCCCGTTTCGAAGTCGTTGCGATCGGCAATGCGATCGTCGATGTCATTGCTCGCGCCGACGACGCACTGATCGAGGCCGAGGGCCTGACCAAAGGGTCGATGCGACTCATCGATGCCGAAGAGGCTGGGCGGCTGTATGCGGCGATGGGTCCGGCGATCGAAATGTCGGGCGGATCGGCAGCGAACACGCTTGCCGGCATGGCGGCGCTCGGCCGCCGCTGCGCCTTCATCGGCCAGGTTGCCGACGACCAGCTCGGCAGCGTTTTCACGCACGACCTGCGCGCGCTCGGCGTTGCCTATGAAACCCCGGCGCTCAAGGAAGGCGCGCCGACCGCGCGCTGCCTGATCCTCGTCACGCCCGACGGCCAGCGGACGATGAACACCTTCCTCGGCGCGAGCCATCTGCTCGAACAGGCGATGATCGCCGAAGACTGGATCGCCGACGCCGACATCCTCTATCTCGAGGGCTATCTGTGGGATCCGCCGCTGTCGCGCGCCGCGATGCGCCGCGCGATCGACGTCGCACGCGGCGCCGGACGCAAGGTTGCCTTCACCCTGTCCGACGCCTTCATCATCGACCGCCACGGCGATGATTTCCGCGCGCTGATCGGCGAGGGACTGTTCGACATATTGTTCGCCAACGAGGTCGAGATCTGCGCGCTCGCCGGTACGCAGGACTTCGAAGCTGCCGTCGCGGCGATCGCGCCGCGCGTGCCGCTGCTCGTCGTGACGCGCAGCGAAAAGGGCGCGATCGCGGTCGCGAACGGTGAGAGCGTTGCGGTCGGCGCCGAGCCGATCGAGACGGTCGTCGACACCACGGGCGCCGGCGACCTGTTCGCCGCCGGGTTCCTTGCGGGCCAGGCCGAGGGCCGCTCGCTCGCCGATTGCCTGACGATGGGTGCGGTGTGTGCGCGCGAAATCATCGCGCAGGTCGGCCCGCGCGCGCAGACCGATCTCAAAGCCGAAGTCGCCGCGCGGCTCGGCTGACGCGCGAATCAGCTTGCCGGAGCGGCCGTTTCAGGCTGCTTGCGGAACAGCGCGCGGTCGGCCGGGCCAAAGCCGCGCGTCCAGATAAGCCACGCATAGATGCCGAGGATGAAGGGGACCCCGATCAGGAGCTCGGCCCATTCGGGCATCTGCGTCGCGCCCCAGCCGAGAACCGTGGCCCCAGCGGTTGCCCAGACGAGCGCCCAGCGCAGGCTGTTGACCGGTGCGCCGAGGATACGCGCAAGCAGCCGCGCCTTCACCACCGAAGCAAAGCCGAGCGCGAGCATCAGCGCGAGCGCGACCGCTCCGGCATAGGCGATCGGCGGCAACCCCATCGACTTGGCGGTGAGGATCAGCGCGACGCTGAGCACCGCCTGCAGCGCAAGCGTCGCGATGCTGATCAGCAGATTGCGGTGGCGGGCGACATAGACGAGCGCGGCTTCGCTCACCACCGCCGTCGCCGCCACGACCTCCGCTGCGAGCAGGAAGGCGAGCGCTACATTGCCCTCGACGAATTGCGGGCCGACAAGGCCCATCACCGCCTCGCCCGGAATGCCGAGCGCGAGCGCGATTCCTGCTTGCGCCGCGATGATCCAGAAGCCGACCTGACTGACCTGCGCGGCGACGGCGGCAAGGCGGTTCTCGGCCAGATTGCGGGTGATGACGGGGCCGAGGATCGGCTCGAAGCTGGTCTTGAGCTTCTGCGGCAGCGAGGCAACCTGCTGCGCCATGTAATAGATGCCGTAGATCGCTGGCGAGGTGAATTGGCCGAGGATGAACAGGTCGAGCCGGCGCGTCCCCCATTCGATCGCATCGGCGGCGGCGAGCGGCGCGTTGCGGCGCGCGAGAGAGATGAGCTGCGCGGGATGCGGGCGCCAGACGCCGGGGCCGCCATAGTGGCGAATCATCGGAATGAGCGCGGTGAAGAAGGTCGCAATCATCGCGGCGGCGTAGGAAAGGATCAACCCGTCGCGCAGCGAATAGAAGGCGAAGCCGAAGGCGGCGGCGCTGATCGCCCAGGGTTCGACGATCGAACGCGCGCGCACCGTGGCGCCGATGTCGTAGCGATAGGCGCAGGCGGCGAGTGCGATGTCGGCACCGGCGATCGCGAAGACGGTGATCGCCACCCAGCGATCCCAGCCGTCGATATCGCCCGAGGGGAACATGAGCTGCGGAAAGGCGAAGAGAATCGCCGAGCCGAACGCCGAGGCGAGGAAGGCGACGAACATGCCATCCCACACGATATGGCGATGATCGGCGCCCGGCTTGCTGAGCTGTTCGGCGAGGCCCCGCTTGAGCCCGAGCGTCGCAAGCTGCGCGATCAGCTCGATGACGAGCACGGCAAAGGCGAAGCGGCCGACCGCTTCGGGGCCATACCAGCGCCCGGCGAAATAGAGAAAGGGCAGGCGCGCGACGAGGCGCAGGATAAAGCCGAAGAAATTGGTGCGGCCGCCCCTCGCGAGCGCGGCGGTGTCGGCATCCTGCCCGGCCGGGTCGGCCGCCGGGGATGCGGAAGGGGGCGCGGCTGCGCTGTCCGTCTGGCTCAAGCCTGGCGCCCCTTCTGCTGCTCCCCTGTGCGCTGTTTAGCGCGCGGAAAAGGGCGAGGCAATCCGGGCAATCCAGGCAATCGGCAGCAGTGCATCATCGGCCCTCGGGTCGCAGCGGGCGGCTGAGCAGGGCCTGAATGGCGTCGGCAACGCGCGTTTCGCCCGCGACGAGCCGCGCCACCGCGTCGGTGATCGGCATGTCGATCGCATCGGCGCGCGCAGCGGCGGCAATCACCGGGGCGCTGAACGCGCCTTCGGCGACCGTGCGGCGGTCGGCCATCAGGGCCGCTGCGCTCTCGCCGCGCCCTAGCCCCTGGCCGAGCGCGAAATTGCGCGAATTGGACGAGGTGCAGGTAAGGACGAGATCGCCGAGCCCGGCAAGTCCGGCGAGCGTTTCGGCCTGCGCGCCGCGCGCGAGTCCGAAGCGCGTCATCTCCGCAAAGCCGCGGCTGATCAGCGCGGCGCGCGCGTTGAGGCCCAGCCCGGCGCCGTCGACGATGCCGCAGGCGATGGCGAGGACATTCTTGATCGCGCCGCCGATTTCGGCGCCGATCATGTCAGTCGACACATAAGGACGAAAATGCGGGCGGGCGAGCGCGCGGGCGAGCGCCTCGGCGAGCGCGGGGATTTCGGCAGCGAGCGTGATCGCGGTCGGCAGCCCCGCTGCGACCTCGTGCGCGAAGGTTGGCCCCGACAGCACGGCGAAGCCGCGGCCGGGAAAGATCTCGCGCGCGATATCGATCGGAAAGTCAAAGCTGCCAGCCTCCATCCCCTTGCTGCAGAAGATCAGCGGCGCATCGCCTGCGGGCAGCGCCGCGAGCACGGCGCGCAGATAGGGCACCGGCACGACGACGAGCAGCGCGTCCAGCCCCGACAGCGCGCCAAGGTCGCTCGTTGCCGTGAGCGAAGGCGACAGCGCCGCACCGGGCAGGAACAGCGGGTTGCGATGTTCGGCGTTGATCGCCGCCACGACGTCTTCCTCGCGGGCCCACAGGCGCACCGGTGCGCCCTCGGCGGCGAGAAGCTGGGCGAGTGCCGTGCCCCAGGCGCCGCCGCCGACGACGCCGAACTTTTCAAATGACGTCATGCTGTCGCGCGTCATGCCTTTACTCCGGCGCCGCGAACCGCTTCGGCTGCGGGATCGAGCGGCCAGCGGGGCCGCGCCGCAGTGTCGAGCGGATCGCTGAGCCCCGCGGCGAAGCGCTCGGCGCCCGCCCAGGCGATCATCGCGCCATTGTCGGTGCAGAGCCACAGCGGCGGCGCGACGAAGGACTTGTCGAACGCGGCGGCAAGGCCGGTGAGCGCGGCGCGGATCGCACCATTGGCAGCGACGCCGCCAGCGGCGACGAAGGCGGTGGCTTCGGGGCAGGCGGCGAGTGCGATGCGGCTGCGATCGATCAGGCAGTCGACGACCGCCTGCTGGAAAGACGCGGCCACGTCTGCGGGTCGGTGCGCGCCCGAAGCAACCGCGCGCGCCACCGCGCTTTTGAGACCGGCGAAGGAGAAATGCGGTTCGGCGCTACCGACCAGCGGGCGGGGGAGCGGCACCGCATGCGGATCGCCGTCCGCCGCAAGCCGTTCGACCGCCGGACCGCCCGGATAGCCGAGCCCGAGCAGCTTTGCGGTCTTGTCGAAGGCCTCGCCCGCGGCGTCGTCGATCGTGGTGGCAAGCCGCCGATAATCGTCGACACCGCGCACGAGCAGAAGCTGGCAGTGCCCGCCGGAGACAAGCAGCAGCAGATAGGGAAAGCGAAGGTCGGGGTCGGCGAGCCGCGGGCTGAGCGCATGGCCTTCG
Organism: Sphingopyxis terrae subsp. terrae NBRC 15098; assembly: GCF_001610975.1. NCBI lineage: Bacteria > Pseudomonadati > Pseudomonadota > Alphaproteobacteria > Sphingomonadales > Sphingopyxidaceae > Sphingopyxis > Sphingopyxis terrae. The sequence goes on along the minus strand of NZ_CP013342.1, from coordinate 1,575,715 downwards.
AGATGGTTGACCGCGATCAGCGGCTTGCCCGCTGCATGGGCGAGCGCCTTGCCGGTGACCAGCCCGACCATGACGCCGCCGATCAGCCCGGGGCCGGCAGTCGCGGCGATGGCATCGACATCGGCGAGTGTCACCCCGGCATCGGCGAGCACGCCTTCGACGATCGGGGCAAGGCGGTCGACATGCGCGCGCGCCGCGATTTCGGGAACGACGCCGCCGTAGGGCTGGTGCTCGGCCTCCTGTCCCGCCACCCGATGCGCGAGGATGCGCCGGTCGTCGGTGACGAGCGCTGCCGCGGTTTCGTCGCAGCTCGATTCGAGGCCAAGGATGAGAGACATAATGTTGCGCCCCCTTACCCGTGCCAGGGGGGCGGGGGCAAGCGGCGGACAATCGAGTCCCTGCGAGACCGTTCGCCACCTTTTCTTTCGCGCGCCGAAGCCCTAGCAGGCGCGCATGGCTTCGATTCCGCTTCCCACGCCCGACCGCCCGCTCCGCCTCGGCACGCGAGCCTCGCCGTTGGCGATGGCGCAGGCCAATATGGCCGCCGCGGCGCTGATCGCCGCCTATGGCATCGCGCCCGAGGCGATCGAGATCGTGCCGATGACCGCTACCGGCGACAAGATCCAGGACCGCGCTCTTGCCGAGGTAGGCGGCAAGGCGCTGTGGACGCGCGAGCTCGACGCGGCGCTCGACGGCGGGCGGATCGACATCGCCGTGCACAGTCTGAAGGATGTCGAGACGCTGCGCGATCCGCGCTTCGCGCTCGGCGCCATGCTCGAGCGCGCCGATCCGCGCGACCGGCTGGTGGTTCGCGACGGGATCGCGGCGGCAGCGATCGCCGACCTGCCGCACGGCGCGCGGCTCGGTACGAGCAGCCCGCGCCGCGCCGCGCAGGTCCGCCGCCTGCGTCCTGACCTCCAAACGACGCTGCTACGCGGCAATGTCGCGACGCGGCTTGGCAAGCTGGCGGCGGGGGAGGTCGATGCGACCCTGCTCGCCGCGGCGGGACTCGAACGCCTCGGCATGCATGCGGTCGGAACGGTGCAGCCGGCGGAGATACTCCTGCCCGCCGCGTCGCAGGGCGCGATCGGTATCGAATGCCGCGCCGACGATGCGGCCACGCGGGCGCTGCTGCGCGCGGCCGATCACGAACCCACCCACCGCGCGGTTGCGGCCGAACGGGCGTTTCTGGCGGCGCTCGGCGGCGATTGTCGGTCGCCGGTCGCGGCCTATGCGCGCTGGCTGGCCGACGGGACGCTGCGCCTCGACGCCGAAATCTATTCCGAAGATGGCGCGGACCATGCGATCGGCGAGACGCTGGTGCCCGATCCGGCCGCGGCCGAAGCGCTAGCGCGGCGTCTGCTGGTCGAGGCGCCCGAATCGGTGCGGCGCCTGTTCGCGGCATGACCGAATCGCTGCCGCTGCTCGTGACGCGCGCCGACCCCGGCGGCGCGGCGACGGTGGCGCGGGCGCGGGCGCTGGGGCTCGATGTGCGCAGCATGCCGCTGTTCGCCGCGCGCGCGATCGACTGGACCCTGCCCGATCCCGCGGGTTTCGACGCATTGCTTGTCACGAGCGCGCAGGCGGTGCGGCTGGCCGGACCCGGTTTGCAGGCGCTTGCCGCACTCCCCGTTCATGCCGTGGGCGGCGCGAGCGCTGCAGCCGCGGAAGCGGCGGGCCTGCGCGTCGTGGAGGTCGGTACGCGCGACGGCCAACAGCTTCTTGATGGCATGACGTCGAGAAATTATCTCCATATCCTGTGGCTTTGCGGCCGCGATCATAGCGCGCTGGCGGCGCGCGATGCCGCGTTGACCCCGCTGCCCTGCTATGCGGTCGATCCCGTCGAGCCGCCCGCCGACTGGGCGGCGCTGATCGCTGCGCCGGCGGTGCTGCTCGCCCATTCGGGGCGCGGTGCGGACCGGATCGCAGCGCTGACCGAGGGCCAGCGCGGGCATTTGACGCTTGTCGCGATAAGCCCCGCTGTGGCAGCAAGGGCCGGGGGGGATTGGAAGGCGATCGCGCTTGCCGACCGGCCCGACGATGCGGCGATGGTGGCACAGGCCCGCGCTTTGTGCCACAAGAGCCCCAGACAGGGTCGTGCGAAAGAATAATATGGCAATCGAAAACGACAAACCCGTGCGTATGGACGATGGCGTCCGCAGCAGGGGGCTATCGTTCCGGACGTTGATAGTTGCGGCGCTCGCGCTGCTCGTGGTCGGGATCGTCGGCGGCGGCTGGGCGATGAGCCGACTACTGACCGGCAAGGATGTGCCGCCGGTCGCCAAGGTCGCCGATGTCCCCGCGACCGGCACCGCGCCGGGTGCGGCGTCCGCTGGAGCGGCACCCGATGCGGGGCAGAGCGGGCAGCCAGCGCTGGTCGTCGCGCCTGTCGATGGCGCGAACGCGCTGTCGGCGCGCGTGGCCGAGCTGGAACAGCGGCTGTCGCGCCTCAATCTCGAAGCAGCGTCGGCGTCGGGCAATGCCTCACGCGCCGAAGGGCTGCTGGTCGCCTTCGCGGTGCGCCGCGCGCTCGATCGCGGGCTGCCGCTCGGCTATCTCGAGGCGCAGCTGCGCCTGCGCTTCGGCGACGACCAGCCCAATGCGGTCAAGACGATCATCGACACGTCGCGCGATCCGGTGACGCTGGAGCAGTTGCGCGCCGAACTCGACGCGCTGGCGCCCGAACTCGTCGGCCGCAGCGACGGCGGCGGCAGCTTCTGGACCGGCCTGCGCCGCGAGGTCAGCGAAATGTTCGTCGTCCGTCCGGCGGGCACCCAGTCGCCGCGTGCATCCGAACGGCTCGACCGCGCGCGCCGCTATCTGGCGGGCGGGCAGGTCGACAAGGCGATCGAGGAGGTGCAGGCGATGCCCGGCGCCGCCGAAGCGAAGGACTGGTTGATCGCGGCGCGGCGCTATCATGAGGCGCGGCGCGCGCTTGACCTGATCGAGACCGCGGCGATATTGGAGCCGCGCGACGGACCGACCGCCGCGATGGCCCGCAAGCCGGGCGATCCGACCTCCTGAGCGGGCCTGTATCGACGGGTCCGCGCTTTTGAAGAAAGCTGACCCATGGCCCTCGCCGATCCGCAGCGCATCGAAGCGCTCGACCCGTTCGATCCTCTCGCGCTCGACGCGCAGCTTTCGGAAGAGGAGCGGATGGTCCGCGATGCGGCGCGCGCCTATGCGACCGGCGAGCTGTTGCCCCGCGTCACTTCGGCCTTTCTCGACGAGCGCTTCGACCGCGAGATCATGTCGGAAATGGGTGCGCTCGGCCTGCTCGGCGCGACGATCGACCCCAAATATGGCGGCGCGGGGCTCAATTATGTGAGCTACGGCCTGATTGCGCGCGAAGTCGAGCGCGTCGATTCGGGCTATCGTTCGGCCTGTTCGGTGCAAAGCTCGCTCGTGATGCACCCGATCAATGCCTATGGCAGCGAAGAGCAGAAGATGCGCTTCCTGCCCGGCCTCGCCTCGGGCGAGCTTGTCGGTTGCTTCGGCCTGACTGAACCCGACGCAGGCAGCGACCCCGCCGGGATGCGCACGCGCGCCGAAAAGATCGCAGGCGGATACCGGATCAAGGGCGCGAAGATGTGGATCACCAATTCGCCGATCGCCGACGTCTTCGTCGTCTGGGCGAAGTCCGACGCGCACGACGGCGCGATCCGCGGCTTCATCCTTGAAAAGGGCATGAAGGGCCTCTCGGCACCGAAGATCGAGGGCAAGGTCAGCTTGCGCGCGTCGATCACCGGCGAGATCGTGATGGATGGGGTCGAAGTCGGCGAAGACGCGCTGCTGCCGCATGTCTCGGGGCTGAAGGGGCCGTTCGGCTGCCTCAACCGCGCGCGGTACGGCATCGGCTGGGGCGCGATGGGCGCGGCCGAATTCTGCTATGAGGCGGCGCGCAATTATACGCTCGAGCGCAAGCAGTTTGGGCGCCCGCTGGCGGCGAACCAGATCGTCCAGCTCAAGCTTGCCAATATGCTCACCGAAATCGCGCTCGGCACCCAGGCGGCGCTGCGCGTCGGACGGCTGATCGACGAAGGGCATCTCGCGCCCGACATGATCAGCTTCCTCAAGCGCAACAATTGCGGCAAGGCGCTCGATATCGCACGGGTGGCGCGCGACATGCACGGCGGCAACGGCATCTCGGCCGACTATCATGTGATCCGCCACGCGGTGAATCTGGAAACCGTCAACACCTATGAAGGCACGCATGACGTCCATGCGCTGATCCTCGGCCGCGCGATCACCGGCATCAGCGCCTTTGCCTGAGGCATCGTCGCCAGCGCCGGTGGCCAAGCCCCTCGCGGGACTGCGCGTCGTCGAACTGGCGCGCGTCCTCGCGGGGCCGTGGAGCGGGCAGCTGCTCGCTGACCTTGGCGCCGAGGTGGTGAAGGTCGAGCGCCCCGGCGCTGGCGACGATACGCGCCAATGGGGGCCGCCCTTCGTCACCGGCGCGGCGGGCGAAAATCTGGGCGCCGCTTATTATCACAGCTGCAATCGCGGCAAGCGCAGCGTCGCTGTCGACATCGCGACCGCCGAGGGGCAGGCGGCGGTGCGCGCACTGATCGCCGAAGCCGATGTCGTCATCGAAAATTACAAGGTTGGCGGACTCGTCAAATATGGGCTCGACCCTGCGACGCTGCGCGCCGATTTCCCGCGTCTGATCGTCTGTTCGATCACCGGCTTCGGCCAGACAGGCCCTTATGCGCACCGCGCCGGTTATGATTTCATCGTCCAGGCGATGAGCGGCTTCATGTCGCTGACCGGTGAACCCGACGGGCCGCCGCAAAAGGCGGGGATCGCCTATGCCGACATCTTCACCGGCATGTATGCGACCGTCGGCATATTGGCGGCGCTGCGGCGTCGTGACGCCACCGGGGCTGGCGCGCATGTCGATATGGCGCTGCTCGACAGCCAGGTCGCGGTGCTCGCCAATCAGGCCGCCAATTATCTGGCGAGCGGCGTCGCGCCCAAGCGGATGGGCAATGCGCATGTCAATGTCGTGCCCTATCAGCTGTTTGCGACCGCTGACGGCCAGCTCGTCATCGCGGTGGGCAATGACAGCCAGTATCGCAAGCTGTGCGCGATTTTGGGCGCGCCCGAATGGGCAGAAGATCCCCGCTTCGTGACCAATGCGGCGCGGCTCGCCAATCGCGCCGCGCTCATTCCGCTGCTCGCCGCAAGGATCGCGACCTGGGACGCGCAGCCGCTGTCGCTCGCGCTCGAAGCCGAGGGCGTTCCGGCGGGGCCGATCAACGATCTGGCGGCGGTGTTCGCCGATCCGCAGGTCATTGCGCGCGGCATGCGCATCCGGCCCGACGGCGCCGTTATCGACGGCGTGGCGAGTCCGATCGTGATCGATGGCGAACGCATGGTTGCCGCCACCGGCGCGCCGCCGCTGCCCTGATCCGCCGAGCCGCGACGCAGCGACCCAAAAAAAAGGGGCGCCGCAGCGGGCGCCCCTTTCCGTTTTTTTTTGGCTGTTCGTCGGCAGGTCAGAATTTGACCGTGCCGGTGACGAAGACCTGACGCGGGTTGCCGTAGAAGGCGGTCAAAATGCCTTCGAGGCCGAGCGTCGAGGCGCCCGCCGCATTCTGATAATTGTAGCCCGACGTGATATAGCGCTTGTCGGCCAGATTTTTGCCGTGGAGGCCGATCGAATAATTGCCGCTGTCGGCGGTCCAGACGAGGCTGGCATCCCACAGCGTGTAGCCCGGCTGGTCGAGCGCGGGGATCGGCACTTCGAACTGGTGCGTCAGGCTGCGATAGGACAGCGTCGTCGATGCGTCGATATTGCCGCCCATCGCCGGAATGCCCGCGGCGAGCGTGCCCGACACCGTCCATTTCGGCGTGTTCTGGAAGGTCCGGATATTCGAGACATCGGTGCCGGTGGGGCCGATGAAGCGCTTGTACTTGGCGTCGATATAGCCGAGCGATCCGTTGAAGCGGATGGCCGAACCGGCGCCGGCAAAATCGCGCGCGAGCACTGCATTGGTTTCGGCCTCGACCCCCTGGAGGCGCGCCTTGGCGGCGTTGGTGGTGATGCCGCAGAAGCTCTGCACCCCGCCGACGAGGCAGCCGACCGACCCCGGAATCTGCACATCCTTATAGTCCATGTAGAAACCGGCGAGGCTCAGCGTCAGGCGGCGATCGAGCAGCGATCCCTTGTAGCCGATTTCATAGCTGTCGACCTTTTCGGGGTCGAAGGCGAGGAAGTTGTAGATATCGTCATAGGTGCGGCCCGCCGACGGATTGCTGATCGGTGCCGAGGTGCCCGAACCGCGCGGATCGAAACCACCGCCCTTGAAGCCCTTCGAATAGGAGGCATAGATCATATTGTCCGCATTGGGCTTGAAGCTCAGTGAGGCGCGCGGGGTGAATTCCTTGAAGGTGCGCTCGCCGCGGAAATTGGTCGCCACCGCGATGGCGATCGGGGTCAGCGTGCCGCCGAACTCCGGCGACAGGCCGGTGATGCGGTTCGCCTTGTAGACAAAGGCGTTGCGATTGTCGCTCGTGTAGCGACCGCCGACCGACAGGCTGAGCTGATCGGTGAAGTCATAGGTGAAATCGCCGAACACCGACCAGGTCTTGGTCCGCACGTCGCCCGCCGTATAGCCGTTGAGGCCGGGCAACGGCCCGCCGAACGCTGGCGGCAGCGCGGCGCCCGTCAGGCCGAGCAACACGTCGAACGACGTCGCGGCCTGCGCATCGAGATAATAGAAGCCCAGGAGACCTTTCAGCTTGTCGCCTTCATAGAGCAGCTGGAATTCCTGGCTGATTTGCTCGTTGCGGTAGACCGCAGGCACGTCGACGTCGACCGACGGCAGCGAGTCGAAGTCGATCGGGGTGAAGCTGCGGTCCTTGCGCCACGCACTGATCGAACGCAGCGTCAGCGTGTCGGTGAGATTTGCCGTGACATTCATCGCCAGGCCATAGGCCCGGACGTCCTGTTTCGGATCGTTGAGCCCGGCGCGGGTGTCGTAGACATTGTCGAGCACCGGCGCGCCTGAGAAGAGGCCCGGGATCAGGCGATGGCCGTTGCGCGGCGATGATTTGTCGTGGGTATAGTCGCCTGAGATGCGGATAAGCACCGGCGCGCCATTGCCGCCGAATTCCAGCGTGCCGCGGCCGGCCCACACATCCTTGTTGTAGTTTTCGAGGCCAGGGATGTTGAGATTGTCGCCGAAACCGCCGCGCGACAGGCGCGCAACCGACCCGCCGACGCGCAGCATGTCGTTGATCGGCACGCTGGCGGTGACGACCAGATCGGCCTGATTATAGCTGCCATAGGTGCCGCGGATGCGCAGCTCGGGCGAATCGGGGTTGAGCGCGCGCGTCACATATTTGACCGCGCCGCCGATGGTGTTGCGGCCATAGAGCGTTCCCTGCGGACCGCGCAGCACCTCGATCCGCTCGACGTCGTAGATGTCGAGCACCGCCGCCTGCGGGCGGTTGAGATAGACGTCGTCAAGGTAGATGCCGATACCCGCTTCGAAGCCGGGGACCGGATCCTGCTGACCGACGCCGCGGATGAAGGCGGTGAGCGTCGAATTGGTCCCACGCGAATTCTCGAGCGTGGTGTTCGGCGTCATGTTCGCGACATCGGTGATGTCGATCGCGCCGCGGGTTTCAAGCGCTTCGCCCGAAATGGCGGTGACCGCGACGGGAACGTCGATCAGCCGTTCGTCGCGCCGGCGGGCGGTGACGATGATCTCGGCGCTGTCGTCGGCGGAGCTGGCGCCTTCGTCCTGAGCGAGGGCAGCAGGGGTGAAAGCGATCATCGAGAGCGCGGTCGAGGCTAGAACGGCACGACGCAGCGGGCGAGCGAAGGAACGCATGATGTGTCTCCCATGTGACGGGTGACCCCTCGTCACCCTTTGCGTTTTTTTGGGCCGGTCCTTGCCAAGCCGCGCCGCACCCAATAATGAAACATGAACCAAGTTTCAACTTGGAAGTTGTGAAGGCTATATTTTGCCCTCCGGTGATGCAAAAAGGCCACGCAAGGGGGCCGCCGGACATTCGGGGCGGAGAGGGAAGGCACAAGATGGATCAGCCGCGATCATCGGCACCGCCGGGCGAAGGGGGCGCAGGCCCCGTCGATGCGGCGGCGCCGGGCAATCCCGACAAGGCGCCGCGCACCGAACGCGGGCGGCGCACGCTGCGCAAGCTGCTCGACGCCGCGGCGATCGAATTCGGCGAGCGCGGGTTTCACGACGCGTCGATCAGCGGCATCACGCGCCGTGCCGGAACCGCGCTGGGCAGTTTCTACACCTATTTCGATTCGAAGGAGGAAATCTTCCAGGCGCTCGTCCGCTATATGAGCGAGCAACTCCGCGATCATGTCACCCCGCTGGTGCAGGCGGCGCCCGACGAAATCGCCGCCGAACGCGTCGGCCTCGAATCCTTCCTCCGCTTCGTGCGCGAGCATAAGGAAATCTATCGCATCATCGACGAGGCCGAATTCGTCGATTATGCCAGCTATCGCCGCCACTATGAAACAACGGTCGAACGCATGCGCCAGCGCCTGGAAAATGGCGCAGCGCGCGGCGAAATCCGCGCCGATGCGGGCGAGGTCCATGCCTGGGCCATCGCCGGCATGAACGTCTTTCTGGGCATGCGCTACGGTCTGTGGGACGAAAGCGCCGACATCGCCGACGTCGCCCGGATCGCCAACGACATGCTGGCGAACGGGCTCAGGAACAAGGATTGATGCGGACGGCGACGGCGATATTCGTAGAAAACGTTTATATTTCATAGCGTTGTGATTGACGACTCGCGCCGATGTTCTGCCGTCTGGCACAGTTCGCCATAAAGGATCGTCATGACTTACGCGCAATCCGCCCGGATGACCTTCGCCAATATGCTGGGCACGCTCGATCACCTCGTCAGCAAAGCCATCGATGCCGGAATGACGGATGAGGTGCTCGCGGACAAATTGACTGATGACATGTTTCCGCTCGAACTGCAGTTCCGCGTTGCGCTCAATCAGGTGGTGTTGGCGCTCAATCAAGTCGGCGGACAGGCGCTACCGCTCGAAGAGGTGGCCTACAAGTCGCTCGCCGAGGTGCGCCAGCGAATTTCTACGATTCGCTCGCTGGTCGAACAAACCGGCCCCGCCGAATGGGCTGACGCCGGTGCCCTCGTCGATCTGACCTTGCCCAATGGCGTTCGTTTCCTGATGTCGGCGGAGGAAGACATCCGCGACTGGATCCTTCCGAACTTCTACTTTCATGTCACGATGGCCTATGCCTTGCTGCGCAATGCGGGTTTGCTCATCGGAAAGATGGATTTCATACCCCATATGGCGCGCCACAAGGCATCGACTGCGGAATAGAGCAAATGTTCCGGACTTCTTGACGCCGCGCCTTGCGACTCAGCCGCGCGAAATCAGGAAGATCGCATGTTCAGCGCGCCAGGTTGCGGCAGCGGCGCTGGTCGGCTTGTCGCCCGATAGATACCAGGCCGCCTCGACGCCGATCCCACGCGCGCGCACCAAGTCGCGAAAATCGGCGACGGTGACATGGTGGATGTTCGGCGTTTCATACCATGCGACGGGCAGCAGGCGCGTCACCGGCATCCGCCCGTTCCACAAGAGCGCGAGCCGCACGCGCCAATGCGCGAAATTGGGAAAGCTGACGAAGGCGCGCGGGGCGATGCGCAGCAGCTCGGCAATGACGCGGTCGGGGCGCTCGGTCGTCTGCAGTGTCTGCGACAGGATCGCATAGTCGAACGCATCGTCGGGATAGTCGGCAAGGTCGTGGTTTGCGTCGCCGTGGACCACCGATTGGCCGCGCGCGATCGCCGCGGTGACATTGGCGGCATCGATTTCGAGTCCGCGGGCATCGACGCCCTTGTCGCGGAGCGCCGCGATCAGGTCGCCGTCGCCGCAGCCGACGTCGAGCACGCGGGTGGCCGCGGGGACCGCGCCGGCGATGATCGCAAGGTCGGGACGCAGCGCCATGCTCAGCCGCCGTTCCGCAACGCACCGGCGACGAGGCGGTCGAGCGCCGGGACGTCGAGCAGGAAGCTGTCGTGGCCGAACGGTGCCGACAGTTCGACGAAGCTTGCCGCCGCGCCGACGCTTTGCAGCGCCTGGACGACGCGGCGCGATTCGCTGGTCGGATAGAGCCAGTCGGTATCGAAGCTGACGAGCGTGAAGCGCACGTCGCGCGCCTTGGCAAATGCGCCTGCGAGGCGCCCGTCATGCGGTTCGGCAAGGTCGAAATAGTCCATCGCGCGCGTGATGTAGAGATAGGCATTGGCATCGAAGCGGTCGGTAAAGGCCAGCCCCTGATGGCGCAGATAGGATTCGACCTGGAAATCGGCGTCGAAGCCGAAGCTCTTGGCATCGCGTGCCTGCAGCCGGCGGCCGAATTTTTCGGTCAGCCCGGCTTCGGACAAATAGGTGATGTGCGCCGCCATGCGCGCGACCGACAGCCCTTTGGTCGGGGCGCGGTCGCTGCCGTAATATTGGCCGTCCTGCCAGTCGGGATCGGCCATGATCGCCTGCCGCCCCACCTCGTGAAAGGCGATATTCTGCGCCGAATGGCGCGCGGCGCTTGCGATAACGACCGCCGACGCCAGCCGTTCGGGATAGGCCGCAGCCCAGCCGAGCGTCTGCATTCCGCCCATCGATCCGCCGATGACGGCATGCAGCCGCGCAATCCCTAGATGGTCGAGCAGCATAGCCTGCGCGCGCACCATGTCGGCGATAGTGATGACAGGAAAAGCCATGCCGAGTGGTGCGCCGGTGGCCGCATCGGGCGTCGCCGGACCGCTCGTCCCCATGCAGCTGCCGAGGACGTTGGCGCAGAGGACGAAATAGCGGTCGGTATCGACGGGCTTGCCGGGACCGACCATGCGCGCCCACCAGCCCGGCTTGCCCGTCGCCGGGTGGTCACTCGCGACATATTGGTCGCCGGTCAGTGCGTGGCAGACGAGCACCGCGTTCGACCGGTCGGCATCGAGCGTGCCATAGCTTTGATAGGCGATCGTCACCGACGGCAACGCCTGACCGCTGTCGAGCGGCAGGGGCCGGTCGATCGTCACGCTCTGGTGCCGGATCTGATGGAGGAGGCTCGCCATGCTTTCCGGGGCGCTAGGCCGGTGCGCCAAGGCTGTCAACGTACTGGACTCGGCGCGCACAGCCGCTAAACGGCGCCGCATGACCGGTGACAGCAAAACCCTCGCCCCCAAGCCGTGGATCAGCGGCATCGCTCCCTATGTGCCCGGCAAGTCGGCGGGCGCCGACGGCCGACCGCTGATCAAGCTTTCGGCAAACGAAAATCCGCTCGGCACCGGCGACAAGGCGCGCGAAGCCTTCCGGGCGTCGCAGGCGGCCGCCGACGCGCTCTCGCGCTATCCCGATCCGGGCGCCGACGTGCTGCGCGCGGCGATCGCGGGGAAGTTCGGGCTCGATCCGGCGCGCGTTATCTGCGGCAACGGGTCGGACGAACTGCTTCACCTCGCGGCGGGCGTCTACGCCGGCGAAGGCGACGAAATCCTGTATGTCCGTTATGGCTTTGCAGTCTATGAAATCGCGGCCCGGCGGGTCGGCGCGGTACCGGTGGAAGCCGAGGACCGCGACTATGCGACCGATGTCGATGCGCTGCTCGCCGCGGTGACCGACAAGACCCGCGTCGTCTATCTCGCCAATCCGAACAATCCGACCGGAACGCTCGCAACGAAGGAAGAGGTTGCGCGCATCCACGCAGGCCTGCCCGGCGACGTGCTGTTCGTGATCGACCAGGCCTATGCCGAATATCTGGATGCCGATCAGGATGATGGCGGCCTCGAACTGGCGAAAAGCGCGCCCAATGTGTTCGTCACGCGTACCTTTTCGAAGATCCACGGGCTGGCGGCCGAGCGGATCGGCTGGGGCTATGCGAGCGCCGAAGTGATCTCGGCGCTGCACCGTATCCGCCTGCCCTTCAACGTCACGCGCGCCGGACAGGCGGCAGCGGTCGCGGCGCTGGCCGATGATGATTTCGTCGCGCGCAGCCGCGTGCATAATGCGAAATGGCGTGCCTGGCTGGCGGGCGAGATCGAAAGCCTGGGTAACCACGGGCTGCGTATCATCCCGTCGGCGACCAATTTCCTGCTCGTGCTGTTCGAAGGCGCGATCAGTGCCGAGACGGTCTACAACCGGCTGATGGAGGCGGGCTATATCGTCCGCTGGCTGCCCGGACAGGGCATCCCGCAGGCGCTGCGCATGACGATCGGCACCGAAGACGAGACGCGCGGGCTCGCGGCGGCGATCCGCGCCGCGATCGCCGCAGGCTGACTGGCATGGCGCACGCGATCGGGCGGGTGGCGATCGTTGGGCTGGGCCTGATCGGCTCGTCGGTGGCGCGCGCGATCAAGGCGAAGCTTCCCGATGTGGCGGTGACCGGCCATGATGCCGATCCCGATGTCCGCGCCGAGGCGCGCGCACTCGGCTTCTGCGACGCGGTGAGCGACGATGCGGCGGTGGCGGTAGAGGGCGCCGATCTGGTGATTCTGGCGGTACCCGTCGGGCGCATGGCCGCCGCTGCCGCGGCGATCGCGCCGGGCCTGTCTGCGCATGCGATCATTTCGGACGTCGGGTCGTCGAAGGCGGGGGTCGGCGCCGCGCTGCGCGCCGCTCTGCCCGATCATGTCGTGGTGCCCGCCCACCCGGTCGCGGGGACCGAGAACAGCGGCCCGGCCGCGGGCTTTGCGACGCTGTTCGACCGACGCTGGTGCATCGTCACCCCGGCGCCGGACGCGCCCGCCGATGCGGTCGCCGCGGTGACGGGGCTGTGGCAGGCGCTCGGCGCGAAGGTCGAGACGATGGACGCGGCGCATCACGACATGGTGCTGGCGGTGACAAGCCATCTGCCGCACCTGATCGCTTATACGATCGTCGGCACCGCCAGCGAGCTCGAGGAAGTGACCGAGAGCGAGGTCATCAAATATTCGGCGGGCGGTTTTCGCGATTTCACGCGCATCGCGGCGAGCGACCCGGTGATGTGGCGCGACGTGTTCCTTGCTAACCGCGATGCAGTGCTCGCGACGCTGCAGCGCTTCAACGAGGATCTGACGGCGCTCCAGCAGGCGATCCGCCGCGGCGACGGCGACCGGCTCGAAGACTGGTTCACGCGGACGCGGGCGATCCGCCGTTCGATCATCGAGCAGGGTCAGGATGATGCGGCCCCCGATTTCGGGCGCAAACACTGACCGTTGCCCCCTGTGAGGGCGGGGACGACGACCGTTATTGCTATTGCTCGGCCGGCTTTTCCAGCAGTGCTTCGGGCGGGTTGAGCGCGTTGATCGCGCGCCAGACGCGTTCTTCGGCTTCCTCGCGCGGCAGGCCGGCGGGGATGGTGTCGCCGATGCGATAGGTGATGGTTCCCGGCCATTTTACCCAGCGGTGCGGCGGATAGGCGATGCCGCTGTTGACGGCGACCGGGATCACGGGGACGCCCAGCATGCGATAGACGCCCGCAAAGCCCGACCGCAGCGGGGGCGCCTTGCCGTGCGGCACGCGCGTGCCTTCGGCGAACAGCACCAGCGGGCGACCGATCGCCAGCGCCGCCTTGGCCGCGTTCAGCATCGCGCGCATCGCCTTGCTGCCGCCGTCGCGGTCGACCGGGATCAGCCCATAAAAGCGCGCCGCCTGTCCCCAGACGGGAATCGAGAATAATTCCTCCTTGGCGAAGACCGCGGGCCATTTGAACAGCATCGGCTGTTCGATCGTCTCGAACGCGCCCTCATGCTTGAAGACATAGAGGACGGGGATGTCGGGCATCTCGCCCTCAACGATCACCCGGTGCCCCAGGATGAAGCGGCAGATCAGCCGGTGGAACTTCGCCCAAGCGCGCACGAACCCGCGCGTCGCATGGTGCGAGATCGGCAGCGTGACGATCGCGCCGATCGAGCAGATGCTGCTCATCAGGGCGAAGGCGATCCAGAACAGGATCGAACGCACGAGGGCGATCGGATAGCTCACAGCCCGAGTAGGCCGCCCGCCAGACCGGCCAGATATTTGTGATATTCGCGAAACAGCGTCGAAAAGCTCGGCTGGCTGCGCACCGCATCGGGAAGGATCGTCACCTTCTTGTCCATCGCGCGGCCGAGTTCATATTCGGCGCGGCGCATGTGCCAGTCGGTGGTGACGAGCCGAATGCTCTTGTAGTTGCGCCGCGCAACCCAGCTTGCGACCTCGGTCGCGTTCGAGCGTGTATCCTCGGCCTCAAAACCCAGCGCGACACAGCAATCGAACAGCTTTTGCGGCCGTTTATATTCGGCGGCGAGTTCCTTCGGCTTCACTTCGCGCGCGACGCCGCTGATCAGGAGCCGCTTGGCGCGTCCCGCCTCGAGCAGTTCCAGCCCGCGGTCGATCCGGCCGGGGCCGCCGGTCAGCACGACGATCGCGTCGGTCGTCTGGTCGCCCGCGGGCAGCGGCAAGAGCAGCGCGAACCACGCGAAGCCCAGCACCCAGGCCAGGAACAGGAGAGAGATCAGCCGTTTGATCATAATATCTTCTTGAGCGCGGCGAGCAGGGTCTGCCGCGCCGTCAGTGCCGCGAGCGCGATAGCCAATAGCGGCAGCGCCAGCAAGAGCGCCCAGCCGATCGGGCCAAGCGACGCGGTCGCGGCAAGTCCCGATGTCACGCGCGACCATTGCCAGCCGATCAGCAGCAGGATGGCGGCGGCCACCGCGGTACCGAGCGCGACACCATAAGCCGTATCGATCGTGATGCGGCGCTGGAACAGGCGGGCGATCTGCTGGTCGGTGGCGCCGATCAGGTGCAGCATCTCGATCGTCGCATAATGGGTGCCCAGCGCGGCACGTGCCGTCATGATGACCACCGCGGCGCTGGCGAGCGTCATCAGGATAACGAGACCACCCGCGATCCAGGCGAGTGAACGGATCAACCGCGCGACGGGGCCGAGCCAATCCGCATGCGGGATGACGCGCGCGCCGGGGGCCTCGCGGGCGACGAGCGCGCGCAGCTGGCCCATATGACCCGACCGATCCTCGCCGACGAAATCGACATCGACGAGCGCCGGCATCGGCAGCGAGCGCAGCACCGGATCGTCGCCGTCGGCGGTGCCGAACCATTGGCCGAGCGTCGCCTGCAGCTCGGCCGGATCGACCGCGCGCGCCGATCGCACGAAGGGTTGTGCAGCAGCCGCGCGGCGCAGTGCCGCCGCCTGCTGCGCGCGCAGCACGGGATTGGCGGTAATGATCTGCACCGTGACGCGCCCCGCAATTGCCTCGCCGATCGCATCCGCCGATCGCGCAAGGCCGACGCCGCCCGCGGCGGCCAGCAGGGTGAGCATCATCAGGATCGCGATGACCCACGGTGTCGGGCCCGACAGGCGGCGATCGGGAAGCAGGCGGCGATGCTGGACGGGAACGCGCGCGAAGATCATCGGCCTTCCATCCTAGGCGCGGTTCGGCGGATAGCGCAGCGCGCCAGTGGGATCGGACAGCCGCCCCTTTTCGAGCCGCATCATCTGGGCATTGTCGATGCGGCTGATCAGATGGATGTCGTGGGTCGCGACGACGACCGTGGTGCCGAGGCGGTTGAGCGCCTCGAACAAGCCCAGCAGGCGCATCGCCATCTCGGGATCGACGTTACCCGTCGGTTCGTCGGCGACGAGCAGTTGCGGGCGGGCGATCACCGCGCGCGCGATCGCCACCCGCTGTTGCTCGCCGCCCGACAGCGTCGGTGGAAAGGCGTGCGCGCGTTCGCTCAGCCCGATCCAGCTCAGCATCTCGCCCACCGGGCCCGACAGATCCTCCTCGCTGACCCCGGCGATGCGCAGTGGCAGCGCGATATTGTCGCGCGCGCTCAAATGCGGGATCAGCCGGAAGTCCTGAAAGACGACGCCGATGCGACGGCGAAAGCCGGGCAGGCGCTGGCGCGGCATCGTCCCCAGATCCTCGCCGAACAGGCGCACGATGCCGCGGCTCGGCCGCTGCGCGAGGTAAAGCATCTTGAGCAGCGAGGTCTTGCCCGCGCCCGACGCGCCGGTCAGGAAATAGAAGCTGCCGGGCTGAAGGTTGAAACTGATGTCGGACAATGTCTCGGCATCGGGCCCGTAGCGCAGGCCGACGCCGTCGAATTCGACCATTGCGCCGCCGGGCCGGCCGGGGGCGGTCGCCGTCATGACGCCACCATCGCGCGCCGCGACGCGCCTTGGTGCCGGTCGAAAAGGGGAGCCCCGCCGCTCATGTCGCTGCCTGTCGCACGGCTGTTTCGCGAGGACAAGCGCCAAGCGTCGGCTTTTCGACCGGCGCTCGCCATGCCCTGCCGGCACGCCCGGCGCACGCGGCGCTTGCAACACCGCGAATCAGCGTGTTTAGAGAGACGCCATGATCCTGTCCTGCCCGTCCTGCCATACGCGCTATGTCGTCCCCGACACAGCGATCGGACCCAATGGCCGAACGGTGCGCTGTGCCAGTTGCCGCCATAGCTGGTTCCAGGAACCCGCTGCAGCGGCCGCGGCGGCGCCCGTGCCCGCTGCGCCGCCCGCCCCGGAGCCGGTTTCGGCGCCCGAGGCCGCGCCTTCCGCTCCCTCGTCTGTATCCGCAGGGCCCGCAGTCGATCGCGAACCGGCCGCGCCGCCTGTGGTCGAGGAGTCCGCGCCGCCGCCGCCGCCGCAGGCCTTTGCGGTGCCCGAGGCCGAGCCGCGCGTCATTCCGGCCAGCGAGGCCGAGCCGCCGCTGCCCTTCCGCCGCGCCCGGCGCAATCCCGCCAAGCGCTGGACGATGATCGCCGCTGCCGCCGCGCTGCTGATGATCGGCGCGACCGGGGCGCTCTACTGGTTCGGCCTGCCGGGCTGGGCGCAGGGTCTGGGTATTCCGGGGATGACCGACGAGCCCGATCTGGTGATCGAGCTTCCGCCCAATCAGGATCACCGCGAACTTCCCGACGGCACCATCTATTTCGCGGCGAGCGGGGTCATCATCAACCCGACCGATCGCGAACAGCGCGTGCCGCCGATCCTCGCCGAACTACGCGATGCGCAGGGGACGATCGTCTATAGCTGGACGATCAAGCCGCCGGTGCGGATGCTGCCGCCCAACGAAAAGGTCAATTTCAGCGAAGCGAAGCTCGATATTCCGCGCCGCGCCACGCAATTGACCGTCAGCTGGGCACTCCCGAAAGGCTGAACCTCAGCTGCGCCGGCGTGACGTCACGGCGTCACAGGCTGACGGCGGCGACAAGCGACAGCAGAAAGCTGGTCAGTGTCGCGACGATGATCGGCGCGAAGCTGCGCCACCCCTGATCGAGCAGCAGCGCGAGCCGCGCCTTCATCGCCGTCGCGGCGATCGCGAGCAATAGCAGCGCCTGCGCCGCGGTCGCCGCCGCGCCCTGCACCGGCTTCGGAATTGCAACGATCGAATTGATCGCGGCGATCAGCAGAAAGCCGGTGATGAACCACGGCAGGCGCAGCGGGATCTTGCGCTTTCCGGCGGACGCGTCGCCGGCGCGGCCGAGCCACATGGCGACGAGCATCAGCATCGGGGCGAGCAGCGCGACACGCGTCAGCTTGACGATCGTCGCGACCTCGCCCGCCTGCGGCGAGAAGGAAAAGCCGCCGCCGATCGCCTGCGCGACGTCGTGGATCGACGCGCCGATCAGAAAGCCGGCCTGCGTGTCGGTCAGGCCGATTTCGGCGGCGAGAATGGGGTAGAGCGACATGGCCAGCGCGCTCGCGACCGTGATGCCGACCAGCGTCAGCGTGAAGCGCGCCTGGTCGACGCGCTTGTCGCCGATCAGCGAATAGAGCGCGAGCGCCGCCGACGCGCCGCAGATTGCGGTCGCGCCGCCCGCGAGCAGCGCGGCGTGGCTGTCCTGCCGGAACAGCCGCGCGCTCGCGACGGTGATCAGGATGACCGCGAGCATGATGACGACGAGCAGCGCAAAGGGCAGCGGCCCCAGTTCGACGAGCTGTTCGGCGGTAATCCGGGCGCCGACGAGGACGATGCCGATCCGCAGCGCGGTCTGCGACATCAGGTCGAGCCCGGCGTGGGTGCGCTTGTCCTGCGACAGAAAACTCATCGCGAGGCCGATGAGCAGCCCCATCAGAACAAGCGGGGCGCCATAATGATCGGCGAGCCACGCAGCGGCGAGCGCCGCGATCGCGGTCGCAAAGGCGCCGGGGAAATAATCGTGCCAGCGCCGCGCGGCCGCCGGCGTCGTTTCAAGCTGCAGCTCGCCATAAAGATCGGCGGCCATCGGCCAGCCCTGGTTCGTATCCGCCATCACCGTCCCCGCACCGGCCGCCGCATCGCGGCCCCGACGCCGCTTCGCATATCCGCGCCGCGCGGTCGATAGACCATTGCTGGCAGGCGAAGCTCTTGCTAGAGGCCGCGCTCTACCGGCACCCGTAGCTCAGCTGGATAGAGCGCTGCCCTCCGAAGGCAGAGGTCACAGGTTCGAATCCTGTCGGGTGCGCCAGTTTTCTCCAAGACCATGACCTCGACGGGCGTCCGCGTCGGCGCGCTGGACGCCCGCGCATTTTTTGGTCATGCTTGGCGACATCGGCCAAATGGGAGAGCGATGATGAAATTCCGGGGCATGACGGCAATCGCGCTGGGTGTCGGGCTGCTCTTGGCTGCCGCGCCGCTGCAGGGCTTCGCGGCGCTCAAGCCCGGCGTGAAGGCGCCCGATTTCACGCTGGATGCGGCACAGGGCGGGAAGCCTTTCAGCCTGTCGCTGAAACAGGCGTTGAAGCAGGGTCCGGTCGTCCTCTATTTCTTTCCCGCGGCTTTCACGCCCGGCTGCACGATCGAGGCGCATCTTTTTGCAGAATCGACCGACGATTTCAAAAAGTTGGGCGCACGCGTCATCGGCGTCACCGCGGGCAATATCGACCGCGTCGCCGAATTTTCGCGATCGGAATGCCGCGACAAATTTGCCGTGGCGGCCGATCCGGGCGCGAAGGTCGCCGCCAAATATGACACGACGATGCGCACGGCGGACAACCGGATTCTCTCCGAACGTACATCCTATGTGATCGCGCCGAACGGGACGATCCTGCTCAGCTACACCGACAGCAAGCCGCAGGCGCATATCGAGAAGACAATCGCGGCGGTGCGGGCATGGAAGGCGCGGAAACGCTGATCGCCGCCGCGTGCCCGCGCGATCCGCAAGAGATATGTTGACGACAGCGCGGTCATCGTGGCACTCGGACGCCGCATCGCGAGGGCAACTGCAAAACGCGCTTTAAAACAGCACGGCAGGCAGGGGCCAAGTCGTTGAAATGCGGGTGTAGCTCAATGGTAGAGCAGAAGCTTCCCAAGCTTACGACGAGGGTTCGATTCCCTTCACCCGCTCCAGCCCTGCCGTAAGAGGCCCGGCGCAGGCCTCCCGCTTCCGACATTCAGGATTTTCTTGTGACGGCAAAGCGCACCATTCCGTTCATTGTGGCGACCATCTTCATCGATGCGATCGGATTCGGCATCATCATGCCGGTGCTGCCGCAGCTCGTGATGGAGGTGGGGCGCATCGACCTCGCGCATGCGATCGAGGTCGGGGCGTGGATCGGACTCGTCATGGCGGTGGCGACCTTCCTCGCTTCGCCGGTGCTCGGCAATCTGTCGGACCGGTTCGGGCGGCGGCGCGTGCTGCTGCTGTCACTTGCCGGGCTTGCCGCCGACTATGCCTTGCTGACAATCGTCGACACGCTGCCCTGGCTATTCGTCGCGCGCGCGCTGTCGGGGATTTTCGGGGGTAGCTATGCCGCCGCGATGGCGGCGATCGCCGACGTCACGCGGCCGCAGGAGCGCGCGCGCAACTTCGGTTTCGTCGGCGCCGCCTTCGGGGTCGGCTTCGTCGTCGGCCCTGCGATCGGCGGCTTTCTGGGCGAGTTGTCGCCGCGCGCGCCCTTTGTGGCGGCGGCGCTGCTCGCGGCGGCGAACATGATCTACGGTGCCTTCATCTTTCCAGAGACGCTGGCCCCCGACAAGCGGCGCGGCTTCGACTGGCGCCGCGCCAATCCGCTCGGCGCGGTTCGAGCGATGCGCGCGCTTCCGGGCATGAGCGGCGCGGCGGCGGTGCTGCTGCTGTGGCAGATCGCCAGCCTCGTCTATCCGATGACGTGGAGCTTTTACTGCATCGCGCAGCTCGGCTGGACGCCGGGGATGATCGGCGCGAGCCTTGCCGCGGTCGGCGTTGCCATCGCGCTCGGGCAAAGCTTCGTCGTCGGGCCGATGGTCGCGCGTTTCGGCGAACGCGATGCGGCGACGATCGGCATCGCCGTCGCGGTCGCGGTGTTCGTCGGCTATGCGTTCGTCACAACGACCTGGGGCGCCTTCCTGTTGATCGTGCCGATCATGTTCCAGGCGCCGGTGCAGCCATCGCTGAGCGCGATCTTGTCGCGCCGCGCCGATGCCGGCGCGCAGGGCGAGGTGCAGGGGATTTCGGCGATGGCGATGGGGCTGGGGCAGATCGTCGCGCCCCTGCTGCTCACCGGCACCATGGCCTGGTTCACGGGCGCGAACGCGCCGGTGCATTTCCCCGGCGCCGCCTTTCTGGTGGCGGCGCTGTTCGGATTGTTCGCGATCGCGATGCTGCGCCGCCTGCCCCGCGCGACGCGGACGAGCGACGCCGACGCGGCCGATCAGATGCCGCCGTCGGTCACCGTATAGCCCGCCGCCTCGAGCGCCGTGCGCACGGCGGCAACGCAGGCGGCGACCCGTTCCGCGTCGGTCGAGCGAAAGACGAAATTGGCGCCGACGCGGCCGTCGCGAAAGAAGGGATAGCTGCCGATCGCGACGCCGGGATGATCCTTTTCGCCCGCGCGAAGCAGGTCGGCGACCTCGCTTTCGGGTGCCCATGCGCCGATCGTGTGCGCGACGAGCGGCGCCCCGCCTTCCAGCGCTCCGGTCAGCGCATCGAGCATGCCCGCGGTGATGTGCGGCACACCCGCCATCACGAACAGATTGCCGATGCGGATGCCGGGCGCGCCCGACATGCGGTTGGGGATCAGCTCGGCGCCCTCGGGGGTGCGCGCCATGCGCAGCCGCGCCTCGGTCAGTTCGCCGCCGCGCGCCGTGTAATAGCGTTCGAGAATCGCGCGCGCATCGGGGTGGACGATGACCCCGACGCCGAGCGCTCTCGCCACCGCATCGACGGTGATGTCGTCGTGGGTCGGGCCGATGCCGCCGGTGGTGAAGACATAGTCGTAACGCGCGCGCAGCGCGTTCAGCGCCGCGACGATCTCGTCCTCGACGTCGGGAACGATGCGCACTTCGCGCAGGCGAATCCCCTGCACGTCGAGCCAGGTCGCGATTTGCGCGACATTCTTGTCCTGCGTGCGGCCCGAGAGAATCTCGTCCCCGATCACCAGCACGGCGGCGGTCCAGATGCGTTCGTCGCTCATCCTCTTGCCTTACCGCGCCCGCATGACAAAACAAGGCTTCTGGATCGCAGACGATGTTCCTGATATGTTCTTTGCGACTCGCAGCAAGGGAGAGCAACCGTGGCCGACGATCTGATTTTCTATACCAACCCCATGTCGCGCGGACAGATCGTCCGCTGGATGCTCGAAGAGGTCGGTGCGCCCTATCAGACGCAAATCCTGGGCTATGACGACAGCATGAAGGGCGCCGACTATCTGGCGATCAACCCGATGGGCAAGGTGCCCGCGATCGTCCACCGGGGCAAGGTCGTCACCGAATGCGCCGCGATCTGCGCCTATCTCGCCGATGCTTTTCCCGATGCGGGGCTCGCGCCGCCGCTGGAGGCGCGCGCCGACTATTACCGCTGGCTGTTCTTTGCCGCCGGGCCGCTCGAAACCGCGGTGACTAACACCCACGCCGGCTGGGTGCCGAGCGCCGAGCAGCAGCGAATGGTGGGATACGGCTCGTTCGAAAAGGCGCTCGACGCGCTCGAAACGGCGGTGGCGGGCAAGGCCTTCGTTGCGGAGGGGCGCTTCAGCGCCGCCGACGTCTATGTCGGCAGCCAGCTCGACTGGGGTCTGCAATTCGGGACGATCCCGACGCGCCCCGCCTTCGAAGCCTATGTCGCGCCGCTGCGCGAGCGCGCGGGATACCGGCGGGCCAAGGAAATCGACAACGGGCTGATCGCCGAGATGCAGGCGGCGAGCCCGGCCTGACGGCATCCGGCCCCAGGGTTGTGGGCCTAGAAAATTCCTGCCGTCAGCCCTTCCGCCAGCGCCGCGCCCAGATCGCGCGCTTCGGCGAGACGGTCCGCCGCAATCGTCTTGGGGGCGAGGATCGCCTCGGGCGTCTGGGCATCGGTGTTGACGATGACCGGGTCGGCGACACGCCGCAGGCGCCAGCCGGTCGCGATGCGATCGAGCTGGCGCTGGGCGTTTTCGCCGTCGGAGCCGGCGCAGATGATCGTCGCATAGGGGCGTCCCTCGATCCGGCCGAGACAGGGATAGTAGCAGCGGTCGAACATCTCCTTCATTGCGCCCGACAGCGCCGCGAGATTTTCGGGGCCGACGAACAGATAGCCCGCCGCCGCTTTAATCATCTCTGGCGTCACATCGTCCGCCGCGACGCGGCGCGCTGCGTCGCCGGCACCTGCCGCCGCCGCCTCGGCGAGCGCGGCGCTGCCGCCGGTGCGGCTGTGCCAAATGATAAGCAATTTGCATTTCATCGCCGCAAGATCCTTTAGCATCGCGCGAAGCCCGCACCGCCGGGCGGCCGCTTGCCAAGCCATGCCACAAGGCGCAAGCAGGACCAAAAGGGGAGGATGCGATGAAGCGTGCGATCTGTCTGATTCCGATCATGCTGTGGGCGAGCGGCGCGGCCGCGCAGGATGCGGCCAGCGAGGCGACCCGCGCCGCGCAGGCCGAACTCGCGCAGCGCCTGCCGCTCGACGACCCGCGCGACGAGGCGAATGTGCTGCGCGGCAAGATCGCCGAGATTCCCGACGGCGTCATCAGGGGCAAGGATGGCCGGATCGTCTGGGATCGCCGACCCTATGACTTTCTGAACAGGGCGAAGGCCCCCGACACGGTCAACCCGTCGCTGTGGCGGCAGGCGCGGCTCAATGCGGTGCACGGGCTGTTCGAGGTTGTGCCGGACAAGATCTGGCAATTGCGCGGCTATGACCTGTCGGTGATGACGATCATTCGTGGCAAGACCGGGTGGATCGTGGTCGATCCCCTGCTGTCCGAGGAAACCGCAGCGGCGGGGTGGAAGCTGTTCGCCGACACGGTCGAGGCAAAGACGGGCGTGCTGCCGATCCGCGCCGTCATCTTCAGCCACAGCCACAGCGACCATTTCGGCGGCGTTGGCGGCATTGTGACCCCCGAACAGGTGAAGAAGGACAAGATCCGCATCATCGCACCGCACGGCTTTTCCGAAGAGGCGACGTCGGAAAATGTCCTTGCCGGCCCGGCGATGGGGCGCCGCGCGCTCTATATGTTCGGGGCGATCCTCGCGCCCGGGCCGACGGGACAGGTCGATACTGGGCTCGGCCCCAAGCTTTCGTCTGGGACGATCGGCTATATGGAGCCGACCGAAACCGTGTCCGCGCGCGGGACGACGCTGACCATCGACGGCCTGGCCTTCGACTTCATGGACGCCGGCGGCACCGAGGCGCCAGCCGAGTTCGTCTTTTACATCCCCGCCTACAAGGCGCTCCACACGACCGAGGTGGTGACCCACAATCTGCACAATGTACTGACGCTGCGCGGCGCGCAGGTCCGCGACGCGCTGCGCTGGTCGAAGGTGATCGACGCAATGCTGCTCAAATGGGGCGGCAGCGCCGAGGTTGCGATGGGATCGCACCATTGGCCGACATGGGGGGCGGGCGAGGTCCGCACGCTGCTCACGAACCAGCGCGACGCCTATCGCTACGTCCACGATCGTACCCTGTTTCTCGCCAACCGGGGCGCGACGCTGCATGAGCTGGCCGACCAGACCCCCGAAGCGATGGTGCAGGGAAGCGATTTTTCGACGCGCGGTTATTATGGCACCCTCAATCACGACATGAAGGCGACCTATCAGCGCTATTTCGGCTGGTGGGACGGCAATCCGGCCAATTTCAACCCGCTGCCGCCCGAAGAGAGCGCGCCCAAATATGTCGCGCTTGCGGGCGGCCCCGACAAGCTGCTCGCAGCGGGCAAGGACGCCATCGCCAAGGGCGATTATCGCTGGGCGGCCGAAATGCTGAACAAGCTCGTCTTCGCGGCGCCCGACAATCAGGCGGCGCGCGCGGCGCTCGCCTCGGCCTATGACCAGCTCGGTTATCAGGCCGAATCGGGAGCGTGGCGCAACTATTATCTCGCCGCCGCCGCAACGCTGCGCGGCAATGCGGTCGCTGGCGGCACCAGCAACGGCCAGAGCCGGTCGTTCATCAGCGCGATCCCGACTGCGGTCTTCTTCGATTCGCTTGCTACCCGCTTCGACGCGGTGAAGGGCGCGGCGCAGAAGGGCGTGTTCCAGTTCGTGATGCCCGACAGCAAGGAAAGCGTCGCGGTCGTCGTCGAGGGCGGGGTCGAATTCCCGCGCTATGGCGTCACCGACGCCGCGCCGACCGCGACGATCACGCTCGATCGCAGCACGCTCGACGATGTGATGCTCGGCCAGGCGCAGTTTCCGGCGCTCATGCAATCGGGCGCGATCCGCATCGAGGGCGACCGCATGGCCTTTCTGTCGTGGTTCGCGATGCACCCGCCCGCCGACCCGCGCTTCAATATTGTTGTGCCATAGGGGGCGCTGCGCTTAACGAAGGGCAATGACCGATACCGACGCCGCGCCGCCCATCGACCCTTTCGCACCCGATGCGCTCAACGCGGTGGAGGGGCTCGACCCGGTCGATCCCGCCTATCGCCACGTTCTGCGTATCGCCGCGGCGCTCAACGCCGTCCCGCTGGCGATCGGCGCGAGCGTCGCCGACGCGCTGCTGATCCGCAGCATTGGCGGCCCGTTCGGCCTGCTCACCGCGCTGGCCTGGCTGGTCGCGCTCCTCGTCATCGTCATGCTGCCGTCGCGCCGGATGCAGCGGTGGGGCTATCACATCGGCACGGGGCAATTGCGCGTCGCGCGCGGCTGGATGTTCCGCACCGACACCATCGTCCCCTTCGTGCGCGTCCAGCACATCGACGTCGGGCAGGGGCCGATCGAGCGATGGTTCGGCCTGTCGCACCTTGTCGTCCATACCTCGGGGACGCACAACAGCACGGTGACGCTGCCTGGCCTGCGGTCCGATCTCGCCGCCGCGATGCGCGAGACGATCCGCCACCACATCCAGACCGACTTCGCATGAGCGAGGGCGAACCTGCCGCGGCGCCCGCGCGGGCGGCCGATGTCGAACCCGACTGGCAGCGCCTGCACCCGGCGACGCTGGCGCTGGCGATCGTCAAGCTCGGCCCGCGTTCGCTCAATTTTCTGCCCGCGCTGGCGGCGATCGGCTTTGCGGGCAAATGGGCCTATGTCGTTCCCGCGCTGCTCGCCTTTCTGCTGTTGTCGCTGCTCGTCGCGATCGCTGCCTGGCTGCGCTTCCGCTATGCCGTGACCGATGATGCGGTGGTGATCGAAAGCGGCGTGTTCGCGCGCCAGCACCGCACCATCCCCTTCGACCGCATCCAGGACGTCAGTATCGAACAGGGGCTGATCGCGCGCGCGCTGGGCATCGCCAAGGTCGATTTCGAAACCGGCGCGGGCGGCGGCAAGGAAGGCGACGGCGATCTCGATGCCATTGGGTTCGACGAAGCGCAGGCGCTGCGCGGCGCGATCCGCGCCTGGCGCAGCGATGCCGCCGACACGCAGGTTGCCGATCCCTCGGGCGTCGCAATCGAAGGCGGCGGCGATGCCGCGGAGGACCGGCTGCTCTTCGCAATGGATCCGCGCCGGCTGCTCGTCGCGGGCCTGTTCAACTTCTCGCTCGCCGCGCTCGCGGTTGTCGGCGCGTCGATGCAGCTGTTTGACAATCTGCTGCCGTTCGATTTCAACGTCTTCAACCCCGTCGACTGGGTCGATCTGGCCGAAGGCTATGGCCTCGACAATTGGGTGCTCGCGCATCGCTGGGTCGCCGGTATCGGCGCGCTCCTGTCGCTGCTCGTCATCGGCTTTGCGAGCGGGATCGCGATGATGGTCTTCGCCAACTGGGGCTTTCGTCTCGTGCGCGAACCGCGTGCGCTGCGCCGCACGCGTGGGCTGACGACGCGCACCGACGTGGCGATGCCGGTCAAGCGCGTGCAGGCGGCGATCCTTGTCACCGGCTGGCTGCGACAGCGCTTCGGCTGGCACGAACTGCGCCTGCAAAGCCTGGCGAGCGACGGTGCGAAGGAACCCGACCATCAGGTCGTCCCCTTCGGCCGACTCGCCGAAATCGACCGGGTGCTCGCCGAGGTTGCGATGCCGCGCCCCGGCCCCGGCGAGACGTGGCAACACAGCCACCGCATCATCGCCATCGGTCCGGTGATCGGCGCGGTCGCGGCGGCGACCGGCGGAACCATCGCGCTGATTCTGGGCAATGCGGTCGGCTGGCTCGGCCTGATCGCTGCTCCCCTGCTCGCGGCCGGGGCGCTGTTCGCGACGCGCTTTCATCTGTGGACCGACCTTGGCGAGATGGTGGTGATTCGCCGCGGCTGGTGGAAGCCGAAGACGACGCTGCTGCCGCACGCGTCGGTGCAGAGCGTCGATATCAAGACCGATTTCCTCCTCCGCCCGCTCGGCCTTGCAACCCTCGTTTTCGGCGTGCCCGGCGGCAGCGCGCTCGGCGCGCATGAAATCCCCGCCATCCCGCTCGCCGCCGCGCGGGATTTACGCGCACGCATCCTCCAGGCAGGAACGGCGTCATGACTACGGCCGCCCTCGGTATCACTCGCTCGATCCTCGGCCAGCCGTGGCATTGGCGCCGCACCAGCGCCGAAATGGGCGGCGAAAGCCTTGCACCCGACGATCTCGTCACCCAATTGCTGCTCGCGCGCGGCGTCGCGCGCGACGACCTCGACCGCCAGCGCGTTCCGACCCTGCGCGGTTTCATGCCCGACCCCTCGCTGTTCCGCGACATGGATGCCGCCGCGGCGCGGCTCGCCGATGCGGTCGAGGCGCGCGAGGGGGTAACCATCTTCGGCGATTATGACGTCGATGGCGCGACATCGGCGGCGCTGCTCGTCCGCCTGCTTCGCGCGCTCGATGTGCCGGTGGGCGCTTATATCCCCGACCGGCTGATGGAAGGCTATGGCCCCTCGGGTGCCGCGCTGGTGCGCATCGGCGCGGCGGGGTCGCGGCTCGTCGTCACCGTCGATTGCGGTGCGCAGGCGTTCGACGCGATCGCCGAGGCGAAGGCCGCGGGGGTCGAGGTGATCGTCGTCGACCATCACCAATGCGCGACCACGCTGCCGCAGGCTTTTGCCGTGGTGAATCCCAACCGCCTCGACGAAGCGCCCGATGCGGCCGCGCACGGCAATCTTGCCGCGGTCGGCGTCGCCTTCCTGCTCGGCGCGGCGCTGCTCCGTACGCTGCGCGCGCGCGGTTTCTTCGGCAGCCGCCCCGAACCGCAGCTGATCGAGTTGCTCGACCTCGTCGCGCTCGGCACCGTCGCTGATGTCGCGCGGCTCACCGGTTTCAACCGTGCGCTCGTCACGCAGGGGCTGAAGGTGATGGCGCGGCGCGGCAATATCGGCATGGCGGCGCTGATGGACGCGGCGCGGCTGACCAAGCCCCCGACGGCGAGCGACATGGGCTTTGCGTTGGGGCCGCGCATCAACGCCGGCGGGCGCGTCGGCAAATCCGACCTCGGCGTCCGGCTGCTGACCACCGGCGACCCGCAGGAAGCCGCGGACATCGCGCAGGAGCTGTGCCGGCTCAACGAGGAGCGCCGCGCGATCGAGGCGGCGGTGCTCGACGCCGCGATCGAGGCGAGCGGCGCGACCGCCAACGCGCCGGTGGCGATCGTCGCGGGCGACGGCTGGCATCCCGGCGTCATCGGTATCGTCGCGGGGCGGCTCAAGGAGAAGCTGCACCGCCCGGCGATCGTCATCGCGTTCGACGAGGATGGCGTCGGCAAGGGATCGGGGCGCTCGATCTCGGGCGTCGATCTGGGCGCCGCTATTCTGGCCGCCAAGGAGACGGGGCTGCTCGTCGCGGGCGGCGGACATGCGATGGCCGCGGGGCTGACGGTCGAGCGCGCGCGGGTCGATGCGCTCGGCGCCTTTCTGAACGAGCGGCTGGCCGCCGATGTCGAGCGGGCGAGCGGCGACAGGTCGCTGCTGATTGACGCGGTGCTCGCGCCGCGCGGGATCAATCCCTTGTGGTGCGAAGCGATCGAGAGCGCCGGTCCCTACGGCGCCGGCTGGCCCGCGCCGCGCGTTGCCACGGGGCCGGTGCGAATCGTCGAATCGGGGGTAGTCGGCACTGACCATCTGCGGCTGATCGTCGCCGGCGACGATGGTGCGCGGTTCAAGGCGATCGCTTTTCGCAGCGCCGAAACCGAACTGGGCCAAACGCTGCTCCATGCGCGCGGTGCGCGCAAGCTGTGGCTGGCGGGGCGCGCAAAGCGCGACGATTGGGGCAGCCGCCCCGCCGCTGAACTCCATCTCGAGGACGCCGCCTGGGCAGAATGAAACCGCGCGGCGCAATATTTTTGCGCACGCGCCGCCACCACGGCTTGACCGCACCGACGGGCCCGTCTAAGGCGCCGCTTCACCGAACGACGGCCCCTTCGTCTAGCGGTCTAGGACGTCGCCCTTTCACGGCGAAAACACGGGTTCGAGTCCCGTAGGGGTCACCATCGGCGGAAAGGCGCGTCCGGTGCTCAGCTTCGCCGTCGCGAAGATAAATCACGAGCTTGAACTGCCCGGCGATGCGGGCGCAGGATCGATGAACCCCCGCCCGGCGAGCACGTATAGGGTTAGTACCTATCTGGAATTGCGCCTCGCAAGCGCCCACTTCTTGCGTCAATCGTGGTAAGATGGGTCGATAGAAAATTATGGCACTTTCCAGGCGCCACCTACTTGGCGGTGGCGGCGCACTGGCCCTGAGCTTCTTCGGGCCAACGTCCAAAGGTCTTGCAGCGCTTCCTGCATTGAGCGAAAATCCGGATCCCCGCCTTTTACGGCGTGCATTGGATGCGCTCGACCGACATCGAGGCGCGATTAGGTACCGCGACGTCGTGGGTCTCGTCGATTTCACCCGGGCCTCTCACGTCCCCCGCTTTCACATCCTCGATTTGATGAGCGGCAGGCACTTTAGCCATCTCGTTGCGCACGGTCGCGGATCGGATCCCGATCACAGCGGCTGGGTGCGCCGTTTGTCCAATGCGCCCGGGTCGGCCGCTTCGTCGGGTGGGGCATATCTCGTCGGCGAGGATTATTACGGCAAGCATGGGCGATCGCGCCGGCTCATCGGCCTCGACCCTGAGAACAGCAATGCCGAGGTTCGCCATATCGTCATTCACGCAGCGGGCTATGTCTCGCCCGCGATCGCGCGTGATGGCAAACTCGGACGAAGTGAGGGCTGTTTGGCAGTGGCAAAGGCGGATATCGCGCAGGTGCTTGAGCGTCTCGGACCAGGCCGGATGATCTATGCGGCAAAATTATAGGCACCCGCGCGCGCCGTATCGCTGAGGAGAATAGCTACCGTCCCTTGTCGCGGCAGAGCTGTAATGTCCGCGCCTGTGGCTGACTTGTGCGCTTATGCTGTGCCAAAGGAGCCTGGCGGAATGATCTGTGCGATGTCCAGCCGCCGATAATGACGATCAGGCTTGAACGCGGGCGGCGCACGCTTCGCGCTCGGCTCACCCCCAAGTTGGCGCGCGGATTTGCCGGTTCGCCGGATACGGCGCTCGAGCTTCACCGACATATGGTGGTTCCGGCATGCCCGCCAACCACCGCGGCGACATCGGAGAGGGCGCCGATCACCGCCGATCGCCCGGTCGCCTCGACGAACCGGACAGCCGCCTCGACCTTCGGCCGCATCGACCCTTCGGCCAGATCGTCGGCGGAAAATCCGGATGCGCTGATCGTCGCGATCGGGCGCTGGGTCGGCTGCCCCCAGTCGGCCTGGACGGCACCGACGTCGGTGAGAATGATAAGGCGGTCGGCGTCGAGTTCGATCGCCAGCAAAGCTGCGGTGAAGTCCTTGTCGATCACCGCCTCGACACCTTCGAGACGGCCTTGCCTGCGGATAACCGGTATGCCGCCGCCGCCGCCGCAGATCGTTACGACCCCGTCGCGGACCAAGCGCTCGATCTCGCTGAATTCCACGACGCCGGTGGGACGTGGTGAGGGAACGACGCGGCGATAGCCACTGCCTTCGGCCGCAAAGATCCAGTCGGGCGGCGAGCTGCGCCGCCCCTCTTCGAGCGAGGCATAGACCGGCCCGATAGGCTTGGTCGGGCGTTCGAACGCCGGGTCGGACGCGTCGATCAGCGTTTGCGTCAGAAGGCAGACGACCCCGCGCGGCGCAACGGCATTTCGCAATTCCTGCGCGATGACATAGCCGATCATTCCCTGCGATTCGGCGTTCAACATGTCGAGCGGGTAGGGAGCCACCGCCGTATAGGCTGCGGCTGTAAGCGCGAGCAGCCCCACCTGCGGCCCGTTGCCATGGACGATCGCCACCTCCTTGCCGGAGCAGGCCCGCGCTAGTGCCGCTGCCGCGGACCGCATGTTGCTTCGCTGGTTGGCTGCAGTCGGGTTTTCTCGCCTTTTGAGCAGGGCGTTGCCGCCCAGTGCGATAACAAGGCGCATGGCTAGGCGCCTCGCTTGCCGACTTCTTTGGGCCGCCCGCGAGGCTCCTGCTGGGTAATGCAATGGACGTTGCCGCCGCCGAGCAAGATCTCGCGACCGGGGAGGGTGATAATATGGCGCGTAGGGAAGAGTGCAGCCAGCGTCTGCCGGGCCCGTGCGTCCTGCGGATCGCCGTAGACGGGCAGGATGATCGCATTGTTGGCGATATAGAAATTGACATAGGAAGCTGCGAGCCGGTCGCCCGCCTGTCGAGGCAGAGTGCCAGGGACATGATCGACCTCGGCGGCCTCCTCGGCGGTGATCAGCACGGGGCTCGGTTGGTGCAGCTTGTGAATCTTGAGCGCGCGACCTTTCGCGTCGCGCATCGAGGCGAGCAGGTCGAACGCCTCGGCGGAAATCGCATGTTGCGGATCGGCGACATCGTCGGTCCAGGTCAGCACCACCTCGCCCGGCGCGACGAAGCGGCAGAAATTGTCGATATGCCCGTCCGTCTCGTCGAGATACACACCTTTGGGCAGCCAGAGCACGGAGTCGACACTCAGATAGTCGCGCAGCATCCGCTCGATGTCCGCACGGCCAAGGTTCGGGTTGCGGTTCGCGTTGAGCAGGCATTCTTCGGTTGTAAGAACCGTGCCCTCGCCATCGACATCGATCGACCCGCCCTCGAGGACGAAATCAGGAGCGTAGCGATCGTCGCGCTCGAGTTCGAGGACCTTCTCGCCAACGAGGTCGTCCTGGTCCCATGGGAAATAGAGCCCATCGTCGAGCCCGCCCCAGGCATTAAATTTCCAGTCAATGCCGCGTACTGCGCCCTTGTCGTCGACTACGAAGGTCGGTCCGCAGTCGCGAATCCAGCTGTCGTTGCTCGTCATCTCGACGACGCGGATCGCGGGATCGAGCATCTCGCGGGCAATCACATATTGGGCGGGCGAGACACAGACCGTCACGGGCTCGCCCTGGGCAATTGCTGCGGCCACCGCCGCAAAGGCGTGCTGCGCGGGTTTGGCGCCTCTCCGCCAGTTGTCGGATCGCTCGGGCCACAGCATCCAGCAACCGCTATGGGGTTCCCACTCGGCAGGCATGCGGAAGCCATCGGACCGCGGCGTCGTCAGAAGCACCCTAGCCATTCGCTGGCGCTTCGGAGACCGGGCGCGTGCCGACACGCACCATGACTTCGCCGACGAGCAGAGTCAGCAACGTGCCGCCGCCGACTGCGACCGCGTAGCTCGGGTCGAAATCGCCCGGCTGGTAAATGAAAAAGAAAACGGCCTGCGCGATGAACAACATACAGATCGCACTCAGCGCCGCTGCGGCTCCGTGCCCGCCAGGCACGCGATAGGGTCGCGGAGTGTGGGGGTCCGCGCGGCGCAGTTTGAGAAACGACAGGAACAGCAGGAAATACGGCAGCAGGAAAACCACCGAAGAGAAGGCAAAGATCGTCCAGAACAAATCCTCTGCGCTCGATGCCAGGAGCGCGTAAAGAATAAGCACGGCGGACGCGATGGCGCCGGTCAGGATTGCGGCGCTTACCGGGGTCTGGAAGCGAGGATGCATTTTTGCGAACACAGCTGGGAGGTCGCCGCGCTGCGCTGCTTCCGCAGCCGAGCGATTGGCGCCGATCGTCCAAGTGACCATGTTCGCGACGAAGGTGTAGAGCGCCATCATGATGAGGATCGTCACGATCGTGCTGCCACCGGGGCCGCTCCCGAAAAGCCGGCCGAACGTGTCCGGCAATCCTTCGATAAGTCCGATCTGCTCTACCGGCAGGGCAAGCAGGATGCCGAGGGTCGCGAGGATGTAGAAGAAGGAAATGAGCACGCCGGAAGCGATGATCGCGCGCGGTACGTCGCGCGCCGGATTTTCCATCTCCTCGCCCGCGCCCGACATCAGTTCAAAGCCGAGGAAATTATAGACGATCACCGGCAGGAAGGCGAGGCTGGCCCCCCAGCTTGGGCTTAGCGCCTGCAGATTGAATTCGTTCGCGACACCATGCCGAGCAGCAAAGGCGATGCCACCAAGGCCGATCGAGAGCATGATGACCGCCTTGAAGACGGCGCCGACGTTCGGCACCCATTTGCCGAGGTTCAGCGTGACGATGCTGATCCCCACCGTGAGCCAGGTAAGGCCCAGCGTGATGAGCAGCTTCGTGGTGAGACGCATGTCCGGCGCGACGAGCTCGGCGAGCAGCCCCGCGAACAGGATATAGACCGACGGCATCCAGAAAGCGACGTTGACCCACCAGAGCCACGCCGTCCGTCCGGCCCAGCGCTGCCCATAGGCGCGTCGGACCCAGGCATAGATGCCGCCTTCCTCCGGATAGGCGCTGCCGAGCTCCGATGTGATCAACCCATAAGGGATGAAGAAGAGGATCAAGGTCAACACCCACCAGAAGATCGACTGGACCCCGATCGCGGCAGATGCCGCCAGCTGATCCACGATCAGGATCGCGCAGACGGTGAACAGCGTCATGTCGAGGCGCCGCAGCACCCTGCGGAAGCGCGGTCGGGCGGTAACGGGGGCGACGGTCGTGGCCATGGTGGCCTCCTTTACTCAGACGCTGAGGAAGCTTTCGATCCGACCCCGATGATAGGAGGCGAGCTCGGGCGAAGGCGTTTTCAGCCGTGGGTGCACGAAATGGACGAGGAGGCCCTTCTCGGCGTGCAGACGGTTTTCCGCTTGGTCGAAAATGATCGAGCGCGGTCCGTCCATCACCGCATCGGTCACTTCGACGCCGCGCGACGCGGGCAGGCAGTGCATGAATTTGGCGTGCGAAGGCGCGCGGGCCAGCAAGGCGTCGTTGACCTGATACTCGGGCATGAAAGCCGCTTTGCGATCGGGAATCTCGTTTTCCTGACCGATCCACCACCACAAGTCGGTATAGATGAAGTCGGCATCGCGCACCGCCGAGACCACATCGTCGGTGACGGTAAGCGCACCGCCGCTTTGCGCGATATTGGCGCGGGCGATCGCTTGCCAGGCGTCGGGTGCCTGATAGCGTCTTGGTGCGGCGTGGGTGAAATGCATCCCCATCCGGGTGCACATCATCATCAACGACGAGCAGACATTGGTTGCGTCGCCGACGAATACGATCTTGAGTTCGGCAAGCGTCTTGCCGGGGGGAGCATGCTCGATCATCGTGAAGAGATCGCACATCACCTGCGTGGGATGATTATAGTCGGTCAGCCCGTTGATGACGGGCACGGTGGCATGGGCCGCGAGATCGAGGACGGTCTGATGCTTCAGCGTGCGCGCCTCGATCACATCGACCATTCGGCTGATCACCTGCGCGGTGTCGCCCGTGCTTTCGCGCGCGCCCAGATGAATTTCGCCGGGCTTGAGATAGAGCGCGTGCCCGCCCAATTTGGTCATTGCGACTTCGAACGAGACGCGGGTGCGGGTCGACGGTTCCTCGAAGATCATGCCGAGCGAGGCGCCCGTGAGCAACTTCGGGCAGGCGCCATCCTTGTCCGCTTCCTTCAGCAGGCCGATCAGGTCGATGATCCGCAGCAGCTCCTCGCGGGAGAAATCCTGCGTATCGATGAAATGCCGGAGCGGTTCAGACATGGGCTGTAGCTCGGAAGGCCCGCGAAAGCGGGTCGAACACCGTGGTGGCGAAAAAGAATGCGTCGCGAGTGGCAAAGGGAAATTGCCGCAGGTGCCGGCCACCCTCGTCGTGAGCTGCGATATTTTTCCCGATCGCCATGCGCGGTTCCCCGAAATATTGCGTTGGCATCAATCGTGAAATTTCGAGCGATGGAGAATCCGCAATTGCACGTATAGGCTTAAGCGGCGACGCGGGTTTCGGGCGTCCGCAGAGGCCGCCGCCACGTGCCGTCGGACCCCCATTCTCCGTTCGTTTATCGATGGCTGCGAGCCGCAGCGAAGGTGATGCCCGCGCCGGAGTTTTAACGCGACGAGCGCCGGCTTGCCAGAATTCGCGCGGCCACAACCCCGATTGTGAGCAGGGGAACGAGAGCGGCGACCGACCGCGCGGTCGGCGACTTCGAGATCCGCCGCAGCTTCTTGCGCGTCCGCCGGGGAATCTCGATATGACCGGTCACTTTCGACAAATGTTCCATTGTCATGATTGCCTCCTTTGCTTTGGCAATCCTAAATCTGCAGGCGAACCGAAAAATACGTAGATGCCGCAGTAGGTGGACCCGGTCCGCGGGTCGGCAAGCTATCAATCCGGGGCTTCGATTGGCGTATCTTCGGGGTGACTGTCGGGCAGGACCGGGGTTTCGGGCGGCGCGCGGAGCGGCCGGGGGTCGGTTGACGGAACGGGACGCTCGGGCGAGTGCTTGTCGGGCCGTTCCAAGGGTTCGCCTTCCGGGCATTCGGGATGGCGGATCGGCAAGGCCGCCGAATGTATTGGTGCTGACAGCATGAGACGCCCCTCCTTGGTCTTGATCGCAAGCGGCATCTGGGCGGAGGGAGGTGCGCTGCGCCATAAGGGAATTCCCTGTGCGGGTCGCCATGCTGCCTGGCCTGATCGCTGGTCAGGGATGAAGAACGAGTGCGCCTTCCACCTTTCCCGAGCGCAGCAGATCAAGCGCCGTGTTCGCCCGGTCGAGCGGGAGAGGCGTGACATGCGTTTCGATCGAGTATTGCGCAGCAAGCGCGAGGAATTGCGCGCCATCGGCGCGCGTGAGATTGGCGACCGAGAGGATCGATCGTTCTCCCCACAAATCGGCATAGGGGAAGGAGGGTATGTCGGACATGTGGATGCCCGCGCAAACGACCCGGCCTCCCTTGCGGACATGCCGGAGCGCCTCGGGGACCAGAGCGCCGGCCGGCGCGAAGATGATCGCCGCGTCGAGCGGTTCGGGCGGCGCCTCGATCGAACTTCCGGCCCACTCGCACCCGAGATGCCGTGCGAATGCCTGTCCGTCGCCGTCGCCTTCGCGCGTGAATGCAAAGACGGTGCGGTCCTCGGCGAGCGCGAGCTGCGCGAGAATATGGGCGGCCGCGCCAAAGCCATAAAGTCCGATGGATTTGCCGTCGCCCGCCAGGCGATAGGCGCGGTAGCCGATCAGGCCGGCGCAAAGCAGCGGGGCTGCGTGCAGATCATCGAAAGCACCGGGCAAAGGAAAGCAGTAACGCGCGTCCGCGATGCAGTGCGAAGCGAAGCCGCCATCGCGTGAAAAGCCGGTGAAAACCGCATGATCGCAAAGATTCTCCCGGCCGCCGCGACAATAGCTGCACGTCCCGCAGGTACCGGCAAGCCAGGCGATGCCCACCCGGTCGCCAAGGCGAAATGGACCGGCGCCGGCGCCCATCGCATCGATGCGGCCGACGATCTCGTGACCCGGCACGATGGGAAGGGGACCGCGAATGTCTCCCTCCGCGACATGGAGGTCGGTGCGGCAGACCCCGCAGGCTGTCACGGCCACACGAATTTCGCCGGGGCCGGGATCGGGCAGCGGCCGTTCGACGCGCCGCAGCGGTTCGCCGGGCGCATCGAGCTGCATTGCGATCATCATCTGCGCCATCGCCCGAGCCTTCCCGCTGATCACTTCCTGCCCGTGTCGCTCGGCCGCGCGAATAAGGCTGCGATAGCCGGGGATCGCCCAGCCCGCGGGCAGCGGTTAACCGGCTTGCCGGCGCAAATCGATTTCGAGCAATGCGAGCGTCGCATCGCCTTCATAGTCGCTCGACTTGAACCCCAGCGTGCGCTCGATTTCGATCGCGTCGCAATTGGCACGGCTCTCGATCGACCGGAGGCGTGCGATGCCGCGCTCGCGTGCAAGGTCGATCGCATGATGAAGCAGGCTCCAGCCGACTCCGCGCCCCTTACAGGCCGGCGCAACCGAAATCGCGACCTCGGCATTTTCGAACCGGTCGTCGGCTGCGATGAGCAGCGTCGCGATGAG
Organism: Sphingopyxis terrae subsp. terrae NBRC 15098; assembly: GCF_001610975.1. Classification (NCBI taxonomy): domain Bacteria; kingdom Pseudomonadati; phylum Pseudomonadota; class Alphaproteobacteria; order Sphingomonadales; family Sphingopyxidaceae; genus Sphingopyxis; species Sphingopyxis terrae. Next base: position 1,539,183 of record NZ_CP013342.1, on the reverse strand, counting down.
CTCGCCGCCGGCACGCTCGAAGGCGAGAAGATGCTCGCGGTGGCGATGATCGACCTCGACCAGCGCGGCGAGCTGCGCTGTCGAGAGGTGCGATTGTGCGCTCAGAAAGCGGTACCGCATGTCGTCGGGCGCCAACGCGTCATAGAAGGAGTCGAGAATTGCGGCATCATCCGGCCGCACCGGGCGAAGCGCTATTTCGAAGCCACTGCGCGTGGTGAGAGGGGTCTCGCCTGCTTCGGAGAGTGTCGCGTCAAGCGATCGGCCGATCATGATATAGGTTCCCGGTGAGCCATTGTTTTGGCCCGCTTCACACCGAGCGTCAGTGTTCCCACGATACGACGATTTGCCCCGCCAACCCTCGCACGGTCAGCGTGAATCGTCGCGTCAGGGTCGCGCGAGCAGCGCGTCCGCCGGGGTGCGATTATGCGGGATGTCATCATCCTGATCCTCCAATCGTCTGCAGTCTAGCGCGTCACTTGGCGCGCGCATTCCGTAATGTTGCGTAAGCCGTCAGGTCGATTTCGACGTCCATCGCCGGCTCGGCGCCGCAGGGCCTTGAAGCATGGCCCGGCGAAAGCGGACTTGCGCGTTCGATCGAATCCAAGGCACGCCTCTACGCTCGCAGACTGCCGGGATTACCGGCTCCTGACGCGGGTCCCGCTGCTAAGAGAGCCGGAGGGATTGATCGCGACTATTTCGCCTTCGCGGAGGCCGCGAAGTACTTCGCCGTATAGATCGTTCATCTGGCCGACCTCGATAGCGCGCTCTGCAGCGCGTCCTCGCGCAACCACGAAGACCCGCCACTCGCCATCGGCGCCGCGGAAGAGAGCTCCGATCGGCACGCGCACGGCGTCGGGGCGGCTCCACCGGATGATCGTTGCATCGACCTGATAACCGTGACCGAGACGTGCCGCTTGCTGGGCTGATAAATCGTCGAAACGGATGATGACATTGACCCGCTGCTCCTCGACGCCGAGCGCAGAGATCTTCAGCCGGCCGAAGGGTTCTACCCGTGCGACATGGCCAATAAGTGGTCGCGTCCCACCCCATTGTGTCACTTCTACCTGGTCGCCCGGTTTCACGCGCACGGCTTCGCGTGACAAGAGGTCGACGACCAGCTCGATCTTGTGGGGATCGCCGATCGTCACCAGCGGCGTGCCTTCAAGAATAACGCCTTCGCTTTCGGTGATCACGGAAAGCACCTCTCCCGCCGCGGGTGCGCGGACGGGCACGCCGATTTTCGCGCCACCGGGAGGTTGCGACAAGGCGGCGCGAAGCCGGGCGGCTTCACTGCGATTTTGTGCAAGCAAGGCCTGTCCGCTCGCCACGCGCGTCCGGGCGGCTTCCAACTGCGCCTTCGCAAGGAAGCCGCGGACCGCGAGCGCTTCGGCGCGGGTGAGATCGCTCTTCGCCTGCGTGAGCGACACCTCGGCACCTCGCGTTGCAGCAAGCGCGGCGGCGAGCGACGCCTCCAGCTCTTCGCGGATGCGCGGGTCGAGGGGTGCGGCCGGTCGTCCGGTCATCCTCGCGATCAGCGCGCCCTTCACAACGCGGTCGCCCGCTTTGAGTTCGATACGCGAGAGATATCCGCTTACCGGTGCCGCAACGACATAATATTCCTCGGCGCGGGTCACGCCATCGTCGGTCACGCCGACAGCCATTGCGCCGCGGGTTATCCTGGCCGTGTCCACGGGCTGCGGCGACGGCCAGAAAGCAAAGGCGAGGCCCGCGAGCAGGAGGCCTGCGACGGCAAGGGGCCAACGCCAGCGTTTGAGCATCTGTTTCATCATTCGCGCGCCTTCAAAACCCTTATCATGTCGAGCCTCAGGACGCGCCGCGCGACGAGCGCTGCGGTCGCCATCGCCGCGGCGAGGACGACCAGGATCGCATAGCCATAGGTCGATCTGGCGGGCGCAAAAGGCAGACGAAACAGGTCCGAACTAAACATTGCGGTCATCAGCTGGGCCATCCAATAGCCGATCAGGCAGCCGACCGGCACGGCGGCAACCACGAGCAGTGCGAGCTCGCCGAGAAGGATGAGGGCGACTTCGCGGCGATGGTAGCCGAGGACGCGCAGCGTCGCGAGTTCGTGCGCGCGCTCGGAGAAAAGGATGCGGGCGCTGTTGTAGACGACGCCCACGGTGATCGCCGAGGCGAAGCCGATATAGAAAAAGAGCATCGTGAAAAGATTATCGTCGATCATCCGCTCGAACAATCGCAGCGCCGCGTCGCGCTCGGTAACGCCAAGCACGGCGGGCATGCCCTTCAGGGCGTTCAATATGCTCTCGCGTGCCGCAGGATCGATACGGAGCAGCGCGGCTCCCACGGGGGCGGCGTCGCGCGCGATGCGATCGAGCGTCGCTTCGCTGGCATAGGCGCGAGCGCCGACAAATTCATCGACGATCGTCGCAACCGGCATGCGAAGCTGGGTACGCCGTCCGCCGAGCATTTCGAGATCGACAGTGTCGCCGGCGCGCACGCCAAGCTGGTCGGCGAGCTGCCGGCTCAGCATCAGACCCGCTGGCGGCAGCGCGACTTCGCGGCCGTTGCGATCGATGTGCGCCAGAAGCTGCGATCGGGCAGGTGCCGTCTCGATCGCGGTCCGTTCGGCCCGGTTTTTGGAGCGCAGTTTCACCGCGATCGCACGGGTCGCTTCGGCACACAAAACGCCGGGGACCTGCGCGAGCGCAAAAACCGCATCGGGACCGCGCGGCTCGGTGAAGGTCACGATGAGATCGTGGCGCTGCGATCGGAAGAAATAGGAATCGAGCATCGCCCGGCTCGAATCGAGAAATTGCATCGTTGCGAAAAGCAGGCCCATCGACAGCGCCACGCCAAAGATGGTCATCGCCGAACGCGCAGGCCAGCGGGCGATGTGACGCAGGATCATATGGCCAATGACCGAAAGGCCCGCCAGCCGGCCGATGCGTTCGACGGCGCCGCTGCGATAGACCGGGGGAGGCGGCGGGGCCATTGCGACCGCCGGACTCAGCTGGACCGCGGCGCGCATTCCGCCAAGCGCGCCGAGACCCGCCGAGCCGGCGGCGAGTATGGCGGCGCCGACGAAGACAGCGGGCGAGATATGATAGCGCAAAATGGGAAAGCGGTAATATTCCGCATAGAGGCTCGTCATCCCGCGCCCCATCCAGATGCCGGCGAGCGAACCGATCAGGGTCGCGACGAGCGCTGTCACGAGCGCAAATTTAAGGTAATGCCAAGCGATTGCTCGGTCTGGGTAGCCGAAAGCCTTGATGAGGCCGATCAGCGTTCGCTCGGTGCGGATCATGCGCCCCAGCACAATATAGACGAGGAAGGTCGATACGATCAGGAACACCGGCGGAATGACGCGGGTCATCGCCTCGAGCTGCATGAGCTCATTGTCGAGAAAGGCGTGACTGATATGGTCGGCACGGCCATAGGCTCCGGTGCCGCCATAGGGGGCGAGCAAGAGATCGAGGCGGCGGATTATCTCGGCTTCCGATGCTCCCCGCTCGACTGTCAGCGTGATGCGGTTGATTGCTCCGCTACGGCCGGTGGCCGCCTCGAGCGACTTCTCGCTCATCCAGAAGATACCAAAGCGACTGTTGTCGGGGATAAGATCGCCCGGTGCGATCGAATAGATATAGTCGGGCGAAAGGCCGATTCCGACAATGGTCAATGGTTGCTTGCGGCCGTAGATGACCGCGTCGAGACGCGCACCGAGCGCAAAGCCGTTCGCTTTGACGAAGGCTTCGTCCGCGACGACTTCTCCCGGCCGGTCTCGATCGGGGAGCCGGCCGGCGCGCAATGTTAGACGGTTGAGCACGGTGCTCTCTCTGTCGCTCAGCGAGTTGATGAGCGCACGCGCGGGTGCGCTGCGTTCCGGAAGCACGAGCGTCGCATATTGACGGATCGAACCTTCGGCGCGCCGGATGCCGGGGATTTTGGCGACGCGCGCGACGATGCTTTGCGGTGCGCGCGTCATGTCGGCAAAAATGTCGGCGAAAGCGCTCTGGGCATAATAGGCATCGCGCGTCTCGGTGAGCGAGCGGTGAACGCCGAGCGAAAGGACGAAGGTTGCGCTCGCCGCTGCGAGAACCAGCGCGATCGCCATCACCTGGCCGCGCATGCGCCACAGGTCGCGCACCAGTTTGAGGTCGAGCGCCTTCACCACGAAATTTCCGCGGGATCGATCGGAGCGTCATTGACTTCGACGCGTGCGATGCGCCCGTCAAGGAAGTGGAAGACTCGGTGCGCCATGGCGGCGATGCCGACATTGTGCGTGATGATGACAACCGTACTCCCGAGCGTCCGGTTGGCCTCGGCCAGCGTTTCGAGCACCTGGATACCGGTGCTGCTATCGAGCGCGCCCGTCGGCTCGTCGCACAGCAGCACACCGGGCTGCTTGGCGATCGCCCGCGCGACTGCGACTCGCTGCTGTTCCCCGCCCGACAGCTGCGCGGGATAATGGTCACGGCGATTCGCGAGACCGACGAGGGCAAGCGCGTCGGCGGCGCCCATCGGCTTTTCGGCAATATCCGTGACAAGCCGGACATTCTCCTCGGCCGTGAGGCTCGGGATCAGATTGTAGAATTGGAAGATGAATCCGACGTTGGCGCGGCGGAAATGGGTCAGTTCGGTCTCGTCCATCGCGGCAAGGTCGAGATCACGATAATAGAGGCTGCCCGAGGTCGGGCGATCGAGTCCCCCGAGGATGTTGAGCAGCGTCGACTTGCCGCTTCCCGAAGGACCGAGAAGCACCAGAATCTCGCCAGCGGGAATGACGAGGTCGACGCCGCGGAGCGCCTGAACCTCGGTCTCGCCGCTCCGATAGATTTTGGCGAGATCTGCGCAGCGAAAGGCTGGCGGCGCGCTATCGCAAAGGTCGCTGCTCATCGCGCGCCGTCCATCCAGCCCAGCGCCCGGGCCGCATCGCCGAGCACGGGAACGAAAGGGATCGCTGCCAGGCGCGCGGATACGGAATCGGCGGCGCGGGACGGCGCGATGCCGGCATCGCGCCGCCGCGCAGCAAAAGCGATCAGGGGCGATCCGCTCGACACGAGGTCGTTGACGATGATCGCCGGGCGCCCGCGCCCCCGCTCGACCCCCGGCACAATAAGCTCAATCTCCCGGTCGCACCGCTATCTGCCCGTCGGGCGCGGAGACGATCGCCGGTTTCGAAGTTTGCAGCGGCCAGCATGCAATCACGCTAGCAGTTGGCCCGCCCGCCCCGAATCAGGACTAATACGTATCGGTGGAGCTGGCGCATTTCTGTCAGCGCGGGTCCCGGCGAGACTGCGCGTGCCGCAGGGCATAAGTATGTTTGCATATTTCGGCAAATCAGGGCGAGTCCCAAGCTCCGCACCTGATGGAGGACGAGTATATCGATCCAAGGCCGCTTGCGGCCTGCCTGTCTGCCGAGCTGGACAGGCCCCTGCCTGGCTCCGGACGACGCTTACACAGCATTCCTGTTGGACAAACCATGGAAGCCTGGCGCAAACAGCTGCAATGAGCGAACCCGAGATCCTGATCTGTCCGGCATGCGATACCGCGAACCGCGTTCCGCGCGCGCGGCTGGGCGATGCGCCGCGCTGCGGCAGCTGCAAGGCGGCGCTGTTCGAAGGCCAGCCGCTTGCGCTCGACGCCGGTCGTTTCGACCGGCTGATCGGCACCGGCACCCTGCCGGTGCTTGTCGATTTCTGGGCCGAATGGTGCGGCCCATGCAAGGCGATGGCTCCGGCCTTCGCCGCCGCGGCGCGCGATCTCGAGCCCGGCTTCCGTCTCGTCAAGATCGATACCGAGGCGGAACCGACGCTGGCTCATCGCTATGCGATACGGTCGATACCGACACTCATGGTCGTATCCGGCGGTCGCGAGGTGGCGCGGCAGTCGGGCGTTATGGATCGCGCTTCGCTGGTTCGGTGGGCGCGCGCGGCCGCGGCAAGCTGATCTGCTCGAGGCCGGTTGTTCTGCCGCCGCGTCCGGCGTTCAAGAGCCGCTTGAGGGCTTCAAGAAGCAACAGGACGAGTAAGACGGTTACCGCCACCGCGGCCGCCTCGGAAAGATTGAGCGGTGCGAACGACAGCAATTCGGCGACGGGCTGAACAAATTGGGCCGCCAGGAGGAGCAGAGTGACGGAGGCGGCGACCGCGACAAGGGCGCGGTTCGGGCGCGTTACTGCGCGCACCAGCGAGGAGGAAAAGGATCGATTGACGAGCACGAGTCCAAGAACGATCGCCACCAGCGCAAAATAGGCAAGGCTGCGCAGCTGGTTTTCCCCGATACCTGCCGTCCATCCCCAGGACAGCAGCACGGCGATCGCCGCAACCGCAATCATGCCCTGACCGAACGACCAGCCGAGCATCGCGCGCGGCATGAGCACGCTGTCTGGGTGGCGCGGTGGACGCCGCATGATGTCATCCTCTTCAATCTCGGATTCGAAAACCAGCGAGCAGACAGGATCGACGACCATCTCGAGCAAGGCGATATGGATGGGGGCGAGCAGGATAGGCAAGCCGAAGAGCAAGGGTGCGAGCGCCAGACCAGCGATCGGGATATGCACGGCGATGATGAACGCGGTCGCCTTGCGCAGATTGTCGAATATACGCCGGCCCACGCGGATCGCGGTGACGATCGACCCGAAATCATCGTCGAGCAGCACGATCGACGACGCCTCGCGCGCGACATCGGTACCGCGTCCGCCCATGGCGATCCCGATATGTGCCGCCTTGAGCGAGGGGGCATCATTGACGCCGTCACCGGTCATGCCGACGACCGCACCCGCCGCTTTGAAGGCGGTGACAATGCGCAGCTTTTGCTCGGGCATGATCCGCGCAAAGACCGTCACCCGTTGAAGTATTCTGGCGAGTTCAGTGTCGTCCATCGCCGCGAGCATCGGACCCGTAACCACCTCGCCTTGTGCGATGCCCGCCTCACGCGCGATCGCGCTCGCGGTTTCGGGATAATCGCCGGTAATCATCACCACATGGATGCCGGCGCTGCGACATTGAGCCATCGCGGCGGGCACCGAAGGACGCAGCGGATCCTCAAAACCGACAAGTCCACTAAAGACAAAGCCGAATTCGCGCGGATTGGCCGGGGGTGTCGACCCCGCCCATCGCGCCTCCGCGACGCCCAGAACGCGCAGGCCCTCGGTCGCCATGGCATCAGCCGCATTGCGCAACGCCGCATGATCGTTCGGTTCGAGACGGCATAATCCGGCGATTGCTTCGGGCGCCCCCTTCGCGGCGACCATTTGCTCGCCGTCCCCCGTTTCCCACAGATGCGACACGGCCAGCAATGCGGGATCCAGCGGATAGCGCTGACGCAGTCGCCACGCCTCGGTGCGTTGCGGTGCAAGCTCGCCCGCGTCGCTGTGTGATTGGAGTTCGTGGAAGGCGATCTCCATCGGATCCAAGGGCTCGGGCGCGCTTGCCAATGCGCCAAGCGTTACGATCGACCGGAAATCGGCGGGCATCGCTTCGCCCCGTCGAAGATCGAAGCTGCGTCCATCGGGCAGGCGCAATTGGGTGATCGCCATGCGGTTCTGCGTCAATGTTCCCGTCTTGTCGGTGCACAGGACCGTGGTCGACCCCAGCGTCTCGATCGCGGCTGCACGGCGCGCAAGCACGCGCACCTGCGATAGACGCAGCGCGCCCATGGCCATGAAAACTGCGAGCACCACGGGAAATTCCTCCGGCAGCATCGCCATCCCGAGCGCGATTCCGGCTAGCGCGCCTTCGAGCCAGTTGTCGCGCAGCAACCCGTAGAGCATCACCGCGAGTAAGCTCGCGCCGATCCCGCCAGCCGCAAACAGCAACACGAGACGCCGCGTCTGACGGTAAAGGCGGGGCGTCTCGATCTTGAAGCTGGCGAGCGACTGCCCGATGCGGCCGATCTCGCTCAGCGCGCCGGTCGCCTGCACGGCGCACAGGCCGCTGCCGCCCACCACCAGCGATCCCGAATAGACATAGGGTAGCATGTCGCCGCCGGGGCGAGGCGCCGCGAGGGAAAAGGGCGCGGTGGCACTGGATTTCCGGACAGCGACAGATTCGCCGGTGAGGAGCGACTCGTCGACGGACAAGCCATGCGCTTCGACCAGCCAGCCATCGGCCGGGATCCGGTCTCCCTCGGCGAGAACGAGCCTGTCGCCGCGCACAACCTCGCGTCCCGGGATGCGCCGCCGAACGCCGCCGCGGATGACGAGAGCGCGCGGGCTCGCAAGATCTCGCAGGGCTTCAAGCGCTCTCTCGCTGCGCGATTCCTGGATGACGGTGATCCCAACCGAAAGCCCCGCGAGAAGGGTGAGGATCATGGCCTCCCCGAGATCGCCGAGAGCGAAATAGACGAGGCCGCCGGCCACGAGCAGCGCAAGCATCGGCTCGCGCAGGACTTCGATCACAATGCGCGCGGTGGTTCGCCGTCCTTCACGTGGGAGCTCGTTCGGGCCTTCCGCCGCGAGCCGCGCCTGCGCCTCGCTTTCGCTGAGGCCGTTGGTCGGTCCGGCGTCGGCCTCGACCACCACATCGGAGCCGTCCGCATCCGGCGCTCGATCAATCACGGATGATGAAAACCGAAGATGAAGAATTTCGTGCCACCCGCATGGCTGTCGTGCCGAACAGCCTGTCTTGCCATTTGGGGGCGCGAGAAGGCAGCAGGATGAGGTCCGCGTTCACGCTTGCCGCAGCGTTCAATATGCCGCGATGGGCGCGGCCTGTCTCGACGCGGTAACGAGCGTCTCCCACCGCCGCGACCGAATGCGCCAGCGCGGCAAGCCGGGCTTCGGCGGCCTCGAAAAGCCCCGCCGCGCCGACCGAGCGCTCGGCGCGGAGCATCACGCTCCATTCGGACATCACGGTCGCAAGCGTCAGCGTGGCATCAAAGCTGCGGCGAAGTTCGGCGGCAACCTCCAGCAGTCTCGTGGCTTCAGCGCGCCGGTCGGGATCGACGATAACCAATATGCTGCGAAACAAGGGCGTCCTCCTCTATGTGCGAGGCGATTCCTTTCCAGCGAATGGCCCCGCTCACGCCGAAGCTAGGAAAAAGGCAAGCCGCGCGCCGTAGGGAAGACTACGTATCGAGCGCTGACAAGACGATCGGTCTGGGACGGGGCGGGGTTGGCCGGGTCGGCTTTCTCCGGACTAATGACATAATATCAGCGGCACGGGACTTGTCTTGAGAAGGCTCCGCGTCACACCGCCGAAAGTCTCGCGCCAGGCTCCGCGGCCAAAGGCGCCCATCACGACATAGTCGGCGTGCCATCTTTCGCACTCGGCGTTGATGAGCGACGCAAGCTTCGAACTGCCGTCGCGGATGCGCCGGATTTCGGCTTGCAGGCCGTATTGCGCGAGATACGCCATTGCCTCTTCGGCCGGAACATCTCCACCCGCTATATCTCCCACGGTGAACAGCTCTATCTGTTTGGCCAGCGCGAGGAGCGGAACAGTGGCGCGAAGCGCCGCGGCCGCAGACGACCGCCCATCCCACGCGACCAGCGCGCGATCGAACTCGAAACGCTCCTGCGCCGGCGGGACCGCGACGATCGGAGCGCATTGATGTTCGAGAAGCTTGGTGATGATCGCCGGCATGTCTGGAACCCCGTGCTCGTCGAGCGTGCGGTTGAGAATAACGAGGTCGGCAAGCCTTGCCGCCGCGATCGCGCAATTCGCGATATCGCCCTGCACCTCTGTCCAGCTCCAAGCGACATCTTCCCGCGAAAGCCGGTCCCGAACCGCGACCCCGTTCGCTTCGTCGCCGTCGGTTCCTACGGCCAGCATCGATGTTTCGCCGAGGCCGACATATAATTCGCTCGCTATGGTCGTGCGCGGCGTCACTTCGATGCAATTAAGATGGGCATCCAGCGCACGCGCGATGCAAAGCGCAGCCTCAAGCCGCGCATCCTGGCCTTCATCCTCATGGACCAGCAGCAGTATGGATTTCATGATAATCTCCGGTCAATGCCGGCGATGGTGGGGCTGATGGGAGAGGAGCGCTATCAGCAATGCTACGGACTCGCGCCTTGCCCAGACAATATCTGTTCTCGCGCGAGATTCCGCAGTACGTCGAAACGCGAAATCGAGAGACTTGTCCGGCCTTGCGAGCGTCAATGCAAGATCCGGACCGGATGCGCCGTGGCGGCACGGGATCGCCCGACGCTCGCCGCCAAACAGGCATTTTAGCGCCCTCGGTTGGCCGAAGGAGAGAGAACTCGGTTGCCTCCGCCGTTAGCGCCTACCGCCAGGGACCAGCCGGCCCACCGCATCGACAAGGGCATGTTCGCGAAGGGGTTTGTCGAAGATCTCATCGAAACCCGAGGACTTCGCTCGGCCGGACAATTCGAGCGAGTGGTAGGCGGAGATGAGGATAGCCGGACCAGTCCAGCCGCTGCCGCGCATCGATTCCAGCAATGCGATGCCGTCACCATCCTCCAGTAGATAGTCGGCGACGAGGCAGGCGGGTGGTTGCTCGGCGGCATAGGCGAGCGCTTGCGCCATGGTCGGGAAAGCCACTGCGAGAAAGCCGCGGCCCGTCAAGAGCAACAAAAGCGATCGCCGCGTGGCTGGATCGTCCTCGACAATCAAAACACACCGGTCACTTAGACTGTCATGAAGCGTTGGATCGGTCATGATCGGCGATTCTGGCAAAAGTCGAGCTGGCGCATCGAGCATTGGAAATTGCTCATGCAGCCCAAGGCGAGCAAGGTGAACTTGCCGCGCCGCCAAGGTGGAGCGGAGTTCATTGCCGAGCCCCTCGATGTCCTGCGGCCGATCAGTGGGCGAGGAAAAGCGGCAACTTGCTGTCACTTAACATCCGTTTGGTTACGCCTCCGAAGGTCTCGCGCAGTCGGCCGCGACCGTATGCGCCCATCACGATATAGTCTGCACACCATGCATCGCTCTCCTTGGCGATCGAAGCATTGGCCCGGCTTTCTGACGGTTCGGCGATCTTTACCGCGGCGTGAATCCCGTGGCGTGACAGATATGTCGCCGCCTTTTCGGGTTCGCTCCGCAAATCCTCGTCATCCTCTTCCCCCGCCATGAAGATTTCAACGTCGCTAGCGAGCGCAAGAAGCGGCACGGCGGCGCGCAGCGCCGCGGCTGCCGAGCGCCCGCCGTCCCACGCCACGAGCGCGCGGTCGAAAGCGAAGCGTTCGAAGGCCTCGGGGACCGCGAGGACCGCAGCCTTGGTGCGTTCGACGATGCGGCTCGTGATGTCGCGCATGTTCGGGAGCGGATAGCCTTCGAGGGCGCGATTGAGGATGATGAGATCGGCGAGGTCGGCGGCATCGAGGACCGAGGTTGCCATTTCGCCCATGGTGTCGGCCCAGCTCCAGCTGACATCCTCGTGCGAAAGGCGGGCGGTCAGCGCCGCCTTGTTTTTTGCCTCGCTGTCGCGCTCGTCGAACAGGACGACGCTTTCGCTATACCCCATGACCGTATTGCCGGCGACGACCGGATAAGGGGTGACATCGATGCAGGCGAGATGGCCGTCGAGCGCGCGCGTAATGTCAAGCGCCGCCTGCAGTCGTGCTTCCTGGCCAGCGTCATGATGCACCAGCAACAGAATATTTTTCATGAGCCATCTCCTTCGGGTTGGTTCCGACATTAAGAGGCGCAGGCATCACCCGATATGCGCAATGATACGGATAGAAAGCGGCCGCTCCGCGAGCGGAGCGGCCGCAAAGGGCCCGCTGGGGCCAGAGGCTCGTCAAGCGATCGAGAGAAAATCCACGACCTTTGTCACGCCCGGGGCCGACCATGCGGCGCGCTCGGCGATGCTGCGTTCGTTCCAGGCGTGGACCTTTCCGCTGAGCTTGACCGTGCCGCCGTCGGTGGTGACAGTGACCGCGGCGGCGTCAAGATCGGCCTGCCGTTTGAACGCCGACACGATGCGGCTCTTGACGTCGGCGGGCGCGGGCAGCGGTTTGACCTCGATCAGGTTGGTCACTCCGACGACGCCCGAAATCCTGGCGGCCGCCTTGCGCGCCTCCATGCTCTGGAAATACCAGTCGACCGTCCCGCTGAGCGTGACCCAGCCATGCTCGACCTTCACCTTCACCTTGTCGTCCGGGATCGAAGCCGTCCACGCGATCATGTCGACAATCCGCCTGGCGATTTCATGGTCCGCAATTTTGCTGTCGGAGGCGAGGCGCACCTTGATTTCCTCTGCGATCGCCTTGACGCCGGTGATGCGGCGAACGGCTTTCTCGGCCGCGAGCTTTTCGGCGAAGCTCTTGACATAGCCCGAGAGGGTCACGACCCCATCGTTCACCGCGACGCCGATGTCGGCATGGTCGACAGCGGGCTCCCATTCGAGTTCGGCCAGAACGTCATGCTGCAATTGGCTGTCAGTTTTCTTCATCATTCGTTTCCTTTGCATCGCGAAAGGGTGGGGGCGCACCTTGGGGGAGCAACAGCGCCGCGAGGAGCCGGGGTCGCAATCGCCTCCCCGCGGCGCTCGTCCCTGTCGACAGCCGCCCCGATCCGAAATCGGATGCGCGGCTGTATCCAGAGATCAGCTTGGCAAAGTCGCATGCGAGCATGCCCCGAAGACCCGCATCAAATTTGATTGATGCGCTCCCTCCCCAAGCCTGAGCTCGGCGATTCTCGAGACCCGCCGCATGCGCCTTTCCAAGTAGCTGCCAATCTGATCGTCCGGGCAGACGGGACCAATTCGCAATAGTCCGTAAGGGTTCGAACTCGCGACGCCGACGTCGCTCCCTACGTAGCTTCCCCGATTCAGCCTGCCGCTGCGGCCGCGGTATCCCACAGGCGGCACTTCGGTGGCACGTCGCTGAGTGCGCGACCGCGCGGGCAATGCGTGCGGCGAATCCAAAGCTTTGCTTCAGGAGAGTTTTCATGAACGAAATGAGCACCGCCCCTGCGGAGAAAAGCACCGCGCCGACACCGGTCCCCGCGGAATTTGGTGCCCTCGACTGGTTTCGAGCCGAAGTCGACCGGTTCATCGACGAAATGGGCAAACCGGGCCGCAGCCTTCTGAGTTTCGTCCCCCGCTTCGTGATCCCCAAGCCCGCGATCGAGCTGACCGACGCCGGCGACATCTATCGGCTCTCGGCCGAACTTCCGGGACTCACCGAGAAGGACGTCAAGATCGAAATCGCCGACGGAATCTTGACGATCTCCGCCGAGAAGCGCGAATCGACGAAACGCCAGGAGGAAGGCTGCCTTATCAATGAGCGCCGGCACGGCCATTTCGAGCGCCAGATTTCGCTGCCGGTCGATGTCGACGAGGCCAAGGTCAAGGCGAGGTTCAAGCACGGTTTGCTGACGCTGGAAATCGGAAAGGACGCGGGCGCCCGAAAGCCCGTCCGCAAGATCAAGATCGAGAACTGATAATGGCGGTTGTCGGCGGATTGCGTCCGTCGGCAACCGCTCAGCGTCGGCCCCGGACACCCGCAACCTTGGCAACTGAGGAGATCATCTGTGCGAGGAAAAGCGTCCGCCCCCGTTTTGACTGAGGCCGGCCTGCGATTGCGCATCGGCACCAGTCTGTTGTCCCTGATACTCTTGGCCACACTAATGGTCGGGCTGCGCCCGGGGAGCTAGCCTTCTATGATCCGCCGGATCTCCCGCTGCGCGCCGGTCAATCTGGCGGGGTAGAGTCTGCGTCGTCCTCGATACGAAAAGGGAGGGCGCCCGCGGCGCCGCTGCGAAGCGAGTCGGTGGTAATGACCACATTCGCGCCGGGTTGGAGAAGCGGCCCGACCAGGTCGCGAAACGCCTTGTCCACGTGGATTCGTCCAGCAAAGCTCTCGTCGCTCGACGCCGCGAGGGGGTCGGGCAAATGGACGCGGATCCAGCCGCCATCCGGAGCCGTGCCGCCTTGCCGCACGAATACCGTGGTTGCAGCTACCGGCCCGTCGATCCGTACCGGCGCCGAACCGATGGCAATCCCGCTGCGAAGAACAACGACACGCTGGTCGGCCGAGCTGATCACAACCGAAACGGGGCCTGAGGCGGCCCGCTCTGGATGCCAGTCGAACGCCCCATGCGGGCTATCGCCATCATCCCATGCGAGGCCGCCGGCGGGTGCAATGCGCGGTACGGCCGCCTCCTCGGTCACGATGACGGTCATCCCGAGGCGCGTCACGCCGTAAAGCAGACGGGCAAATTCATGCGGCAGGCGGATGCAGCCGTGCGACGCCGGATAGCCGGGCAGCGTCCCCCCATGCAGCGCCACCCCACCCCAGGTCAGGCGCTGCATGTAAGGCATGGGGGCGTTGTCGTAGAGGCTCGAATAATGCTCGACCTTGCGCTCGAGAATGGTGAAGACGCCGGTTGGGGTGCGATGACTGGGCCGCCCCGTCGAAACCGTCGTGATCGCGATCGGGATGCCGTTGCGATAAAGAATGGCGCGCTGCGTGGCGATGCTGACGATGAGCAGCAGCGGCCCGTGCGGCGCAACCTCGGGCGCCCAGAGATATTCGCCAGGCTTGAGGGCCTGTGCGGCGCTCAGGACCGATGCGCCGCGGACGGGCTCCTGGGCGATCGACGCCATGGGCAGCAGCGCGCCGCCGACCAGTATTGCCACCCGGAAGGCGCGCTTCATCTCGGTCTCGCGATGTCGCGGCGCGGAGGGGGGGGGTGCCTCATCCCGCTATGAGCGCCATGGCTCGCCGATCGCGGATCACGACTTCGCGGCGCGAGGGGAGATCGAGCAGGCCATTGGCCCGCATTCGCGTCAACTGCCGGGACGTCGTCTCGATCGTCAGTCCCAATATGTCGGCGATCTGCTGGCGACCGAACGGCAGCTCGAACGCTGTCCGCGATCGCGCTGGCTCACCGTCCTCCACGGGCAGGCGTTCGGCCATTTGCAGCAGGAAGGAGGCGACTTTTTCGGTAGCCGATTTGCGGCCGAGCAGCATCATCCAGTAGCGCGCACGGTCGAGCTCGTCGAGGGTGCGGCGCAAGAGCTTGTGCTGAAGATGCGGATGCGCTTCGGCGAAGGCGTCGAAGCTGCTGCGATTGTAGATGCAAAGTTCGGAGTCGCTCATCGCGGTGACGCGGTAAGGGCTTTCCTTTCCGAACGGCCGGCCGATGAAATCGGAAGCAAAGACGATCCCGACGATCTGTTCGCGCCCGTCGGTAGCGGCGACGACCAGCTTGAGAACGCCGCGCAGCACATTCGCGATCAACGGAGCGTCGTCGCCCTCCCACAACAGCGTGTGCCCCGCCTTTACGCGCTGGCGGCGTCCCATGCGGCCCAGCTCGGCGAGTTCCGCGCTATCGAGGCTCGCACATATCGCGCGGCCACGCACCGTGCAGGACGAACAGTCGCTCATCGAACGGGCCGGCGATTGGTGGAGACATGCGTCATCTCCTGGCTTCTAGGCAAGTTGATCGGCAGTGTGAGTCAGGAACAGTACGTATTAGGAATAGAGGGCGCCCGGGTCATTTTGGCGGCGCGGGAATGTCCTTCCCGATGGTTCCACGTCCGCGCCGCAAGGGGCGGCGCACCGGTGCGGAGCAATATGGGCAACGAAGTTTCAGTTACATTTCATGGCGCCGCGGGCACGGTCACCGGGTCGTGCATGGAATATTCCCACGACGGCAAGCGCTTGCTCGTCGATTGCGGGCTGTTCCAGGGTTCGCGCACGCTCGAAACCCTCAACCGCAGTCCGTTCGCCTTTTCGGCGAAGCAGGTCGATGCGGTCATTCTCACTCACGCTCACATCGATCATAGCGGGCTGCTGCCACGGCTCGTCGCCGAGGGATTCGACGGCGATATCTGGTGCACCGCGCCGACATCGGATCTGCTCCAATTCATGCTCGCCGATGGCGGACGCATTCAGGAAAGCGATGCGGCGCGGCGCAACCGACGCCGCGATCGGGCAGGTCAGCCGCCTTTCGAGCCGCTCTACACCGAAGAGGACGGGCTGGCGGCGTGGCGCCAAAGCAGGGCCGTCGCGCTTGAACAATGGTTCGAACCGATACCGGGATTTCGGGCGCGGCTGTGGAACGCGGGGCATATTCTGGGTTCGGCTTCGGTCGAGCTAGAGGTCGCCGGCGTCCATATTCTGTGCTCCGGCGACCTTGGTCCCGAACACAAGGCTTTCCATCCCGACCCGCAGAGTCCCGCGGGCTTCGATCATGTGATTTGCGAGGCGACCTATGGTGACCGCAAGCGCGATCATCTCACGATCGAGGAGCGGCGCCGCCTGCTGGGCGCCGAAGTCAATGCTGCGCTGCGCCGCGGCGGCAATCTCGTGATTCCCGTTTTCGCGCTCGAACGGACGCAGGAACTGCTGCTCGACCTTGCCGCCCTCATTGCCAGCAACAGCATACCGGCCACCGAGATATTCATCGACTCGCCGCTTGCGAGCCGCGCGACGGGGGTCTTCGCCAAATACGCCGAAGCGTTGGAAGATCTCGATGGCGCCGTCTTCAACCATCCTGCCTTTCATTTCGTCGAAGATGTGAACGCCTCGATCCGCCTCAACAGCGTTTCGGGCGCGATC
Source organism: Sphingopyxis terrae subsp. terrae NBRC 15098 (assembly GCF_001610975.1). NCBI lineage: Bacteria > Pseudomonadati > Pseudomonadota > Alphaproteobacteria > Sphingomonadales > Sphingopyxidaceae > Sphingopyxis > Sphingopyxis terrae. The sequence goes on along the minus strand of NZ_CP013342.1, from coordinate 1,522,727 downwards.
ATCCTGGCCGCGTCGGGCATGTGCGAGGGCGGGCGGATCCGTCACCATCTCAAGCATAATCTCGCCCGGCGCGACTCGACGATCCTGTTCGTCGGCTACCAGGCCGACGGGTCGCTTGGACGGATCATCCTCGACGGTGCGACCCGCGTCCGCCTTTCGGGCGAAGACATTGCGGTGCGCGCGGAGATTCGCCGCATCGACAGCTATTCGGCGCACGCCGATCAGGACGACCTGCTCGCCTGGCTCGGCGCGCGCCAGCCGATCGCGGGCAGCCTCTTTCTGTCGCATGGCGAAGCTCCCGCGATCGAAGCGCTTCGACGCTTGGCGCAGTCGCGCGACTATGCGGCGACGATCGTCGCCCCTGCGATGGGAGAAACCTATCGTCTCTCCGCGGGCGGGCCAGCCAAGCGAACGAAAACCGGTGACCCGGCGCTGCAAGCGGCGATCGGACGCGACTGGCAAAATAGCTACGCCGACTTCGTGACGAATCTCAAAGCGGAACTGGCCCAGATCGAAGACGCCGCGACACGCGCGAGAGCGGTCACGGCGATGCGCGAGGTGCTGATCCGCTATCAGCAGGCACGCGCTGTTCGAAAGGGCGGAGACGATCGATGGTCATAAGGGGAATTGCGTAGCGACGTGCGCGCGGTTTCGCCGCATCAACGAGCGAGCGCGCCGTTCGGCGGACGGCGTCAGCGGCGGCATTTCGGAACGCGTTGATCGAAGAGCAAGGATGATGAGCGACGTCGGCAACGATCTGCCCGCCCTGTTTCGGAGGGACGTCGCGCATTTGCACCCGCGAGGCCGATCATTGACGGATCACAGCTGGCCGGGAAGTCGAGGGCCGGTCCATAGGCTCGCTATTGCGTCAGGAGGCCTGAATGTCAGCGCCAGGGACGATTTTGGCTACGCCGGACCAATGGTCCATCCTGGCCAGGCTCGGAATAGCGCTCGGGCTGGGACTGCTTATCGGTATCCAGCGCGGCTGGACACTTCGTCACGCGGCTGAAGGCAGTCGCTTCGCCGGAATCCGGACCTTCGGGCTCCTAGGGCTGGCGGGGGGGCTTGCCGGCGTTCTGGAATCGGCCAGCCATACGGCGGCGACGACTGTCTTCGCGGCGTCTGCACTACTCGTTCTTTTCGGCTATGCACGAACGCAGCAGCGCCATGGCGGGGTCAGCGGCACTGCGAGCCTGGCTGCGCTGATTGCGCTGGCCTGCGGTCTTCTCGCGACATTGGGCGAGGCGCAAATTGCCGCGATCGTCGCGGTCGGTGCCACGCTCCTTCTGACGCTGCGGCCGCAGCTTCACCACTGGGTCGCAGGCCTGACCGAATCCGAGGTCAGCGCGATCGCCCGCTTCGCGCTGATTGCGCTTGTCATTCTTCCGCTACTTCCGGATCGCTACCTTGGACCCTATGCGGCCTGGAATCCGCGCCAGCTCTGGCTTGTCGTGGTGTTTGTTTCGGGCTTCTCCTTCGCAGGATATATCGCGACCGTGCGGCTTGGTGCGACGCGCGGCACGCTGGCACTGGCTGCGACGGGCGCGATGGTTTCATCGACGGCAGTGACGACGACCTTGGCAACCCGTCTGCGCGATGATCACGAACACGCAGCCACGCTGATTTCTGGCATTGCCGTGGCATCGGCGGTGATGCTCGTGCGCGTCATCTTTCTCGTCGCACTCATCGCGCCCGTCGCGCTGTCTACTCTCGCGCTCGTGATAACCCCCGCCGCGCTGGTCAGTATCGGCGCTGCGGTCTGGGGGTTGTTGGCCGCGCGACGTGCGCCTTCCGCTCCGGCGAGCACCATGGTCTTGCGCAATCCGCTCAATTTCGGTTCGGCGCTTGTGCTGACCGGGCTGGTCATGGCGATGGCGCTGCTCGCGCGGTGGCTGATGACGTGGATCGGCCAGTCCGGTATTGCGATCATATTGGCGGTCTCGGGGATCGCCGACGTCGATGCAGCGATTATCACGATCGGCGGAATGCCCGGCGGCGTGTTCGACGCGCGGACAGCCGGGCTGGTGGTAGCGGCGCCTGTCCTCGCAAACACATTGTTCAAAGCCGCGATCCCCCCCATGCTCTTGCGATCGCGCCTTGGCTGGCTCGCATCGCTACCGCTGCTGGCGAGCGTCGCGGCCGGACTGGTAATGGTGCTCTTCATACTTCGGTAAATCGTCATGGTGAGGCGCCGCCGCCGCTGGCAGGCATCGCGCGATGCCGTCCGCCTCGTGCGCGATCAACAGCGACGCGGGATAAGTAATTTCCCGCATGGGGGAAGCGGAACGGTGCGGCTAACGCGTTTGGACCGCAACAAGACAGGTCGTTGGTCATCAAGGACGATTCTTCGCCTCGCCACTCCGCCAGCGACAATGGCGGCGTGCGCGACTTCCTTCGCGCGCTGGGGCCTGGTCTCATCACCGGGGCGGCCGATGACGACCCCAGCGGGATCGGCACGCACAGTCAGGTCGGGGCCGCCTTCGGCTATGGTCTGGCCTGGACATTTGTTCTCAGCTTTCCGCTCATGGTCGCGATCCAGCAAATCGCTGCCGAAATTGGCCGTGTGACGGGCGCCGGGATCGCCCGAAATCTCCGCCGCCATTATCCGCGCCCGCTGTTGTGGACGATGGTCTCGTTGCTGATCGTCGCCAATATCATCAATCTCGGTGCCGATCTCAGCGCCATGGGCGCCGCGCTCGCGCTTCTGGCAGGGGGAAGCAGCGGGCTTTACACGCTATTGTTCGGCATCCTGTGCATCGTCCTCGAAGTGGGACTGAGCTATCCGCGTTACGCCGCGATCCTCAAATGGTCGACGCTGAGCCTGTTCACCTACGTCGCCGTGCTATTCGTCGCACATGTGCCATGGGGAACGGCACTCAAGTCGCTGGTCGTTCCCGACATCCGCTTCAGCGCCGCCTATGCCACGGCCTTTGTCGCCATTCTCGGTACGACAATCAGCCCCTATCTGTTTTTCTGGCAGGCAGGTCAGGAAATCGAAGAGCAACATCGCCGTCACGCCAAGCCGCTCTGCCTGACACCTTCAACAGCCGGTCCCGAGCTTCGGCGCATCCGGCTCGACACACTCACCGGCATGGGCTTCAGCACGCTCATTTCGCTTGCCATCGTGTTTGCCACCGCTGCCACCCTTCATGCTGGCGGAATTCGCGACATTACAACCTCGTCGCAGGCGGCCGAGGCTTTGCGACCCGTTGCGGGGCAATTTGCCTTTGCAATGTTCGCGCTCGGGATCGTCGGCACGGGCCTGCTCGCGGTGCCCGTGCTGGCCGGCTCGGCAGCCTATGCGGTGACCGAGATGGCTGGACGGACCGGAAGTCTCGATGCCAAGCCGCTGTCCGCCCGGCTCTTCTACGGCACGATCGCCGCGACGACACTTGCGGGAGCCTCGCTCAATGCCGTCGGTATCGACCCGGCGCGAGCGCTATACTGGGCCGCCGTCGTAAATGGCCTGCTGGCAGGTCCGCTGATGATCGTGATGATGCTGATCGCGCGCAACAGACGCGCGATGGGCCGACTGACGATCTCGCGAGCGCAGCATTGGGCCGGTTGGGCAGCGACGGCGGTCATGTCCGGCGCTTCGCTGCTGTTCCTGGCATTTGCTGTGGCCCAGGCAGGCTGACGACCGCCGACTTCGGCGCAATCGAAAAGCCCGTCAGGAAGGGTGACGGGTTTCGAGCTTGTTGCGCTGCGGCAGCACGAAGGCGAGCAGCGCGGCGAGAGTCGGCGCGCCCAGTTTTCGCATCACGCGCGCGCGATGGATTTCGACGGTGCGATGACTGATGCCCAGCTCCTGGCCGATCTGCTTGTTGGTCAGTCCCCGCACGAGACCCGCGACCACCTCGCGTTCGCGCTCGGTCAGGTCGCCAAGCGAAGGATGGGGACGCGGCGAGCCTTTCATGTGCGAGTAGCGTTTCTAGCCATGCCTTCTTCTAGAAGCAGAAACCGCGGGCCGCGCTACGTATTGGTCCCTATATTCAGGCGCCCAACCCCGCGGCGAAGGCGAGGCGAAGTGCGTCCGAGAGGCTTCGCACGTCAAGCTTCGCCATCAGATTGGCGCGGTGTACTTCGACCGTTCGCGGCGAGATGCCGAGGTCATAGGCGATCGTCTTGTTCGGCAGGCCTTGCGCGAGCCCGTCGAGCACTTCGCGCTCGCGCGGCGTCAGTACGCCGAGCACGACATTGGCCTCAGACGCTCGCGTCGCCGCGCTGTCGGCCTGCGCCAACCGTTCAAACGCCGCTTCGATCGCCGATATAAGCACGGCCTTTTCGAAGGGCTTCTCGAGGAAGTCGACGGCTCCGGCTTTCATCGCGCGCACCGCAATCGAGACATCGGCATGACCCGTCAGCACGATCACCGGCATGGTGACGCCGCGCTCTCGCAGCGCCCGCTGGACCTCGAGCCCGTCCATTTCGGGCATGCGCACGTCCAGCAGGATACAGCCTTCGGGCACGTGCCGGATTTCCTTCAGGAAGGCGACGCCGGTCGCCCAGGTCTCGACCGCATATCCGGATGTCTTGAGCATGAAGCTTGCGGAACGCCGGATGGCATCCTCATCGTCGACGATATGGACCAGCTTTCTAGTCGTCATCCTGTCCCCCCGTTTTCGCGCTCACCATCGTGAAATGAAATTCCGTGCCGCCTTCTTCCCCCGGCTGCATCCAGATCCGGCCGCCATTGGCTTCGACGATAGTGCGGCAAATGGAGAGCCCAAGCCCCATGCCATCTGTCTTGGTGCTCACGAAGGCGGTGAAAAGCTGTTCGGCGATAGCCGGAGCTACACCGGGACCGGTGTCAGCGACGGTCACGCGGATGAAACCAGGCTGCTCGGGCCGACTCGACACGGTAAGCCGGCGGTGTGGACAGCCGGTCATCGCTTCGACCGCGTTGCGAATAAGGTTGATCAGCACCTGCTGGATCTGAACCTTGTCGACGAGGACCGGCGACGCATAGGGATCAAGGTCGAAAACAGGTTCGACCCCTTTCTCGCGCGCGCCCATCAGCCCAAGGACCGCCGCCTCGTTGATGAGCGCGGGCAATTTCTCGATCGTCTTTTCAACCTCCCCGCGCGCGACGAAATCGCGCAGCCGGCGCACGATATGGCCTGCGCGCAGCGCTTCCTTCGCGGTATCGTCGAGCGCCTCGCGGATCATCGGAAGATCATCGGGCTCGGGCTTCGCGAGCATATCGCGGATCGCCTCGACATAATTTGCGACCGCGGTGAGCGGCTGATTGAGTTCGTGCGCGAGCGTCGAGGCCATGGTTCCCATCGCGCTGATGCGCGAGACATGAATGAGCTCGGACTGCAGGGATTCGAGACGCGCCTCGGTCTTCTGGCGTTCGGTGAGGTCGCGGATGAATCCGGTGAACAAGGGGTGCGCTTCGCTCGCGGCCTCGCCGATCGACAGTTCCATCGGAAAAGTCGACCCGTCCTTTCGCTGCGCGAAAACAACGCGTCCGATGCCGATGATGCGCTTTTCCCCCGTTGCGAGATAACGCGCGATATATCCATCGTGGCGATCGCGGTCGGGCGAAGGCATGAGCGCGCTGACATTGGCCCCGAGCAGTTCGGCTTCGCTGTAGCCGAACAGCCGCTCGGCCGCGGCGCTGAACGACAGGATCTTGCCCTGGTCGTCTATAACGATCATCGCGTCGGGGACCGTCGACAGGATGGAGCGCAAATGGCTTTCCTGCGCGCGCAGCGCGTCCTCGGTGGCGCGGCGGCTCGTGATGTCGGCCAAGGCGACGGCGTAGCATCGCACGCGGCCGTCGGCGCGGCGCAATGTCGACATCGAAATCTGAGCCAGAAATTCGGAACCGTCCTTGCGAACGCGCCAATCCTCGGTTGAAAATTTCGCAACCTGCCTTGCCCGCGCGATATCGCGCGCGGGCGCGCCCGCTTCGATGGCATCGGCCGGGTAGAAGAGCGCAGCATCGCGCCCGATGATTTCATCCGCGTCCCAGCCGAGCAACCGGGCGGCTCCCTGGTTCCAGATCGAAACCTTACCCTCGGCATCAAGCATGTAAATGGCGTGGCCTTGTGCCGCATCGATCAGCAGACTGAGTTCTTCGGCAACGATGGCCGTTTCGGCAGCGCGCTGCGCCGCGCGCCCCTCGCTCGCGGCCATTCGGACGCGCGTCCGATGAAGTCCGCGGCTCAGGAGTACTATCCCGGCTGCGATCAGCACAAAGGCGCTGCCTTCGAGGACGTCGGGGGTATGAATGCCTTGCTGCATTGCAAATCCGACGCCAAAGCCGATGGAGGGAATGATTGCGATCGCGGCCGCCCGCGATCCTACGGCATAGGAAGCGCCGAGAACGGCAAGAGTAAAGAAAAGGAAGGGCGCCCGTCCGCCAAGCCAAGGATTGAGGGCGTAGCGAAACAGCGCGGCAGCGCAAACGATTGCGATAGCGACCGCAACCCGGATCAAAAATGATTTGTGCGCCGTCGACATCACGATTGCCGTCTCCCTCCGGAGGAGCCGCGTCGCCCTGTGGCCGACTATTGCGTACAAGCTTATATCATAGTGACGCCTCTACGGGAAATAGCCAAGTATATCGCGCAAGGCCTGACTGGATCCGGCGGCAGTCCTCCAACGGGATTCCAATCAAGCATCACAGGCGCGGTCAGGGACAGGCCGTCCGCTGAGACGCCCGACAGCCCTTTCATGGAGGCTCGATGGCGCGACGCCTTTCTAACGAGGCCCTATCCCCTGTCCGTACCATTCAGGCACATCGACGGCCAATTCACGCGCGCGCTGCCGAGCTGCAGCGTGAATCTCGTTGCGGATCTGCTGGCGCTCCTGATCGGTCTGTGCCGCCTGCAGGCGGCGCCGGAATTGGGCTCGCTCCTGATCGCTAAGCATCGTCATCATCATATAGCCCGAGCGGTTTCCATTGCCGGTCCCAGCGCCGCCGCCGGCGCCAAGCGGCGCATCGATACCCATCTCGCGCGCGCGCTGCTCGATCGTCTGTCGATGCCGGGCACGAATGCGCTCTCGCTCCTCGGCGGTTGCTGCCGTGCGCATCTCCTCGCGGAACTGCGCGCGCTCGGCGCTTGTCAGCAGGCTGAAGCGCGCGAGCTCGTCGTCGATGGCCTGCGACGCGTTCAGCCGGTCGCGATCCTGGTCCCGGTCGCCGGTTCGATCCTTGTCGCGCAGGCGATCCCGATCGTTGTCCATATCGGTCCGGTCCTAGTCACAGCTTTCTCCCGGCGTGCACAGGCGGTGGCGCGTAAGGTCGAGATCGCCGCCGGGTATCGGCGGTCTGGGTGTATTCGCCCCTGCGCCCGGTCCGCGCTGGGCATGGGCCGCGCCCGGGACCATGCCGAGTAAGGCGACAGCGGCTATCGATGCCGTCCATTGACGGTTCATGATGACTACTCCTTCGTCAATGCTGGAAAGAATGGGCTGGCGCTCAGCTTTTGGGGCGCTCGATCTTTGGCCCCAGCGTTCCGACGACGTCGCGGGCATCGAAGGACTTGCCATTGCCCTCGGGCTTTGGTCCCCGATGCATAACGATTTCGGCCGTCGCCTCGAACTGTTCGACCGTCCGGACGTCGATACGGCTCGCCCAGAAGGGGTCTCCTCCATAAGGATACCAGGAGCGCCAGCCGTAAGGCCGGCCATAATATCGCCATTCGGGCAGCCAATAGGCGTAGGCCGAGCCATACCACGGACGATAAAATGGATCGGGTTCGACGCGGCGTTCCACGCGATGCTCGGTTTCGCGCTGGACGATCGAGAACCAGTCATAACCTTGGGCAAGCGTCAGCTCTGCCGATCGGTACAGCAGATAACCCTCCACCGTATCGCGCGAAGTCAGGTTGTTGCCCTCGAAGGTCACACGATATCTGTCGGACGCCAGTTGGACCTCCGAATATCCGCCTTTGACCTTGCTTGAAGCCGAAGCGGGCTGATAGGGCGTCGTCGTTGCGGCGCAGCCGCCCAGTGCCAACGCCAGCCCCGCCAGAGCGGGGAGAACCAGTGCCGAGAAACGATCATTCGCCATCGCTTGATCCTCTCAGTTCTGGGGGGCGGGCAAGTCCGCCAGCACCCCATATTCGTGGATGTAGTTGACGACCGCCCGGGCGTCGTCGACCACGGTCAGCCCGCTTGCCGTCGCCAGGATCATAACCTTGAAGCCCTTGGAAATGCGCATTGCCGACCCGATCGCAAAACCATCCTGGGCAAGGCGCTATGCGGCTTTTGCATCTCTTGCTTTACGTATTGATCCCAATCGGAGCGGCGGCCCGAAGGCCGGGCTCCGCCTTTCGTTCCCGACGCTTTCCTTCGCGTGCGGATATTTACGGATAGGCGAAGGATGTCGGTACGGCGCATCCCCAAGTGGCGTTCGGCCCCGTCGTGAAAGCTCCCCTCCGTGTCGATCAGAAATTTGCAGCCTCTCCTCCAGCCGCGCAGCCTCGCCCTCATCAGCGCGTTGGGGCGGTCGAATTCTCTCGGCGGCTTCGCGGGGTCATCTGCCGAATATCGCGCCGAAGCGGAACGCATAGGGTCGGTCAAAGCGATCGAGTTCGCCGATCATGACGCTGCGCTGCGCATGGAGCGTGAACCGGGCTTTACCTGCCACGCCGATCCGGATGATCCAACGATCAGGATTCTGCGCCGAACTTTCGAACCGACACCTCTGGGAGCACGGGCATGACCGTCAGACGCATCCTCATTGTTGACGGTCATCCCGACCCCGACCGCGGCCGTTTCGTCCATGCGCTTGCCGATCGCTACGCCGAAGGGGCCGAAGCGGGGGGCCATGCGGTGCGCCGTATCGACATCGCGACGATGGCGATCGATCCGCTGACATCGCGTCACGTGTGGGAGGAGGGTTCGCCGTCGCCCGCGATTGCAGCCGCGCAGGCGGATATTGTCTGGGCCGAGCATATCCTTCTGCTCTACCCGTTGTGGCTGGGCGACATCCCGGCGCTGTTCAAGGCGTTTTTCGAACAGGTCATGCGGCCGGGCTTTGCCTTTCGCTATCGCGAGGGCGGTCTGCCCGAGAAAAAACTGAAGGGCCGAACCGCGCATGTCGTGGTGACGATGGGGATGCCCGCGCTATTGTATCGAACCTTTTATGGCGCCCACAGCCTAAAGAGCCTCGAGCGCAACATATTGAAGTTCGTCGGCATCACGCCGGTGTGCCGCAGTGTCATCGGCAACGTCGAAGGCGACGAGGATATTCGCGCCTTCTGGCTGAAACGCCTGACGGCGAGCGGCCGGGCAGGTCGATAGAGCGTCGCGCCAGATGATAGCGACGGAGCATTGCGTATTCATGGGCGCCAGCGCCGATGCCAGTCCCTGAACGTTGCCGGGGCTTCGGCCAAGGCGGCGAAAGGACCGAGAACATTGGAGACATTGCTCCCGGTTTGCCTATTGGCCGCTGGCGCAGAACGCGGCGGAATCTCGTGTAAAATCTGACCTTTAAGCAGATGGCGGACCCGTATCTGCGTTCTCCTTTTGCGAGACGCTTTCCGCAGCCTCCTCGCGCAGCGCGGCGCGTAAGCCGTCGAGACGGACGCGATAGCCCTCGGCATCGCCATATTCTAGGAAGTCGTAGTAGCGCTGATGCGGGTCGGTTATCCGTACCGCATGCTTGATCGGGCACCAATATTGCTCAGTCCGGCTTGAAATCTCGCGGGCATAGGCGACGACGCCATTGCCATAGCCGCAATAGACGCAGTTGAGCGCCTCGATCCAGTTGAGGTAGGCGAGCCGGCCACGGTCGAGCGCGATATAGTCCGCGCGGCGGACTTTCGGAATACAATAGACCCGAAAGCAGATCGCTTGAAAGATCGTCGCCCATAGATCGAGCAGCGCGAGCGGTACGATCATCGAATAGATGATGGGTGCCGTCATGATCGTTCCGAGCGATGCGCGGCGCACCAGATCGGTTACGCCGATCCGAAAGTGCCGCTGCTGCGCGACAATCCCTTCCTCGAAACGGACCAGCCGCCCCTTGATCGACCAGCCGAGTTCGCGGCGCCGACGCTCGATCTCGCGATCGAGTTCAGTCTGGAGGCGGACGATCTCGCTCGCTAGCTCCCTCATTCGGTTGGTCACGGCCGATCGGCTCCGGCGCGCGCGACCGTCATGTCGTAAGGATGACCTCGAGCGCGCCGGTTTCGGCGGTAGGCCATGATAGACGATCGCTTCATATTGCCGCCTCCATCGGTCGATCCGGGTGAGATGTACGAGGGCTGCCTCCATCGCGTCGCATGCGTGCCTGCGACGCGGTGGGCATGCTCCGCTTCAAGGCACGCCGCTCCGCGCGCTTTCGAGGAGCGCGCGAACTTCAGCATCTCCAGTCTGGCTGAAATCGCGATAGTGGGCACCGACCGCGAAAAAGGGCTCGGGTACGGCGAGAACGACAATCCGGTCGCACATCTTGCGTAGTTCGGAAAATACCGAGGCGGGAGCGACGGGCACCGCGAGCGTAACGGAGCGAGCGCCCGCAGACGCAAGCGCCTTCAGCGCTACCCGTACCGTCCCGCCCGTCGCGATCCCGTCATCGACCAGAATGAGGTTGCGGCCCGCGAGCGGTACCGGCTCGCCGACATGATATGCGGAACGGCGGCGTTCGATCTCGTCGAGCTGGCGCGCCACTTCGCGTTCGATATAGGCCGTATCGGCGCCCGACGCCCGAGCGGCCTGCTCGTCGAGAACCAGTTGCGGCGCCGAGCCATCGACGATCGCACCGATACCATATTCCTCGTGGCCGGGCGCACCGATCTTGCGGGCGATCAGTATATCGAGCGGGGCGTGCAGCCTCCGGGCGATTTCATAGGCTACCGGAACGCCGCCACGCGGGAGCGCGAGGATGACGGGGTCGGCGAGCCCCAGCGGCGCGAGTGTCGCGGCAAGGCGGCGTCCCGCGTCGCGCCGGTTCGCAAAGGGAAGCTCGGTGTCGATCATGCGGGCACTCCTGGAAGAAAGCGGCCGAGCCAACTGACCGCGAGCGCTACAACCAGGTCGAGCGTTCCCGGCTCTTCGAACAAATGGCCCGCGCCCGGGACGATCGCCAGTTCGCGCGGGCATCGCATATGGGAGAGCGCCTCGCGATTGAGATCGATTACGCGATCGTCGCGGCCCCCGACGATCAGCAGCGTCGGTGCCATGACATGCTCAAGCGCCGAGGTGCCCGCAAGATCGGGGCGTCCGCCGCGCGAAACGATCGCAGCGATGCGCGGGTCATTTGCCGCAGCGCGTAGCGCAGCCCCGGCCCCTGTACTCGCTCCGAAATAGGCGGGTCGCAGCATTGCAGTAGCGGGATAATCCTCGCACCAGTCGCACGCCATCCGGAGGCGTCCGGCCAGGAGACCGATGTCGAACACGTTGCGCCGGTCACGTTCTTCGCCGGGGATGAGTAAATCGAGCAGGAGGGTAGCGAAGCCTGCGTCCCGCAATTTCCCGGCGACATGATTATTGCGCGGACTGTATCTTCCGCTGCCGCTCCCGTGGGCGAAAAGCACGATGCCCCGGGCGCCGGGCGGCACGTCGAGGATCGCGCCGAGTCCGAGGCTGCCGATCGTCAACTCGCCCCGGTCCGCGATGATCTGGCGGGCGCTCATAGGCCGAACGGCCAGGTTTCCGGTGCGCCTTGCGGGCGCTCGGCGCCGATCGGCGTGACCGCGCAGCTTTCCTCGAACCAGACATAGGCGTCAAACTGGTCGGCAAGCGCAGCCTTGAAATAATGGCTCGCAAGCTCACTTTGGGGACGGTAGACGACGCCAATCGCCCGTTCGAGGCGCGGCTGCGACAGGACGGAAAGCAGCTCGCCTTTCGATCGCGTTCGCCAATCGAGAAGGCCTCGAGCGACGCCGGTGCCGCGAAAGGCGCCTTCCCAGCTGTCGTCGCGCGCCGGACGCACCTGCATGACCTGCATGGCTGCGCCCCAGTCGGGCGCGGCCGCCACGGTGCCCCTGTCGGTGCCGAAGCCGATGAGCACGCAGCGATCACCATAGGTTTTGCGGACAAGTTCGCCGATGTTGAATTCGCCTTGCCAGCCCATCGCCGTGGCAGCGGCATTGCCGACATGACTGTTGTGCGCCCAGATCACCGCGCGCGCTTCCTTGCGATGCGCCATCAGGGCCTGGAGCGTGTCGAACATGTGCCGATCGCGCAGATTCCAGCTGGCGGAGCCGCCGCGGTACATGGCGCGATAATAAAGTTCGGCGGCTCGCACGATCCGGGCATTCTGTTCGGCATCGAAATAGGCCTCGCCATCGCCGCCAGCAGTGTCCCCTATCAGCGCCATGCGGCGCTGGAGCAGGTCGCCAAGCTGCTTCACAACTGCGGCTTCGCACGGCGCGAGCACGCCTTGCGTCACCGCACGCCCATAATGTTGCGGCTCCGCCTGCCAAGGCGTGAGGCAAGCATAGCGTCGCCGTGCTTCGATAGCGGCCGCGGGAGCATGTGCCTCCAGATAGTCGATGACCGCGTCGATGGATTCGCCAAGGCTGTAGATGTCGAGCCCATGCATTGCGACCCGCTCGGCTTCAGGCAGCGCTGCATTGCGATGACGCAGCCAGTCGGCGAAAATGCGGACATCCTCATTGCGCCACATCCAGGTCGGGAAGCGAACGCGCGTGTCGCCGCTTTGTGGACGCGGTGCGCCATGACGCACATAGCCGTCGAAGCGGGCGATGTCGGGCCAGTCGCCCTCGACCGCCACGATATTGAATCCGTGGTGTTCGATCAGCCGCCGTGTAATTCGCGCGCGCGCAGCATAGAATTCGTGCGTTCCGTGGGTTGCTTCGCCGAGCAGCACGACGCGCGCGTCGCCGAAGCGGTCGAACGCGTCGCCGAAGCCCGGTGCATCGACGTCGGGCAGGATCTCCAAGTTCCTGCGCAGCATCCCGGCGCATTCGCGCATAGTGGGAGCGAGGGCGGAATGTACCGACATGACGCTATCCTATTCAGCGGCCAAGGATGCGCCCATACGTAATTCAACGGTCAGTCCTTGCTCTGCGTTTTCCGCATGTAGAAGCGGAGAATGCGGATTGGACTTGCCCACCACAGGAACCGGACCGGCGCCGAGGCCAGCCGAGCTGCGGACCAGCTGCACGCAGAACGGCTCGGTCCTTATTGACAACTTCTTCGGCTCCTCAGCGCGTCAAATGGGTTTGCCCTTGATCTGGTCGAAGCGATTCGACCACAAGACAATGTGCGCCCATCATTCACGCTCGATCGCGCCAGCGATTCCACATTGCAGGGTCAGATCCGCAAGGGCGTGATCGAATTGATGCGATCGCAAGCCTGGCCCGCAGGGCACAGGCTGCCCTCCTCGCGCACTATGGCTCGGCTATTGGGCGTTTCCCGCAACACGGTAACCATCGCTTATCAGCAGCTCGTGGCAGATGGCCATGTCGTTGCCCGGGAACGCAGCGGGCTGTTCACCTCTGGCGACCTGACCGCCGGGCGTACCGGGTTCGGCGAGGTTACGGGGATTGCCGAACGCGCGACGCCAAACCGCGTGCCCTGGTCCGAACGCCTTCCGCGCCTTCCCGCGCTTCCGGAGCCGCGGCCCGCCAACTGGCAGCACTATCCCTATCCCCTTCTCGACGGCTGCTTCGACGACAGTCTTTTTCCCCTCGGCGATTGGCGAGAGGCAGTGAGCCTGTCGTTGAAACGGCGGCAGGTCGCGTCGTGGTCCGGGATCGCTGACGATGATGCGGCGCTGACCGAAGAGATCCGGACCAAGATATTGCCGCGTCGCGGCATTTACGCGCGCCCGGATGAAATACTGCTGACGCTCGGCATCGGGCGTCGGACGAGAAGGCTCACATTATGGCATCAATGATTATCTCGAGATCAAATATGTCTGCATCGGTGACGTGATCTGATCCGGCAGATAGGTCCGCTTGCGGCGCACGAGCAATGCTGAGCGGGAGGTGATTGCGATAGACAATGGTTTCGGCATCGCGACAGTGTATGTCCGCTTCAATAAGGACCCGTCGTGGAAGCCGCTCTTCCACGACAGACCGCTCTTCAATGAGGCACGGCACCGAGTTCGAACCCCGTTTTATCGTGCAATGCAAACCTGTCGACGATGTCGGCGCTGGCGCGATTGTAACCGACGACCTCCACCGTGCGGCCTTCGCGGCGCAGGCGCGCGATGATCTTGTCGAGCGCGCCGACACCCGAGATGTCCCAGAAATGTGCAGCCGACACGTCGATGAGGATGTCGGGTGCGGCCTCATCAGTCTGGAAGCTCCGTGTGAAGCGGTCGACCGAGGCGAAGAAAATCTGCCCAGTCACGAAATAGGTAGTGCGGCTCGCGTCATCACTGGTCTCGCGCCGCACCTCGAACATCCGCTGCACTTTTGCGGCAAAGAATATCCCCGACAGCAGCACACCCGCGAGCACGCCAAGCGATAGGTCGTGGGTCGCCACGACCACAACCACCGTGGTCACCATCACGATCGACGAGGTCGGTGGATGGCGGCGCAGGTTCGCGATCGAGTTCCAGCTGAAGGTGCCGATCGACACCATGATCATCACCGCGACCAGCGCGGGCATCGGCATGCGGCCGACATAGGGGCCGAGCAAGGCGAGCAACATCAGGAGCGTGGCGCCGGCGGTGAAGGTCGAAAGACGGGTCCGCCCGCCCGAGGTCACGTTGATGACGGACTGACCAATCATTGCGCAGCCGCCCATCCCGCCGACGAAGGCGGCGGCGATGTTGGCAGTGCCTTGTCCGGCGCATTCGCGGCGCTTGTCGCTATCACTGTGCGTCATGTCGTCGACGATCTGCGCCGTCAGCAGCGATTCGAGCAGGCCGACTGCGGCCATTGTCAGCGAATAGGGCAGGATGATCCGTAGCGTTTCCAAAGTCAGCGGTACATCGGGCAGGACGATGTTCGGAAGACCTTCCGGAAGCTTGCCCATGTCGCCGACCGTGTTCACCGGCAGGCCGAACCCAATGCTGATTGCCGACAGGATCAGGATGGCGACAAGCGGCGAGGGAACGGCCTTCGTCAGCAGTGGGAGCAGGTAGATGATGGCAAGCCCGCCCGCGACCATCGCATAAGCCTGCCACGTCACATCGATAAGCTGCGGCAGCTGTGCCATGAAGATGAGGATGGCGAGCGCGTTGACGAACCCGGTGATCACCGAGCGCGATACGAACTGCATGACGAGGTCGAGCCGCAGCAATCCGGCGATAATCTGGATGAGCCCCATCAGGATCGTCGCTGCGAAGAGATATTCGACGCCATGTTCGCGGACGAGCGGAATGACGAGGACGGCCACCGCGGCGGTCGCCGCCGAAATCATCCCTGGCCGCCCTCCGGTAAAGGAGATGACGATCGCGATCGCGATCGATGCATAAAGGCCGACGCGCGGATCGACCCCGGCGATGATCGAAAAGCCGATCGCCTCGGGGATCAGTGCGAGTGCGACGACAATGCCGGCAAGGATGTCGGCACGTGCGGTCGCGGCGCCGGCGAACCATTGCTGGCGGTAAGCGGTAAATCCGTTGAACATGAAAAGCTCACATCAAGACACATGGCGCCCGGGCGGACGCGATCATATTTGCATGTGCGATGTTGTCCGGCGGATCGGCGGCCGGAATAGCCACCCGGAGTTGCACCGGGTCCTTGCGAATGGCGGCCCTCTATCCTGATGCCGTGCTCGTTTGCAAGCGATCGCTTTGTTCGCTTTCGTGCCTGGCATCATAAAAGCCGACCCTCTCCAGCCGGCCAGTCCCTGCCGGGTGCTGGACCGGCGCTAATTGGGGGCTTCGACCAGATCTTCGACCATCGTGGACATCAGGCCGACCTGCGAATGGACACCGGCCTTTGCATAGATGCTCGCAAGCTGCGCCCGGATCGTCCCCGACGCCGCGCCGCGGAGGCATGCGATCTCTGCGGCATCGAAGCCCTTCAGTGCGAAGAGCGCGACATCGGCCTCGGCACCGGTCAACTGCCAGTCGAGGAACCGCTGCCGGACGAGATCTGACATCGCGCCGCGCGCGGTTGCGACCGCAGCTTCGTCAAGCCTTGCGCGAACAACCAGCCAGCGCAGCTGCAGCGTGCCGAAGACCACGCCAGCGAGCAGGGCGGCGGTTGCGCAGGATTCAACGAACAGGTGCATGCTCCATCCATCCGCGGCGATGTCGCCTGCGACGTCGGCGACGAAGAAGATCGTCGCGAGCGTCTGCAGCGCCACAAGGAAGGTGATGGCGACTGCCCGGCGTTCCAGCGCTCTTCGTCTTTCCCGCATGGTCACGGTCTACGCGCGTCCGGGCAACATGGCCAACAGGATTTCCCGGCCGCTGCGGCGCGTCTCGAAGACTGTTCCGGCGATATGCAGGGCAATCAGAATATAGAGCAGGTTGACGCTGGTCTCATGCACTTCTTCCCACATGCTTTCGCTACCCTCCGCGCCTTTCACCTCGTCTTCGTCCTCATCGTCGTCCTGTTCGGCGACCAAATGGCGGCTGACCTCGCCCGCCTGATCCGCAGAGCCGGGGAGCGCGCCCGAAGGTGGGCCTGCCATCGCTATTCCGCTGGCGATGATGAGGCCGAGCACGCACCAGATGGCGTAGACCATCAACGCGCCAAGCGGATTGTGCGAGCGATGGGTCTCCTTTCGGCCGACCCTTATATCGCGCAGATGCCCCAGCGCCCGGCGCAAGCTCGGCGGGAAAGCCGAAAAGCGAGCTTCGGCCGGACCTATCAAACCCCACAGCAGGCGCAGCGCGAAGACCGCGGCCAGCGCATAGCCCACCCAGATGTGCGCCCCCGATCCTTCTTCGGTAACCAGCGCATTGGCGATGATTGCGGTGACAATCGACCAATGGGTGATTTTCACGACGGGATCCCAGCTGCGACGCGAGCGAGCGGGGGCTGGGGAAAATTCTTCGGGTTCGAATTGTTGCGCGTGTGGCATGCTCTTTTCCTTCGTTGCTCGAAGGATCCGATCATGGCTGACGCCGCCGGGCCATCGGTCAGATGCTTATGCTCGCGGATTTAAGCATCTGCTTACGCCAGGAGCACCGTTGCGCAAGTTGCCGGGCGCGCTTTGCGAACATTATGTGCCCGGAATTCCCGCGAGCTCTGCTGGCGTGACGACGGGTTCGTTCCGGTCCTTCCGCTCCGAGTAGCGGTCGACGAGCTGGTCGGCATGGCCGCGCGTGAGCACGGTGAAGCGCACTAGCTCCTCGGCGACATCGACAATCCGGTCATAATAGCTCGATGGCAGCATCCGGCCCGCCTTATCAAACTCCTGATAGGCCTTCGCGACGCTCGACTGGTTGGGAATGGTGATCATCCGCATCCAGCGGCCAAGGATGCGCAGCGTGTTGACGCTGTTGAACGATTGCGATCCCGCCGAGACCTGCATTACCGCGAGCGTGCGGCCCTGCGTCGGGCGGAGTCCCTTATAAGCGAGCGGCAGGTGATCGATCTGCGCCTTCATGATCCCGGTGATCTGACCGTGGCGTTCGGGGCTGCACCAGACCTGGCCTTCGGACCAGAGCGAATGCTGGCGAAGCTCCTCGACCGCCGGATGATCATCATCTGCGATCTGGTCAGGAAGCGGAAGGTCGGAGGGATCGAAGATCCGCGTTTCGCAGCCGAACAGCTGGAGCAGCCGCGCGCTCTCTTCGACGACGAGACGGGAGTAGGAGCGTTCCCGCAAGCTGCCGTAGAGCAGCAAAATGCGCGGCGCGGGATCGAGCGGGCCGAGACCGAGCGCCGGTTGTGCGCGCAGATATTGGGGCCTGAGCGCCGGAAAGTGGTCGGGGTCGACGAGTGCGCGCAGGCGCGCGAAGTTTTGGTCTGACATGAGCTAGTCTACCGTGGGGTGGTTGCGGGGAACCAGCGGCGGCCGAGGCGAAACGCCACACCGACGAGGAGGATGAGGACGGGGACCTCGACGAGCGGGCCGATAACTGCTGCGAAGGCGACGGGCGAGGCGAGGCCGAAGGCAGCAACCGAGACGGCAATCGCGAGTTCGAAATTATTGCCTGCGGCGGTGAAGGCGACCGCGGTCGTGCGCGGGTAATCGGCGTCGATGAGTTTACCCATCCAGAAGCTGATCAGGAACTGGATGACGAAGTAAATCGTAAGCGGGATCGCGATGCGAACAACGTCGGCGGGAATGCTGACGATCTCGCCGCCCTTGAGGCTGAACATCGCGACGATGGTGAATAGCAGCGCGGCGAGCGTGATCGGAGCGATCCGCGGCAGGAAGCGTGTCTCGTACCAATCGTTGCCCTTTGCCTTCGCAAGGATATGGCGCGTCAGATATCCGGCGAAAAAGGGAATGCCGAGATAGATGAGAACCGCTTTAGCGATCGTCCAGAAGCTCACGTCGATGACGCTGCCTTCAAGCCCGAACAGCGGCGGCAGGATGGTGAGGAAGAACCAGGCATAGACGCTGAAGAAGAGAATCTGGAAGATCGAGTTGAAGGCGACGAGCGCCGCGACATATTGATTGTCGCCTTTCGCGAGCTGGTTCCAGACGATGACCATCGCGATGCAGCGCGCAAGCCCGATCAGGATCAGGCCGGTCATATATTCGGGTCGGTCCGCAAGAAAGAGAATGGCGAGCCCGAACATCAGCGCAGGGCCGATGATCCAGTTCTGGACGAGCGAGATCGCAAGCACGCGTCGGTCGTCGAACACGCGCGGAAGCTCGCTATAGCGCACGCGGGCGAGCGGCGGATACATCATCAGGATCAGGCCGAGCGCGATCGGGATGTTGGTCGTGCCGATCGACAGCGCCTCGATCGCGCTTGGGAGGCCCTCGAAGATGGTTCCGAGAAGCACCCCCAAGGCCATCGCCAGGAATATCCAGAGCGTCAGATAGCGGTCGAGGAACGACAGGCGTTCGCCTTTGATCTGCGGCATCGATCAGTCGCCGATGCGGTTGCCGGCGTCGTCGACCACCTGCTCGCCGTCCTCCTTGGCGAAGGCGCCAAGCTGCCTCGCCGGAAGGATGTCGAGTACGGCTTCGGAAGGGCGGCAGAGCCTCACACCGAGGGGTGATACGACGAGCGGACGGTTGATCAGAATGGGATGCGCCATCATCGCGTCGATGAGTTCCGCATCGCTGAGCGCGGGATCGTCGAGGCCGAGCTGGACGTAAGGCGTGCCTTTCTGCCGCAGGAGGTCTCGCGGTGCTATCCCAGCGCGGGCGATCAACTGTTCGAGCAGCCTACGCGTGGGCGGCGACTGCAGATATTCGACGATATGCGGTTCGATCCCCGCGTTGCGGATGAGGCCAAGCGTGTTGCGTGAGGTGCCGCAATCGGGATTGTGATAGATGATAATGTCGGCCACGGCTCAATCCCGATCAGCAGCAGGCGAGTTCGGCGAGCAGCGGTTCACAGAGTTCGGCGCGCCCCTCACAGCAATCTTTGGCGAGGAAAAGCATCAGGCCGCGAAGGGCATCAATCTCGGCGCGCTGGATGATGTTGCGTCCGCGCTTCTCTGACTGCACGAGTCCAGCCTTGGCGAGCACAGCGAGATGCGTCGAGAAGGTGCTCTGCGTCAGTCCAGAATGTTTGACGAGCTGTCCTGTCGAGAGACCTTCGGGCTCGTATCGCACAAGCAGACGGAAGGCATTGAGCCGGGTCGGATGCGCGAGCGCGGCGAGCGCCAGCAGGGCTGCGTCAGTAGTCATTCATCGAAATTACCCGATGGATTTCCATCTGGCAATAACAATCGCAAATTCCCGATGCGTTAATATCACTTTCGTTTCGGTGCCCGAAGCAGATGAGGTGGATGGCTCCCGCTCACGGCATCTATGTGCCAAGATGAGTTTACCCTAACGCGCGGATGGCAACTCTCAGGCCGTCAGATATCCGGCGCTACGTGTGGCTTCAGGCACATGCCCGACAATCTTTGCTTGGGAGAGCCGGCCGCCGTGTAAAGCCTCAACCGGGTTGGACAGATGCGTTTTACGGGCTGCGCTCCTTACACTTGCCATTTGGACCAAGGTGACGACAATGCCTCCATCTGCCCGCGGGGATCAAGAATGCAAGACGGACTTGTCGATCGGATTTACGAATGCTCGGTGGTCCCGGAGGCATGGCCGGCGGTTCTCGACGAGGTGGCAGCGCTCGCGGGTTCGGCGGGTGGGCTTCTCTTCTCGGCGCGCAAGGCCCTGAACTGGACCGCTTCCGAGCGCGTAGCCGACGTCTTTGCGGCCTATGTGGAGGAAGGATGGTTCGGCAAATGCAGCCGGCGCGTTTGCCTGATGGGCCGCGAGGAACCCTCCTTTTTCGTCGAGCATGATTTCTGGAGCGATGCGGAAATCGATGCCGATCCGGTGTATCGCGATTTTTTCCGTCCGCGCGGGCTGGGATGGTCGGCGGGAACCGGGGTCCAGGTGCCGACCGGCGACAATATCGTGTTCAGCGTCGAGCGCGCCTTTTCTGAAGGCCCGGTGGCGGCCGAAAGCGTGGCACGGCTCAATCTGCTGCGCCCGCATCTGGCGCGCAGCGCGCTCGTGAGCGCGCGTATGCAGCACAAGCGCGCGCAGGGCGCCGCCGAGGCGCTGACCGCGATGCACCTGCCTGCCTTTCTCCTGCGCGCAGGCGGTGAAGTTGTCGAGATGAGCCCGCTTGGCACCGATGTGTCACCGCTTGTGATATTGGGTGCCCACGGCCGCCTGCGACTGGCGGACAGGCAGGCAGATGCGCTCCTCGACGACGCCCTGGCATCGCTGACCTCGGCACCCGCCATCAGCGCGCGATCGTTTCCGGTACGTGACGCGGCGGGAATGCCCCGGCAGGTCGCGCATCTGATCCCGGTTCAGCGCGGTGCGCACGATGTTTTTGGGGATTCCTATGCCTTGCTGATGATGGTGCCGGTCGCTTCGGATCGCGTGCCTTCGGCAACGCTGATGAAGTCGCTTTTTGACCTGACGCCGTCGGAAGCGCGCGTTGCCAGTGGTATCGCACGCGGCGAAACGCCAGAGGCAATCGCGGCATCGGGCTGTGTCGCCATCAGCACAGTGCGCAGCCAAATTCGCAGTGTGCTCGAGAAAACGGGCACGTCACGGCAGTCCGACCTTGCCGGGCTGCTGGCGCGGCTCGGTGCAACCGCTCCGAACTAGTCGAAAAACTCCGTCCCATCCTCCATCTGGAGGATGAACCGCATGCAGGCTTGGGCTCTATTCGCAATCGCTGACGGCGATCTGCGACCCACAGTCGTCAGCGGGCGGTGCGCTTGACCCATCGGGCCAGGCGCACCGCCGCCAGAACCCGCCCGATCGGCAAAAGGTCAAGGCAACGGGTGCAAGGCTTGATCGGCTGACCGCATCATTCGCAGCCTGACTGGTCGCGGCGGCAACGCTTTTCGCGACTGCCCCCATGGTAACCCCGGCGGCGTTTTCGCCGCAGTTCCGCAAAAATACCGACATCCTGTAAAAACTACTAGCAGGTAGATAATTTTTGCGGCATAGTTATCCCAACGGCTCGCCATCGACAGAATGGCACCGCGGAGGGAGATTTTGGTGTCACTATCCGACTGCCTTGGGTCGATGCTATGACGGTGGCCGTGTCCAGTGATTCCATGATCAATCCGCGCGCCCCCGGTGCCTCGCTCAAATCCGAGTTCGTTGCCTTCAAGGTCAACCGCATCGTCGAGGCTGCGAGCCATCTTTTTTACGAGCGCGGCTACAGCAGCTGCACCCTCGACAATGTCGCCAACCAGCTCAGCGTCACCAAGCCCTTTCTCTATTCCTATTTCCGGAACAAGGAAGCGATCCTTGCGGCTATCTGCGAGGTCGGCATCAGCGAGGCCCTCGCGGTGCTCGAGGATGTGCTGGCGCATCAGCATGAGAGCCACCGTGCAAAGCTTGCCGAAGTCGTGCGTAAGGTCGGGCGGATTGTCATCGACCGGCAGGAATATGTCGTCGTCTATCAGCGAGAGATGAAGCATCTCTCCGCTGATGATTACAAGCGCATCCTCCGGCTGCGGCACAGCTTCGATCACCAGATCGGCACGATGATTCGCGAAGGCGTCGCAAGCGGCGAATTCCGCGCCGACATTGATCCGTTCATCGCGGTCTGGATTGGCGGCCTCATCAGCTGGATCCCGACATGGTATTCGCCGACCGGCCAACGCACCGCTGACGAGGTCATCGAATATCTGGTCGAGGCCGCGCTGCGGCTGGCAGGCGCGGAATAGCAAAGGGAATCTGACACAGGCGGAAAACGGAGCGGGTTTCGATACCCGATTGGCCCAAACAGATAATCAAATACTGACGGGTAGATAATTATAAGCCCGGTATATCAGGGAGAGGCGATATGAATTTCAAGGTCAAGCTACTGCTGTCGGCGGCTGCCACGGCTTCGATTGCCGTCGCAGCGCCAGCGTTTGCCCAAGAGACCGCGCGCGATAGCGGCACCGAGGCCGGCGAGGATGGTGCCATCATCGTAACGGCAACCAAGTCCGGCAAGTCGCTGGAAGATACAGGGGGCTCGATTTCGGTTCTCGGTGCTGGCGATGTCGGCGCGGGCGGCATCGAAGACGCCGGCGATCTCGCCTCGGCGGTGCCCAATGTCTCGGTCGGCGATCAATTCGGCGTCAACCGCACCTTCATTCGCGGCATCGGCCTCACCAGTATCGACCTTGGCGCCGACGGCGCCGTGGCCTTCCTGCAGAATGGCGCGATGATCAGCCGCCCGGCGGCGCAGCTCAGCGGCTTCTACGACGTTCAGCAGATCGAAGTGCTGCGCGGAC